>DATGGI010000098.1:0-9235 GCA_035308545.1 Usitatibacter sp.
CGATTCCCGGCAACTCGTCGAGCGCGGCGACCGTGGATTCGACATCGGCCGTCGGATCGAGGCGGAGCTTTCCGCTCGAGAGGGCGCGCGCGAGCTCCACGATGGCGCGGGCCCTCGCCGCGATCACGCCTTGGGCCGCGACTTCGCGCGGCTCGAGAGCCGCGATGCGTTCCGCCGTCGGAAAGACCCGGTTCACGTCCGCGCTCGGCGTCTCGATCGCTTCGCCGAATGCCGCGGCGAAGCGTCCTGCGATCGTGGTGGCGGCGTGCACCGTCACCTGTTGGCCCAGGATCGCGCGTACCGCGATCTCGAAGCCGTCGATGGCGCCGGGAAGCCGCAACCCAGGATGCTTCCTGGCGAGCGGGCCCAGGGCCTTCGCGATCTCGTCCGGATGGCAGCCGAGGTCGAAGAGGTGCTTCACCCGCGACAGCACGACGGGCAGCACGGGCGCGAGCGAGGCGCTCACCACCACGCGGAGCGCCGCGCGGCGCTTCGAAGGCGAGACCGCGATGTACCCGGTGTGCGCCTTGCCCTGCCGCTCGACGCGGATCGAGCGCACGTAAGTCCCGCGGTCGATTGCTTCGACTCCGGCGATCGCGCGCTTGCGCAGGAACGAGAGCATCGCATCCCAGTCGTAGGGTGGCCTGAATGCGAGATCGAAAGCGAAGCGGTCGGCGACATCCGCCTTCGAGGCGCGGCGAAGCTCGCCGGGCGTCATGCGATAGCGCTTGCGGAAGAGATCGTTGAAGCGCCGCAGGCTCGCGAAGCCCGCGGACATGGCCACGTCGATCACCGGCAGCCGCGTATCGGTGAGGAGCCTTTTCGCGAGGAGCAGGCGCTGCGTCTGGGCGTATTCGACGGGCGCGACGCCGAACTCATCCTGGAAGACTCGGCGCAGGTGGCGGTCGGTGACGCCGAGCGTGGCGGCGAGATCGGGCAGGCGCGCATCGGTGAGGCGGCCATCTTCGATCAGGCTCGCGGCCGATTGCGCGAGGCGGCGATTGGCATCGACCGCGGCGAATCCGGGCGCGAGCTCCGGCCTGCAGCGCAGGCACGGACGGAATCCCTGGCTCTCCGCGGCGGCCGCGCTCGGAAAATAGCGGCAGTTCTCGCGATGGGGAATGCGCGCCGTGCAGACGGGGCGGCAGTAGATGCGCGTGGTGCGCACCCCCACGAAGAAGCGGCCGTCGAAACGGGCGTCGTGGGACTTGAGGGCTCTGTAGCAAGTGGCGTCATCGAGGACCATGACGCGATTATCCGCCTCGCAAGCCTATCCGCTCGCCATTTTCGGACGTCGAAGTCCGCGCTTCCAGAGCAGCCACGCGGCGAATGCGCCGGCCGCCAGGATCGCCGGCAACGCCACGTAGTTGAGCGTGTTCCAGCCGCGCGAATTCACGAGCACGCCGGAGGAAAGCGCGGCTACCGCCTGCACCGCGAAGATCGCCATCTCGTTCACGCCCTGGGCCTTCGCCTTCTCGGAGGGCCGGTACGCCTCGGTGAGCAGCGTCGAGCCGCCGATGTACATGAAGTTCCAGCCGATGCCCAGGAGCAGGAGCGCCACCCAGAAGGTCGCGATCTCCTGGCCCGAGAGCGCGACGCCCACGCAGGCGGCCATGATCGCCACGCCGGCCATCATCACCTGGAGCACGCCGAAGCGCTTGATGAGCGAGCCCGTGAAGAACGAGGTGCCGAACATGCCGACCACGTGCGCGGAGATGACGCTCGCCGCCGCCGTGTACGGGTGGCCGCAGAAACCCATCGCGAGGGGCGTGGCGGTCATGAGCAGGCTCATGACGGCATAGCCGAGCGCCGCGACCAGGGCGGCCACGATGAACGTGGGCTGCGCGACGATTTCCGAAAGCGGTCGCGCGGGCTGATGCGAGGCATCCTCGGCGGCCTCGACGAGGCGAAGCCGCGAGACGATCGCCATGGCGGCGAGCGAATACACGAAGAGCGACGCATAGGACGCGAAGAATTCCGGCTGCGCCAGGGTGCGCGTGTATTTGCTCAATTCCGGGCCGATCACGCCGCCCAGCACTCCGCCGGCGAGCACATAGGAGATCGCCTTCGCCTTGAAGTCGGCAGGCGCCGCGTCGGCCGCGGCGAACCGGTAGTACTGGCCGAAGGCGTTGTACGCGCCCAGCAGCATCGTGCCGAGGCAAAGCAGCGCAAGGCTCGCTTCGGCCATGGCGAGCGTGGCGAGAACCGAGCCGACGAGGCCGAGGGCCCCGCCCGTGAGGAAGCCGTTGCGGCGGCCGACCCGCTTCATCCACATCGAGGCCGGATAGGTCGTGACCGCGGCGCCGATCACGTAGCACATGGACGGCAACGTCGAGAACACCTTGTTGCTCGCGAGCGCATAGCCCGCGAGCGCGCTCACCGAGATGTTGGTGACCGCGTTCATGAGGAGCAGCGCCTGGCAGAGGGCGAGCAGCCAGACGTTGCGTCGGGAGGGATCGGTCATCGTCATCCGGTATCCTAACCGTTCCCTCCGTTCCTTCTTTGACACTCCGTTACATGAACTATCGACGATTGGGCCGTTCCGGCCTCAAGGTGAGCGAGCTTTCCTTCGGCTCGTGGGTGACGTACGGCAACCAGCTCGACACGAAGGCGGCGCACGAGTGCATGGCCGCGGCGTGGGATGGCGGCGTCAATTTCTTCGACAACGCCGAGGTCTACGCGGCGGGCAAGAGCGAGGAGATCATGGGTGAGGCGCTCGCCAAGCTCGCCTGGCCGCGCCTGAAATACGTGGTCTCCACGAAATTCTTCTGGGGCATCAGCGACGGCCCCAACGAGAAGGCGACGCTCAATCGCAAGTACCTCATGAACGCGATCGACGGATCGCTGAAGCGCCTGAAGCTCGACTACGTCGATCTCGTCTATTGCCATCGCGCGGACCCCAACACCCCGATGGAAGAGACGGTCTGGGCGATGCACGACATGATCGAACGCGGCAAGGCGCTCTACTGGGGCACGAGCGAGTGGAGCGGTGTCGAGATCATGGAAGCGTGGCAGATCGCCGAGCGCCACCACCTGCGCAAGCCCGTGATGGAACAGCCCGAGTACAACCTCTTCCACCGCGCGCGCGTCGAGACCGAGTACAAGCGCCTCTACGAGGACATCGGCCTCGGCCTCACCACCTGGAGCCCGCTCGCGTCGGGATTGCTCACCGGCAAGTATCGTAACGGCGTGCCGCCGGACAGCCGCGGCGCGATTCCACGCATGAAGTTCCTCGTGGAGGGGCTCACCGACAAGGCGAGGAACGACGCGGTCGGCAAGCTCGAGGCCGTCGCGAAGGATCTCGGCTGCACGCTCGCGCAACTGGCGATCGCGTGGTGCGCGCGCAACCCGAACGTCTCGACCGTGATCACCGGCGCTTCACGCGTCTCGCAGGTCGGCGAGAACCTGAAGGCCGCGGAGGTGATCGCCAAGTTGACGCCGGAGGTGATGGCGAAGATCGACGCGGTGACTGCTTCCCTCAGCGAGTGACGCTACCTCGTGAACTGCGCGAACGTGACGAGGTTGCCGCCCGGTTCCGTGTAGGTGATCTCGTCGGCGCCGTAGAAGGTGCTGTGGCGATCGACGAGCGGCGCCATCGCGCGTAGCGCATCCATCACCGCATCGAGGTCGTCGACCTCGAGAAACACGAGCGCGGCCCGCGATTGGCGCGTGGCGGTGCGCAGTGCCGCCGATTCGCGTTCGTTGTCGCGTGTCTGGACCATGACCTGCGTCCCGTCGCGTTCGAGCAGCGCGAAGCCGATCCCGCTTCCCTCACGCACTTCGATCGTCGCGGCGAAGCCCACGAGCTTGAAGAATTCGGCCGTGGGCTCGACTCGCTCGACCATGAGCACTGCAGTGACGCGCTTCACCTTCATCAGTCAGTCACCGCGCCGTGGCTCGCGTCTCCGACGAGTTTCGCGTACTTGCCGAGCACGCCCGACGAATAGCGCGGCTTGGGCTGCTTCCACTTTGCCTTGCGCCTCGCGAGCTCCGCCTTCGGCACGTTCACCTGGATGAGGCGCTTCTTCGCGTCGATCGTGATGGAGTCCCCTTCCTTCAGCAGCGCGATGGGGCCGCCTTCGAAGGCTTCCGGCGTGACGTGGCCCACGACCATTCCCCACGTTCCCCCGGAGAATCGCCCATCGGTGACGAGGCCCACGGATTCGCCCAATCCCTTTCCGATGAGCGCCGAGCTGGGCGCGAGCATCTCGCGCATCCCGGGACCGCCCTTGGGCCCTTCGTAGCGGATCACGACCACGTCGCCGGGCTTGATGCGGTCCGCGAGGATCGCGTCCATCGCCTTGGGCTCGGAGTCGAAGACCCGCGCGCGACCCGTGATCGACGGATTCTTGAGGCCCGTGATCTTCGCGACGCAACCTTCCGGCGCGAGGTTCCCCTTCAGCACCGCGAGGTGTCCCTGCACGTACATCGGATCCGACCACGGGCGGATCACGTCCTGGTCCCCGCGCGGCTCGGCGGGAACGTCCTTCAGGTTCTCGGCGACGGTCTTGCCGGTGATCGTCATGCAGTCGCCGTGGATGAGGCCGTGCTTCAACAGCATCTTCATCACTTGCGGGACGCCGCCCGCCTTGTGGAGATCCACCGCGACGTAGCGGCCGGAGGGCTTCATGTCGCAGAGCACCGGCACCTTGCGGCGCACGCGCTCGAAGTCATCCAGCGTCCAGCGCACGCCGGCCGCGTGGGCGATCGCGAGCCAATGCAGCACGCCGTTGGTGGAACCGCCCGTGGCCATGATCACCGCCACGGCGTTCTCGATGGACTTGCGCGTCACGATGTCGCGGGGCCGCAGGTTGTTCCTCACCGCCGCCACGAGCACGCGCATGCTCTCGGCCGCGCTCTCGCGCTTCTCGCCGTCCTCGGCCGCCATCGTCGAGGAATACGGGAGCGACAGGCCGACCGCTTCCACCGACGAGGACATCGTGTTCGCGGTGTACATGCCGCCGCAAGCGCCCACGCCGGGAAGCGCCTTCCTTTCGATGCACTCGAAGTCTTCCTGCGACATCTTGCCGGCGGTGAACGCACCGACACTCTCGAAGACCGAGACGATCTGCAGGTCCTTGCCCTTGTAGTGGCCGGGCTTGATGGTCCCGCCATACACGCAGATCGCGGGGATGTTCATGCGGAGGATCCCCATCATCGCGCCCGGAAGGTTCTTGTCGCAGCCGCCGATGGCGAGGATGCCGTCCATGAACTGGCTTTGCGTCGCCGTCTCGATCGCGTCCGCGATCACTTCGCGTGATACGAGCGAGTACTTCATGCCTTCCGTGCCCATGGAGATGCCGTCGGTCACGGTGATCGTGCCGAACATCTGGGGCATCGCGCCCGCGGCGCGCGCGGCGGCATCGGCGGCATCCGCGAGCGGCTGGATGCCCGCGTTGCACGGATTCATCGTCGAGTGGCCGTTCGCGATGCCGACGATGGGCTTCTCGAAGTCCGCGTCCTTGTAGCCGATGGCGCGCAGCATCGAGCGGTTGGGCGAGCGCGCGACGCCCTTCGTGATCGTGAACGAGCGGAATTTGGCAGTCATGGATCCAATTCTAGACGACCGCGTAGGAAATGGCTGACGCCAAGTCGAGGCGAAAGCGCCGGCACCCCGCGAATGACCCGGGGTCTACCGGATACCACCAACAAAGATGGGAGCAAAGATCATGAGATACGTTGCCCTGTTGCTCGGAATCATGGCGTTGGTCCTCGGGATCGCGTCGTTCGTGCCGGCCGCGCTGGTCGATGGCTTGCTCTTCGGTCTCGTCCAGGTTTCGGTCATCGGGGCACTCGGCCTCCTGGCCGTGGGGGTCCTCGGAATCATCGCGGGGCTCATGCCGACGCACGAACTGGTCGAACGGCCGGCTCCTGTCGCCCACGACCTGCGTGAGTGGCTTGCCCACTAAGCGGCAAGGAACACCGGCAAACACGGGCGTGTCTCTGGGATAATGCGGCGCTCAGCCGCATGATTCCCCGGGACACGCCTTGCTCGTACATCCCCAGTTCGACCCCGTCGTCTTTTCGCTGGGCCCGCTTGCCGTTCGTTGGTACGGGCTCATGTACGTTGTCGCGTTCATCGCGTTCATCGTGCTCGGCAAGTGGCGCGTGCGCCACGGACTGGGCAACGGGCTCACCGAACGCGACGTGGACGACATGCTGCTCTATGGCGTGGTCGGCGTGATCCTCGGCGGGCGCCTCGGGTACGTCCTCTTCTACAAGCCCGAGTTCTATTTCCAGAATCCTTTCGAAATGGTGAAGATCTGGACCGGGGGCATGAGCTTCCACGGCGGATTCATCGGAGTGCTCGTGGGCGTCGCGGTGTACTGCCGCCTCCACAGGCTCCGGTGGCTCTCGACGATGGATTTCATCGCGCCACTCACTCCGATCGGCCTCGCGGCGGGACGCCTCGGAAACTTCATCAACGGCGAGCTGCCCGGGCGACCCACGGATCTGCCGTGGGGCATGTGGTTCCCGCAGACCGACCCGGATCGCATCGCGCGGCATCCGTCGCAGCTCTACCAGTTCGGGGGCGAGGGGCTGCTGCTCTTCGCGATCCTCTGGTTGTATTCGAGCAAGCCGCGTCCCGCGGGCGCCGTGTCGGGTGCGTTCCTCGTGGGATACGGGACGCTGCGCTTCCTCGTGGAATTCACGCGACAGCCCGACGATTTCCTCGGGCTGCTCGCGCTGGGACTGTCGATGGGCCAGTGGCTCTCGCTGCCGATGATCGTGATAGGAATCGCGATGATGCTTTGGGCGTACCGTGGCGAAACTGGGCCCCGGCGTCCGCCGGGGTGACATGTCATCCCGGCGAAGGCCGGGATCCAATCAGGGGTTCAGCAGCACCCTGACGATCGTGGGCTTCGGCACGTCGTTGGCCTTGTCGATCTTGCCTTCGTCGTTGTAGTGCCCGACGCCCGTCGCGGCGAGCAGGAAGAAGCCGTGGTCCGTCGGCGCGCCGGTGGTGGGCTCGTCCAGGCGGTTGTGGTGATGCGAGAGCATCGTCTGCACGCGCGCGATGCGATTGCCGTCCGCCGAGAGCGTGATGAGGATCACGCGGCCCGGCGTGGTCACGTTCTGCACGCCGATGAGCTGCCCATGCCATTGATAGAGGCCGTCGATCGCCGAGACGTTTTCGCGCGTGTCGTTGGCGAGCTGGCGCATCGCGCCGCTGTCGAGGTCGATCACCGCGATGCCGGTGTTGTGCGCGACGTAGAGGTGCTTCGCATCGGGCGAGGCGGCGAGTCCATTGGCGCCGGGAAGCACGCGCGGTTCGACGAGCGTGCGTGCCGTGTTCTGCGCGGTGATCTCGTAGACGGCGCCGATTCCGGAATCCGTCGTGAACACGCGGCCGCCCGGCGCCACCGCGACGTCGTTCAGCTGCACGGCGTTCGGCACTTCGATGCGGCGCTTGAGGTTTCGCGAGTCGGTCTCGTACGCGACGATCGAGTTGCGCGGGTTCTTGCGGCCTTCGGAGGTGAGCGTGGAAGTGCTCACGGCGTAGAGCACGCGCCGCGGTGCGTCGACCGCGATCCCGAGCACGCTGTCGAGGTTCACCGCGAAATCGGTGACCTCGTTGCCCGGCGAGACGCGCACGATCTTGTGCTTTGCGACGCTGCCCACGAAGAAACTGTCCGACGGCGCGTCGTACGCCATGCCTTCGGGGAGGAGGAGGTTGTCCTCGAGCTCGATCGCGACGGGCGCGTAATCGAGGCGCGGCAGCTTCTTCTCCATGCGCGCGCGGATTTCCTGGAATCCCGGATCGTCCCAGACCTTCTCGAAGCCCAGGTCCTTCGCGGGCAGGAATCCGTCGCCGAGCTCGGCGCATTTTTCGAGAGCCGCCGTCGCGGCCTTCGCATCGCCCTGCGCGGCCTTCAATCGCGCGAGGAAGAAGTAGAGCGTCGCGTCGTTCGGGCGCTCCTTGAGCTTCGCCTGGATCCGCGCGAGAGCCTGCAGGTTGGGATCGTTTTCCTGCTGGGGAAGGGCGCCGAGCGATGCGGCCAGCAGCCCGAGAGCCAAGATGAGGGGTCGCATGGACCCATTATCTCGCGTCCGGAGGCCTCTCCGGGTTATAATTGCGGTCGATTTTCGGGGTGGTAGCTCAGCTGGGAGAGCGTCGCGTTCGCAATGCGAAGGTCGAGGGTTCGATCCCCTTCCACTCCACCAAATCCCTGTCGCCTCATTCGCCGCCTGTGACTGGAAGCATAAATGTGCCGAAAAACACCGTTTATGCTTCCTCGCACTCGCGGCACGTTTATGCTTCCGCACGCATTGGCCGCGGCCAGGTCGCTGAATTCAGTCGATTAGTGCAAGCCGCGCGCCTATGTGGGGCGATTTCTGCACTCGCGGCACGTTTATGCTTCCGCACCGAGTCGGATTAGAGATACGACGTAGCAATGTAACTCCTCGGTAGGAATCGCATCTACCCGAGGTTCACCTCGGAGTTCTCAAACGCGGACGATCGCCCCACGAGAGCCTTGAGGGCATGGAGGCGCTAGATGTAATCGCAATACTCGATCGCATCGATCACGCGAAGAACTTCGCGCACGCCGTCATCTGTGTTCATGATTTCCTGCGGAACTCTGCCGCCTAGACTAGGCTGGCCTTTTGATAGCCATTCCATCGCAGTGTCGATCGAACCAAAGGTCAGGATGGCACGGTGTCGAACCCAGCGAGTGCCCGGCCGCATATCGCCAGATGCCGCTCCTTCCAGGGCCATCGCCGTATACGGGTCCTCCAGCGCCTCGACGAAGGACGCAAGTGCCGCAAGGTTCTCGGGCCTCAGCATCACGTCAATTGGCATTTGGTCCGACAATTCGCGGTTCGCCTGACGAAGCCATTCCTGTGTCAGTTTGTCGTTACCGCCCAAGAGTGAGTTGACCGCGATCCAGGTCCTTACGAATTGGGCAGCTCGCTGGAAGTCCCGGGATCCCGGCTCCAGTTCCAGCTCTTGGAGGCGCAGAGCCTCGAGCTGCGTGGCATTTAGTAGGAGAATGCCCGCCAACTCATCGTCAGTCACACGCCAAAACCGCGCGGCGCGAATGGTGGCCTTCGCGAGCACAAGGCCAGGGCTAGGGCCCGGCGGAAAGATCTTCTGATTGAGACTTCGCACGGCGTCCTTCGGTAGCAGGCCCGTGTACGGAGCTGATTGGCGAAGGCGGTTTGCTTCGTCATCGGTACCACACATTGTGGCCAGCAGTACCTCGTCATTCCCTGATTCTGCGATTCGCTTCCA
>DATGGI010000099.1:0-2945 GCA_035308545.1 Usitatibacter sp.
CGTGCCCCGACTTGGTGACGGAGATGAAATGGTGGCGCGACGCGGCGGCCTTGATGGCATCGACCGCGATGCGGATGTTGCCGTCGGTGCCGTTCTTGAATCCCACGGGGCACGACAGGCCCGAGGCGAGCTGGCGATGGGACTGGGACTCCGTCGTGCGCGCGCCGATCGCGCCCCATGCGATCAGGTCCGCGATGTACTGCGGCGAGATGAGGTCAAGGAACTCGGTGGCGCACGGCACGCCCGCCTCGTTGATCTCGCGCAGGAGCTTCCTCGCGAGCCGGATCCCCTCGTTGATGTCGAAGGTCTCGTCGAGGCGCGGATCGTTGATGAATCCCTTCCATCCGACGGTCGTGCGCGGCTTCTCGAAGTACACGCGCATCACGATGGCGAGGTCGTGCCTGAGGCGATCGCGCTCGGCCGCGAGGCGCGTCGCGTAGTCGAGCGCGGCCTTGTAGTCGTGGATCGAGCACGGGCCCACGACGACGAGCAGCCGATCGTCGGCGCCGCGCAGGATGTCGTGCACCGCCTTGCGTCCCTCGAACGTCGCCATTTCCGAGCGCTCGGTCGCGGGAAGCTCGCGCATGACCTGCATGGGAGCGAGAAGCTCGTCCCCCTGCTCGATGCGTACGTCGTCGGTGCGGTAATGCGTCATGTGCCCTGTCACCCCGGCGAAGGCCGGGACCCGATCATAAAAAAACCGCCAGTTTTGGGCTGGCGGTTTTCGTGGATTCGTTGGTTGCTTCCCGGCTCAAATCCTCTCGACCGCCATCGGCGTGAGATAGAAGAACCAGAAGTAGTAGCTGTTCCAGCGATTCATGGAGCCAATGCTAGCATAAGTCCATGAAACGCTTGATCCTGCTGGCTTTTGTCGCCGCCGCCCTGCCCGCACGTTCCGAGGATTCCGGTCCCCGCCACATCGCCGTGACATTGCCCGCGGGCGACGTCCACGAGGAATGCATGACGCTCAAGGCGGGAGAAAAGCGCTCCTACGAGTGGAAGAGCGACGTGCCGGTGGACTTCAACATCCACTATCACCACGAGCCCAGGGTCTTCTACCCCGTGAAGAAGGATCGCGTGAAATCCGCGCAAGGCACCTTCGCTCCGAAATCCGAGGAGGGCTACTGCTGGATGTGGACCTCGGGAAAGGCGCCCGCGAAGCTCGAGGGCCGCATCTCGCCTCCGTAGCGTGGCATCGAGCCTCACTTTCCGCGCGATCCCGCCCACGGCGCTGGTGCTGGTCGGCATCGTGAGCGTCCAGGTGGGATCCGCGCTCGCCAAGCTCCTCTTCGGCGCAGTCGGTCCGTTCGGAGTGGTCACGTTGCGGCTCTGTTTCGCGGCGGCGGTGCTGATGCTCTGGTGGCGGCCCTCGCTGCGGATGAGTCGCCGCGCATGGACGGTCGTGATCGGCTACGGCGTGATCCTCGGAGCGATGAACCTGTGCTTCTACCTCGCTCTCGAACGGATCCCGCTGGGAATCGCGGTCACAATCGAATTCCTCGGGCCGCTCGCGGTGGCGTTGTTCGGGTCAAGGCGATGGCTGGATATCTTCTGGGCATTGCTCGCGGCAGCCGGCGTGGTCCTGCTCACCGAAGGACGCGGCGATCTCAACCTCGCCGGCTTTCTCTTCGCGCTCGCCGCGGGAACGTGCTGGGGCCTGTACATCTTGATCGGCGCGGCGCTGGGGCGCCACACGACGGGAGGCAATGGCCTCGCCGTGGGAATGGCCGCTGCGGCCCTGGTCGCGTTGCCGTTCGGTGCCGCCGAAAGCGGAGCAGCGCTGTTTCAACCCTGGGTCGTGGCAGCGGGACTCGGCGTGGCGCTGCTGTCGTCGGTGATTCCGTACTCGGCGGAGCTCGAAGCGCTTCGCAAGATGCCGCCGCGCGTGTTCGGGATCCTCATGAGCCTCGAGCCCGCGATGGCGGCGCTCATCGGGCTCGTCGTGCTGCACGAGTCGCTGCATTGGTCGCAGTGGCTCGCGGTGCTGTGCGTGGTCGCGGCGTCCGCGGGCGCTACTCGCGGCGCTCGCCCGGAAGTCTGACCGATCAGGCGGCGAGAACGTCGACCGCCTGCGTTCCCCCGGTGAGCACTCTCACCCGCTCGTAGCCCGCCTTGAGCAGGCGCTCGGCCAGCAGCGCCGCGGCTGCTTCGTTCGGGCAGGTGCAGAACGTGACGATCGTCTTGCGTCGCGCCTCGTGGGGAAGGATGTCGAAGTGATCCTCGACGCCGAACGCGATCGACGAGGGCAACGTCCGCGGATCCTCGACGCGTGCGAGTTGCGAACGCGCATCGAGAATCAGGAGATCGTGCTCCGCCTGCGAAAGCATCGCCGCGATTTCATCGGGCGCGATGCGCACCAGGTGGTAGAGGCGCCGCAAGCGACGGCGTTGCGCGAGCTTGAGCCCGATGTACGTCGCGAAGAGCAGGAGCACCACGAGCAGCGACACGCCGCCCACCTGCGCCATCCAATCGAGGACGCGCCGAACTTCCGTGCTGAAGATCATCCCGGCGCCGATGTACACGCCGCTCCAGAGCATGCATCCCGCGCCGTCGTAGAGGATGAAGCGCCGATACGGGAGCCCCATGGCCGCCGCCGTGGGAATGGAGACCGCCGAGACGCCCGGGATGAACTTCGCGACCAGCAGCAGCGGTGCGCCGTGGCGCGCGATGAGGTCGTCGGTCCGCTGCACGCAGGTGTCCGGCGAGATCGAGATGCGGCAGAGTCCCGACAGCAGGGTTCGCCCGTAGTAGCGCCCCGCAAGGAACCACGCGTGGTCGGAGACGAGGCAACCGGCTATCGCGGACATCACGACCAATTCGGGACGCAAGCCGCCCGTGTGCGCCAACGCTCCCGCGGCGACCAGGATCGGACCCGCGGCAACGGGGATTCCGGCTTGCTCCGCGAGCGCGACCGCGAAAACGAGCGCGACATCCCAGCGGGCGAG
>DATGGI010000100.1:0-14514 GCA_035308545.1 Usitatibacter sp.
ATGTATTTCCAGTTCTGGATTAGGACGTTCATAGTGCCCTCCTTCTTGCATGGGAAAGCTCCCGATTCCCACACTAGGACGGCGCGTGTAAACGAAACGAAAATTCCGAAGCGCTTCCGAACTACCTGATTTCCCGCAGCATTTCGTGGATCTTCTCGAGCGTGGTCCAGTTGCGCGTCGTGCCCGAATCGGCGAGCTTCGTGAGCAGCGCGACGCCGGCCCGGCTCTTCAACGTTCCCTCGGGACACCACGCGTAGAGGGCGTGCTTGCCAAGGTGCACGGCCTTCGCGGTCTCGGAGGCGCCCGCGATGGTTTCGAGCACTTTCCATCCCTTCGCATCGTTGGTCATCGCGACCAGCAGCAGCGACGGGTTCGTGGCGATCTTGCCGAACTTGTTGCCGGCGATCATGCCCGCGACGTCCGCCGCGGACTTCACCACGACCAGCGCATCGACCTTCAGCTTCTTCAGCACGGCATCGTGGATGCGCTGCGCGTGCTTCGCCTCCGGCTCGGCCTTCGCATCGAAGATCGCGTTGCCGCTATTGAGGAGCGTCGCGACATTCTCGTAGCCGAGGGACTCCAGGATCTTCCGCAGGTCCGCCATGGCGATGCGCTTGGCATTGCCGACATTGATGCCGCGGAAGAGCGCGACGTAGCGCGGCATCCGTCAGAAGGGATAGGTGATGAGCGCGATCGCCACGGCGAGGAGCCCGAAGCCCGCGAGCTGCAGCGAGGTGAACGATTCGTTCAGGATGAATCGCGAGACGAGCGCCACGCACACGACGCCGAATGCGAGGTGGAAAGACGCCATCTGGGCGCCGTTGTAGGCCCCATACCCGTAGCGCGTCGCTCCGACGTTGAGGACGTATTCGGGAAGCACCAGCAGCCAGCTCGCGGCGAGCGCGGTCCAGAAGCCGATCTCGTTCCGGTAGCGCAGATGCCCGAGCCACGCGAGGGCCATCAGCGCGCTCGACATCAGCATGAACAGCGGGACGAGCACGAGCTTCATCTGGAACAGGCTCCCGGGCAGTTGGTCGAAGCGGCTACTTCAGCGCCCAGTTGCGCGCGCGAGCGGCGATCTTCCAGACGTTGTTGTCGAGGCGGAAACAGAGGTATTCGCCGAAGGAGCGCCTCGGGTCGACCTGGGAAACGCTCGCCACGTAGACGATCGCTTCAGTCTTCGCCGGATTGAATCCCACGCGCGAGAAATCGAGCAGCAGGTACGGCCGGCCGGCATCGTCCTTCGCCGGCGGCTCGCCGATGATCTGCTTCACCTCGATGGGAAGCTTGGCGACGCGCGCGGAAAACTCGGCCTTGCTGCGGAAGTCGGCGAGGACCTCGGGGCCCGCGACGGAGGCGAACTCCTTCGAGAGCCACGCGAAGACCTCTTCAGTCGAGATCTTGTCGGTCCTCATGGCGCCCGAGCAGCCGCCGAGCTTCACGCCGGAATCGCCGGTGCACCGGAAATTGGCGGTCTCCACGGGAAGGACGATCGTCTTCTCGAGGCCGCCCGTGCGCGTGAGCGAATAGGCCCGGACGATCACGGCCGTCTCGTCGTCGCCGAGCGCGGCGGATTGCCCGTGCACCGCCGTGGCGCCAAGCGCGAGGAGGATCGCTGCGATTCTGGAGAACATCATTTCACCTCGGTGGATTTCATTCAGATCTTGCGCGGCTTCATCTCAACGTCGCCGCGATGATCGCGAGCGCCGCCAACAGCTGCACCCAGGTGTTCGCGAAGATCCAGCTCGCCCAGGCCCGCGAAACGGGATAGCCGGCCAGTTCCCTCCGATACCTGCGGAAATAGATCAGCATCGCGTATGGCAGGATCATCTTCGCGCGCACCGAGGGCGATCCGCTCACATAGTAAGCCGCGAAGAGGTCCGGTGCCTCACGCCGAAGGCTCAGCCTGAACTTGGTGCCGAGGAACACTGCGGCCATGACCGTGCCGAAAAGGACGGTCATCGCCAGGATGGGGAAAACCCTCATGGCTCCTACAGCGCCAGCACCAGCTTGCCGAAGTTCTCGCCCTTGAACAGCTTGAGAAGCGTCTCCGGGAACGCGTCGATCCCGCCCATCACCACGTCTTCCTTGTGCACGAGCTTGCCCGCGGCGATCCAGCCCGCCATCTCCTTCGCCGCCTCGCCGTAGCGGGCCGCGTAGTCGAAGACCACCATCCCGGTGATGCTCGCGCGATTCACGAGCAGCGAGAAATAGTTCGCCGGTCCGCGCGGCGGCGTGGTGTTGTTGTACTGCGAGATCGCGCCGCAGAAGATGATGCGCGCGTGGAGCGCCAATCGCGCGAGGCACGCCTCGAGGATCTCGCCGCCCACGTTGTCGAAGTAGACGTGGATTCCGTCCGGGCAGTGCTTCTTCAGGCTCGCCTTCACGTCCTCGCTCTTGTAGTCGATCGCCGCATCGCAATGCAGCGTGTCGATCGCGTACTTGCACTTGTCGGGGCCGCCCGCGATGCCGACGACGCGGCATCCCTTGATCTTGGCGATCTGGCATACCACCGCGCCCACCGCGCCCGTCGCGCCCGACACCACCACGGTTTCCCCCGCCTGCGGCTTGCCGATGTCGAGCAGCCCGAAGTACGCCGTCATCCCCGGCATGCCGAGCACGCCGAGGTAAGTCGTGAGCGGCGCGAAACCCGTGTCGACCTTGCGCACGCCCTTGGCATCCGAGACCGCGTATTGCTGCACGCCGAAATTTCCGCCCACCGGATCGCCCACCGCGAAGCCGGGATGCTTCGACGCGATGACTTCGCCGACGCCGCCCGCGCGCATCACCGCGCCGATCTCGACGGGCGCGATGTACGACTTGCCTTCGTTCATCCAGCCGCGCATCGCGGGATCGAGCGAGATGTGTGAAACCTTCACGAGGATCTGTCCATCCGCGGGTTGGCCCACCGCCTCCTCGGTGAAATTCCAGTCGGTGCGCTTGGGCAATCCCATGGGGCGCGCTGCAAGGCGCACCTGGCGGTTCGTAGTCATCTCTCGTTTCTCCTGGATCGTTCTATTGGATCACGCGCACCGATTGCTCGAGCTCGATCGACGTCTTCGTCGACGGCCGATGCATGGTCACGAGCACCTTGTATTCGCCCAGCGCGTCGTTCGGCTCGATTCGCATCTGGGTCATTGCGTGGGAGAGCATCACGGTCCCGGCCTTGTCGATCGCGTCGTCGAACGCCGGGCGGTCCTTGAATTCGCCGTAGACGGAGCCATTGGGCGCGATCACCTTGAAGTCCGCCGTGAGCACGCAGCGCTCGCCGGGCTTCGCGCACCCCGAGAAGAAGACGAGGATCGTGGCGTCGTCTCCGCGCTTGAGCTCCGCCACCGGCTTCAACTGCGGCGTGTGCTTTTCATCCGACCCGGTCCATTCCTTGATGAAGTCGTTGTAGTTCGAGGTGAGGACGAGCATCGCCCCCATGCCGTCGGCAGTCTTGCGGGAAGCCGTGTCGGGCAGAGCCTTGCCGGCCGGATCTATCCACTGCGCCCAGGCTGTCGTGCCGGCCAGCGCGACGATGAACGCTGCGATGCGCGCCCTCATCGCGGCGTTCCCTGCGCCCCGGGGACCGGGCGCGAAACATCCGTGGGTGTGCGGCCGTCGAGGATGTCGCGCATGCGCGTCTCGATCGCACCCCTGATCTTCTCGTGGGGAATCACGTAGAACTTGCCTGCCTTCACCGCGTCGAGCGTGGCCTTCGCGACATCGGCCGCGGAGAGCTTGCCGTGCAGCAGTGCCTGGCGCACCGCTTCCTCGTAGGGCGCCGCGCCCGGATTCGTCGCCGCGAGGTCGGTCGGGCGATTGCGCTGCGAGTTGCCGATGCCGGTATTCACGTAGGCGGGGCACAGCACCGAGACGCCGATGTTGGCCTTCGCGACGCGCAGGTCGTGGTGCAGGCACTCCGAGAGCGACACGACGCCGTGCTTGCTCACGCAGTAGACGGCGCTCCCCGGGATGTCGACGAGCCCAGCGACCGAAGCGGTGTTCACGATGTGCCCCTCGTGCCCGTCGGCGAGCATCCGGGGAACGAAGGAGCGCACGCCGTGCACGACGCCCATGAGGTTGATGTCGAGCGTCCACTTCCAATCCTCGATCGTCGCGGTCCAGATGGGACCCGCCACCGCCACGCCCGCATTGTTGAAGACGAGGTGGACGGCGCCGAATTTCTCCCAGGCCTTGGCCGCGAGCGCATCGAGGTCGCCCGGCTTCGAGACGTCGCAGCGCATGCACTCGGCGCGCACGCCCATCTGCGCGATCGCCATCAGCGTCTCGCGCATGCCCTTTTCGTCGATGTCGGCGAGCACCACGTTCGCGCCCTCGCGCGCGCAGGCGATCACGAGCTCGCGGCCGATGCCGCTGCCGGCGCCGGTCACGACGGCGGTCTTGCCTTTCAGGTCACGCATCGCTTCTCCCAGTTGCTTCCCTCTAGATCGTATCCCAACCGGTGTCCGCTTCGAACCGCAGCCCGTGTTGCTTCTTCAATTCCTCCATGAGCCGCAGCCATTCCTGCTTGCCGCGCGCGCGGATCGTGGAGATGGGACCACCGCGATGGGGGGCGAAGCCGGTGCCGAAGATGACGCCCGCGTCGCAGAGATCCGCGTCCGCGACGATCCTTTCGCGCACGCAGGCGACCGCTTCGTTCAGCGCCGGGAGCACCATGCGGTCGGCGAGCGCCTTCAGGTCCACGGTGCCCGGGCCGATGGAACTCTTCTGCGCCTTGCCCCGGGTCCACGTGTAGAAGCCCTGGCCGCTCTTCTTTCCGAATTTCTTCGCCTCGACGAGCGCCTGGAGCTTCTTCGGGATCGGCGAGCCCGGCTTCGCGAGCTCCTGTCCCACGGCCCAGCCGATGTCGAGGCCCACCATGTCGGCAAGCTCGATCGGTCCCATGGGCATGCCGAAGTCCTTCGCGGCCGCGTCGACCGTCTCCGGCGGAACGCCTTCGTCGACCATCAGCATCGCCTCGAGCAGGTACGGCGAGAGCACGCGATTCACGAGGAACCCGGGCGCCGATTTGCACGGCAGCGGCAGCTTGTCGATCTGGCGCGTGAACGACTGCCCGATCTGCATCACGGCGGGCGAAGTCTGCGGCCCTTCCACGACTTCGACGAGCATCATCTGCGCGACGGGGTTGAAGAAGTGCAATCCCACGAGGCGCTCGGGACGCCGGAGGATGGACGAGAGCTGTTGCAGCGGAATGCTCGAGGTGTTGGTCGCGAGCACGGCACCTTCCTTCATGCGCGGCTCGACCTGCGCGTATACCTTGCGCTTCACGTCGGCATTCTCGACGATCGCCTCGATCACGATGTCCGCTTTTGCGACGCCATTGCCCGCGACATCGGGAATCAATCGATCCAGCGCCGCCTGCACGAGGTGCTGCTGCTTCAGGCGTTTCCTGTAGAGCTCGGCGGCGCGCTTGATGGCGGGCGCGATGCGATCGGGCGCGAGGTCCTGCAGCGTGACAGTCACGCCGCGCAGCGCCGCCCATGCCGCGATGTCGCCGCCCATGGCGCCCGCGCCGATCACATGCAGGTGCCTTACTTCGGGGTCAGACCCCGAGGAAGAGGCACTCTCGGGGTCTGACCCCGAAGCGGTTTTCCCGAACGACTTCAACCGCTCCTGCAGCTTGAAGATGCGGATGAGGTTCTTCGCCGTCGGATGGAAGAAAAGGCTCGCCGTCGACGCGGGATGCTCGCGAGGAATCCTGCGGGGATCGCCGCCGAAATCCTTCCAGAGGTCGAGGATCGCGTAGGGCGCCGGATATTGATCGCGCCGCACGCGCTTCGCCACTTGCCGGGCGGACATCTTCGCGACGAGGTCGCGCACGAGCGGCCAGTCGCCGGCGGCCTGCATCAATGTCGGCGAATGGAGCGCCGGCGGTTTGGTGAGGATCATGCGCGCGGCGTTCTCGAAGTGGCGCTTCGGGGTCACGGCGTCCACGAGCCCCATCTTCTTCGCGCGCCGTCCATCGACCCCGCGCCCCGTGAGCATGAGGTCGAGCGCCGCGGCGGGCCCGATCAGTTTCGGCATGCGCTTGGCCGCTCCCCATCCGGGAACGATGCCGAGCATCACCTCCGGCAACGCCATGCGCGTCTTGGGCCCATCGTCCATGACGCGGTACTTGCAGGCGAGCGCGAGCTCCGTGCCGCCGCCCATGCAGAAGCCGTGGATCAGCGCGAGCGTCGGAAAGGGCAACGCGGCGATCTTGTCGAAGACCTCGTTGCCGAGCGCCACGAACGCCATCGCCTGGTCCGCGTCCTTCAGCGTCGTGAACTCGTCGATGTCGGCTCCGGCGATGAAGCCGCCCTCCTTGGCCGAGAGGATCGCGAGTCCCTTCGGAGGCATCGACGCGAGATGGTCCGCGATCTGCCCCAGCTCGCGCAGCGCCTCGCTCGAGAACGTATTGGTCGAAGTCCCCGCGCGATCGAACGCGAGCCACGCGAGGTGGTCCGCGTCGACGTTGAGCCTCCAGTGCTTGAGTTCCATTCCTAGCGCGAGAGCAGGGAAACCGCCACCATCATCTGGGCGACGAACCCGCCGAAGAAACCGAGCGTCCGGATCCACGGCCACTTCAACGTGTAGGCCACGGCGTGCACCACGCGCGACCAGAAGTAGAGGATCGCGGCATTCTCGACGGACGAACCCGTCACGCCCACGGCGTGCGCGACCAGGACCAGCGTGGCGAAGACGGCCAGGTTCTCGATCGCATTGGCGTGCGCCTTCCTGAGGCGCTCGGCCCAGGGAGCCAGGGGCTTGGGATTGTCCGGGTAGCCCACCGTGTCGACGAGGCCCCACACGATGATTCGGTCGAGCACGTACGGCAGGAACATCACAGCGGTGAACGTTGCAACGTAGGTGAGGTAGAGCAGGTCGGTCTTCATGGTTTCCTCCTTTTCATGCGGATTCGGTCGGCATGTGATTGCCGACCCAGCCGCTGATCCCCGCGGACATCACTTTCACGTTCTCGTAGCCCATCTGCTGCGCGCGCTTCGCGGCGGTCGGCGCCTTGCGGCACATGGGATTGCCGCAATAGAAGACGAGGCTCGCCTTCTTGTCGGCCGGCAGATCGCCTTCGGTGAAGGCGGTCGAGTCGAGATGCTTCGCGCCCGGCACATGGGCCTTCTGCCAGCTCTGCTGCGAGTTCACGTCGTACACGTTCACCTGCTTCGCCCGCACCTGCTGGTCGAGATCGGCGGGCGAGATCGACTTCAGGCCCATCAGGAATGCCATCATGTCTTGTCCCTTTTCCTGCGGATGTAGAGAACCTTCTCGACGTCTGCCACGGTCACGCCGTCGCTGTCGACGATGTCCACCTTGAACGAGGGCTCGAACTTCTCCCCCGACGCGGTGGCCGACCGCACCTCCTCGATCCGCGCTTCGGGAAGGACGATCTTCGCGGTCACGGTGCCCTTCGCGGGTTTCAGGAATCTGACCGTGCCCTGCTTGTCCCACACGATGTAGTCCCGGCCGAGGTTCCTCATCATCAGCACCATGAAGAACGGGTCGGTCATCGCGAAGAGCGAGCCGCCGAAGTGCGTGCCGACATAGTTTCGGTTCGTCATCGTCGTGCGCAACTCGATCGTGGCGGAACGGAAGTCCTCGCCGATCTCGCGAACGCGGATGCCCGCGCCCCGGAACGGCGCCCAGATGTTGAACATCCAGCGCATGCGGCCGGGCGTGACGCTCAGCCACGAGAGGAATTTCATCCACATTGAACTACACCCGCTCGAGGAGCATCGCCCCGCCCTGGCCGCCGCCGATGCACAGCGACGCCACGCCGCGCTTGCCGCCGGTGCGCTCGAGCACCTTGAGCACGTGCAGCACGACGCGCGCGCCGGATGCGCCGATCGGATGGCCGATGGCGATGGCGCCGCCGTCCACGTTGAGCTTCTCGCGGCTGGGCGCGCCGAAGGGGCGGTCGAGGCCGAAGGATTCCTTGCAATAGGACGCGTCGTCCCATGCGGCGAGGCATCCCAGCACCTGCGCGGCGAAGGCCTCGTTGATCTCGACGGCATCGACGTCGTCGAATGTGAGGCCGTTGCGCATCAGCATCGGCGTGATCGCGTGCACGGGGCCCAGGCCCATCTCCGCCGGATCGAGCGCGCCCCAGTTCGCGTCGACGACGCGCCCGAGCGGCTTCAACGCATATTCGTGCACCACGTCTTCCGATGCGAGGATCAGCATCGCGGCGCCGTCGGTGATCTGCGAAGAGTTGCCCGCCGTGACGTTGCCGTAGGTCTTGTCGAAGAAGGGCTTCAGCTTCGCGAGCCGCTCCACGCTCGAGTCGCGGCGCACGCCGTCATCGAGCGCGTACACGGTGCCGTCGGGCCCATACATGGGCTCCACTTCAGTGAGGCGCCCATTGTCCTGGGCGAAGGCCACGCGGCGATGTGATTCCACTGCGAACTCGTCCATCATCTGGCGCGTGATGCCGAATCGCTGCGCGACGATCTCCGCCGTCGATCCCATGGAGAGCTTCACGACGGGATCGGTGAGTCCATGCAGCAACGCGATCACCGGCGCGAAGAGATTGCCGGGCCTGAGCTTCGCCATCACCGCCGCGCGCTGGCCCAGGTTCTTCGCCGCGTTGAGCGCCGCGAACCATTTCACCATCGCCTGCCCATAGATGAGGGGCGCGTGGCTCATGGCGTCGGTTCCACCCGCGAGGACGAGTGACGAGCGGCCCGCGACGATGTTGAGCGCGGCCGTGTCGAGCGCCTGCAGGCCCGACGCGCAATTGCGCATGACCGTCCACGCCGGCACCTTGTCGCCGCAACCCAGGCGCAGCGAGATCACGCGGCCGATGTTCGCCTCGTCGGCCGAGGGCATCGCCGCGCCGATGATCACCTCGTCGAACGCGGTGGCCTCGAACGGCTGGCGCAGGAGCAGCGGGCGCCCCGCGTTCACCGCGAGGTCGCTGCCCATGAAAGGCCCGCCTTCGGGCTTCGCCTTGAGGAACGGAGTGCGCGCCCCGTCTACGACATAGACGCGGCGGCGACCCTTTTCTTCGAATCCGCTTGCCATGAGTCCTCCTGGGGCTTCGCGCCGCGCGAAAGGTCGTGCTCGTGGTCGTCGACCATGATCACGTCGTGGCGCAGGCGATCGGTGTAGTCGAGGTGGGCGGCTTCCTCGCGCGTGATGATCCCCTGGGCGACCGCGGCGGCGCGGCGCTCGCCGAGCTGGCGTTGCGGAAGCTTTCCTTCCTTCGCGGCGGCTCGCATCTTCGCCTCGATGGGATCGGCCTTGATCATCGCCTCCATCGCGAACTCGAGGCGGCCCACGACGTCGTTCTCGTCGCGCGGGATGTAGGCGCCGCGCGTGAGGCGATCGCGTGAGGCGCCCGGCGTGATGAGGATGGCGGCGACCTTGCTGCCCACCTTGTCGAACGGAGCGTTCAGCGTGAGTCCCTTCGGGAAAGCGAGCAAGCGAAGCCAGGCGGCGACGAAGCGGTTCGGGAAATTGTCGAGCACGCCGTCGATGGCGACTTGCAGGCGGAAGAATGTGTCGTACATCGCCCAGTCGAGGAGCGGCCGGTCTTCCTTCTGGCGTCCCTCGTCGTGGTAGCGCTTGATCGTCGCCGAGCCGATGTAGAGCAGCGAGAGGATGTCGCCCAGCCGCGCGGAGATCTTCTCGCGGCGCTTCAGGCTCCCGCCGATCACGAACATCGAGATGTCCGCGAGCAGCGCGAAGGCCGCCGAGAAGCGCGTCATCATCTGGAGGTAGCGGCGCGTCTCGGGCGAGCCTGGCACCGAGACCGTGAGGCCTCCGGTGAGACCGAGGTACAGGGCGCGCGCCGCATTGGACATCGTGAAGGCAATGTGGCCGAAGAGCGCTCTATCGAACGCGACGAGATCGTTCGCGCCCGCCGCGTTGATCTCCTTCAGCACGAACGGATGGCAGCGGATCGCGCCCTGGCCGAAGATGATCATCGAGCGCGTGAGGATGTTGGCGCCCTCGACCGTGATCGCGATCGGAACTGCCCCGTAGGCGTGGCCGAGGAAATTGTTCGGGCCCATCATGATGCCCTTGCCGCCATGGATGTCCATGGCGTCGTTCACAATGGTGCGCATGCGCTCGGTCATGTGGTACTTGCAGATGGCCGAGATGACCGAGGGCTTCTCGCCTAGATCGAGCGCCGACATCGTCATGCGTCGCGTGGCGTCCATCATGTAGGTGTTGCCGCCGATGCGCGCGAGCGGCTCCTCCACGCCTTCGAACTTGCCGATGGGAGTGCGGAACTGCGCGCGGACGCGCGAGTACGCGCCCGTGGCGCGCGAGGCGAGCTTGCCCGCCGCCATCGACATGGACGGCAGCGAGATCGAGCGGCCCGCGGCGAGGCACTCGACCAGCATGCGCCAGCCCTTGCCCACCTGCTTTTCGCCACCGATGATCCACGACATCGGGATGAAGACGTCCTTGCCCGAGTTGGGGCCATTCATGAACGCGGCCGACAGCGGAATGTGGCGCCGGCCGATGTTCACGCCCTTGTGCGACGTGGGAATCAACGCGAGCGTGATGCCGAGCTCTTCCTCGCCGCCGAGGAGCTTGTCCGGATCGAAGAGCTTGAACGCGAGGCCGAGGATCGTCGCGACGGGGCCCAGCGTGATGTAGCGCTTTTCCCAGGTGAGACGAAGGCCCAGCACTTCCTTGCCCTCGTGCATGCCCTTGCAGACGATGCCGAAGTCGGGAATGGCGCCGGCGTCGGAACCGGCTTCCGGGTTCGTGAGCGCGAAGCACGGAACCTCGAGCCCCTTGGCGAGACGCGGGAGGTAATGATTCTTCTGCTCTTCCGTGCCGTAGTGGATCAGCAGCTCCGCCGGGCCGAGCGAGTTGGGCACCATCACGGTCACGGCGCAGGTGCCGCTGCGAGTGGAGATCTTGGTCACGATCTCCGAGTGCGCATACGCCGAGAACCCGAGGCCGCCGTAGGATTTCGGGATGATGATCCCGAGGAAACCTTTCTCGCGGATGAACTTCCACACTTCCGGCGGAAGGTCCATGCGGTTGTGGGTGATGTCCCACTCGTCGAGCATGCCGCAGAGCTCCTCGACGGGACCGTCGACGAAGGCCTGCTCCTCGGGCGAGAGCTTCGCCTCCGGGTAGGCGAACATCTTCTTCCAGTCGGGCCTGCCGGTGAAGAGATCCGCGTCCCACCAGATGCTTCCGGCGTCGAGCGCCTCCTGCTCCGTCTGCGAGATCTGCGGCAGGATCTTCTTGTAGATGCCGAAGAGCGGCCCCGTCACCACGAGGCGCCGGACCGGCTTCACGATGGAGACGACGGCGAAGACCGCCACGGCGACCCACAGGATCGAAAGCGCCCAGGCCGGCGTGCCCGTGAAGTATTCGAGGAAGGCGACACCCGCCGCGAGCGCGACGGACCACGCGATGCCATTGGCCCTGTGGTAGGCGAGCAGCAGCGCGACGCCCAGCACTCCGAGGATCGAGGCGACGACCTTGGCGATGACCAGCGTGACGGTGAGCAACATTGAATTCTCCTTGTCAGCCCGCGTTGACGAGCTCGAGCTTGCGGGAATCGGCGAGCGGCGGTGCCTTGAGTCCTGCGACCAGGAAGGGGGCGAGGCGCTGAAGCAGCATCTCGTCGTCGTACTTGTCCACGGCGGTCACCTGCGCGAAGAGCTTGAGCGCGTCGGTGCCCGCGAGCGTATACGAAAGCGCACCCATCACGAAGTGCAGGCGCCACGTGAGCTCGTGCCGCGACAGCTGCGGGAGCGCCTTGAGGAAGGCTTCCTTGTAGCGGGCGATCATCTCGACGTATTGCTGGTGGAGGAACTGCCGGATGAAGGGCGCCGGGTCGGCGTACGCGCGGCCGAGGAGCTTGAGGAAATTCTTGCCGCCGCGCTTCTCGTCGCGCGCGAGCTTGAGCGCGGGGATCAGCATCGCGAAGAGGATCTTCTCGCACGAAAGGGGTTTGCCGCCGGCCTCGCGCTCGAGGCTTTCCAGGAGGTCGATGCGCTCCTGGTTCATCGGGTCGAGGCGCCGCCGAAGCGCCGTCTGGAAGAGCTCTTCCTTGCCGCCGAAATGGTAGTTGACCGCGGCAAGGTTCACGCCCGCCGCCGTCGTGAGGCTGCGCAGGCTCGTCGCCTCGAAGCCGTGCTCCATGAAGAGGCTCTCGGCGGTGTCGAGGATCCTGGTCTTCGTGTCCGCGGAAGTGGCGTCGATGGCGACGCTCTTGCGCGCGGGACGGGAGGCGGCCATGTGGGGGAAATCCCGAAATTCAAACGCTCGTTTGAATTCTACTCGGATAAACTCGCGACGTGCAACTGACCCGATTCATCGCGCTTGTTACCTTTCTCGCGGCGGCGGCGCTCGCGGCGCTCGCGAGCGATTTCAAGTACCAGGTCCCGACGGGCTTCCGCGAGCTGCGCACCGCGACGCGGCCGGGCGACGCGGACGAGAGCAACGTCCCCGCGAAGCTCTTGAGGGAAGCCCGCAATCCAAACTACATCCTGGTCGCCGTGGATCCGCTCACCACGACGCGCAATTCCGCCGGCGCGACGTTCAACGTTGTCGAGATGAAGAGCACGGGGCACATGACGCTCGACCTCGCGACGAAGACGGCCCACGCCCTCGCCGCGTCGCTCAACGCGACGCTGATCGACGTGAACGTGGTGCCGATCAACGGGGTCGACTCGGCCATGACGACGCTCGAGGTGAACGATGGAAGGGGCATGATCCGCATGCGGCAATACGTCTTTCCGGGGCCGAACGGCGCGGCCGTGCTGACGTACTCGGCGCCCCGGGACGACTTCGAGAAATACGAATACTTCTTCACCGCCTCGGCGAAGGCGACGACCGGCGTGGGCGAGCCGCCCGGCCCGAAGTGGAGCTGGAAGGAATTCTTCCTGTCGGGGCTTGCCGGCGGGCTCCTCGGCATCGCCTGGTACGTCATCCGGATATACAAGTCATGAACCGATTCGTACGCTTCGCGGCGGTGGCCGCGCTCGCCGTTCCGCTCTCCGTCCCGGCGCTCCTGATCCGCCCCGACCGGGACGACGCCGAATATCTCGAGATGGCGACCAAGTATGTGTCGGCCGTTCCCATCGACGTGCCCGGCGGCGGCGAAGGCGTCCTCATCGGCGCGCAGTGGATCCTCACGTCGGCGCGCGTGGGCGCGACGCTCAAGGCGATGAAATCCCCGCCGGTGATCAAGGTCGGCACGCGCGGCCTCAAGGTCGACGGCGTGTATGTGCATCCCGTGTGGCGTCCCGGCTCCAATTCCAGCGACATCGCCCTCGTGCACCTGGCGGGCGCGGCGAAGATCGAACCGACCCCGCTTTATCGCAACGACGACGAGGCGGGCAAGGGCGTCGTCATCGTCGGAAACGGCGAAACGGGAAAGCTCGGCGACAAGGTGCTGCGCCAGGATCACAAGGCGCGCGCGGGCATCAACACGATCGATCGCCTTTCGCCGAAGGTCTTCGGGATGACCGTGAAGTCCGGCGATGAAGCTTCGGATCTGCAGGCCGCGTTCACCACGAGCGAATCGGGCGCGCCGGCTTATTTCCAGAATGAAGCGAAGGAGCTCTTCGTGATCGGCATCGCGTCATCGAGCAAGGATGAGAACTCCGATGGCCTCGTGAACGCGGGCGACACGCAGGTCTTCGTGCGCGTCTCCGCCTACGTCCCGTGGATCGAGGAGACGATTGAAAAGGCCGCCAAGGACGAGGTGAACAAGCTGCTGGACGGCTCGAAGAGCAGCTAGCCGAGCGCCTTTTCCAGGTCCCAGAGGATGTCCTCGATGCTCTCGAGGCCGATCGAGAGGCGGATCATGTCGGGCCTTACGCCGGCTTTCGCCTGCTGCTCTTCGTTGAGTTGCCGGTGCGTGGTCGACGCCGGGTGGATCACGAGCGATTTCGCGTCGCCGATGTTGGCGAGGTGCGAGATGAACGTGAGCGACTCGATGAACTTCACGCCCGCCTCGAAGCTGCCGACGCCGAAAGCGAGGAGCGAACCCGCGCCCTTGGGCATGTAGCGCTTCGCGAGCTCGTGGTAGGGACTGTCGGGCAATCCCGGGTAGCTCACCCACGTGACCTTCGGATGCGCGCGCAGGAATTTCGCGACCGCCATCGCGTTGGCGCAATGACGGTCCATCCGCACGGGCAGCGTCTCGATTCCCTGCAGGAGCTGCCACGCGTTGAACGGCGAAATCGCCGGGCCGAAGACGCGCAGGATCTCCATCCGCGCCTTCATCGTGAATCCGAAATCGCCGAAGGTCTCGTAGAAGCGCACGCCGTGGTATCCCGCCGACGGTTCCGTCATCGACGGAAACTTGCCGTTGTCCCAGGGAAACTTGCCGCTTTCAACCACGACGCCGCCCATTGTCGTGCCATGGCCGCCGAGGAATTTCGTCGCCGAATGCACCACGATGTCGGCGCCATGCCGGATCGGCTGGCAGAGATAGGGCGAGGCCGCGGTGTTGTCCACGATGAGCGGGACGCCCACTTCGTGCGCGACATCGGCGACCGCCACGATGTCGATCAGGTTGATGGC
>DATGGI010000101.1:0-1772 GCA_035308545.1 Usitatibacter sp.
CCGGACATCAACACGTCGACCTATCGGTCCGAGCCGGTCGACGCGAAGCGCATCCGTTACGGGCTGGGCTGCGTGAAGGGGACGGGGCAGGGCGCCACCGAGAACATCGTCGCGCGGCGTGACGAGGCGGGGCCCTTCACGGGCCTCGCGGATTTCTGCCGCCGCGTGGATCGCCGCATCGTGAACCGCCGCGCCATGGAAGCGCTCATCAAGTCGGGCTCCTTCGACTCGATCGAGGCCAACCGCGCGAGCCTCCTCGCTTCGCTCGGTTCCGCCATCGATGCGGCGGAGCACGCCGAGCAGTTCGCGGCGCAGACCAATCTCTTCGGGGAAGCGTCCGGGGCCACCGAAACGTTCACGCTCACGAACGCGTCGGCGTGGAGCGAGCGCGAGCGCCTCGTGAACGAGAAGCAGAGCCTGGGCTTCTATCTTTCCGGGCACCCCTTCAACGCCTATCGCGACGAGCTTCGCCGCGTGGCGCGCACGCCGCTTTCGCACCTGCAGGCGACACTGGAGCCCGTGATGATGGCCGGCGTGATCTACGGCGTGCAGATGCGCAACTCGCGCCGCGGCCGCATGGCGATCCTCACGCTGGACGACGGCAGCGCCCGCGTGGAGGTCGTCGTGTTCGGCGAGCTCTTCCACGAGAAACGCAGCGTGATCCAGGAAGACCAGGTCGTCGTCGTGAAGGGCCGCATCTTTCCCGACGAGTTCACCGGCGGGCTTCGCATCACCGCGGACGGCCTCATGGATCTCGCCGAGGTCCGCTCGGCCCACGCGAAGGTGCTGCGCCTCTCGATCAACGGCCAGGCCGATTTCGGCAAGTTGAAATCGATCCTCGCCCAATACGCGGGCGGCAAGTGCGACGTGACGATCCACTACCGCAACGCGCAGGGCGAGTGCGACATTCGTTTTCCGGCGGAGCGGCGCGTCAAGGTATCGGCGCCGCTGCTCGACTCGCTGAACGAGTGGCTCGAAGAGAAGAACGTACAAGTCGTCTACTAGCCCGGGAGAGTCCATGGACCTGATGCTTCAAGGGCGGGGCGCGCTCGTGACGGGCGCGAGCGCGGGGATCGGGCGCGCGATCGCGAAGGGTTTGGCGCTCGAGGGCGCGCGGGTCGCCTACACGGGCCGCAGGCGCGAACAGCTCGAGTCGCTTGCCACGGAGATCGTCGCCGCGGGCGGCGCGCGGCCCACGATCATCGTGCACGACGCGATGAAGGACGACTACGTCGAGAACGTCGCGGCGACGGCGGCGAAAGCCCTCGGCCACGTCGACATCCTCGTGAACAACGCGGGCGGCAGCCGCAACTTCGGCAAGGACGCGACCGAGGAGCAGTGGAGCGAGGCGCTCACGTTGAACTTCACGCGCCACCGCCAGCTCGCCAATCGGCTCCTGCCCGCGATGGCGGAGAAGAAGTGGGGGCGCGTGATCAACATCACGGGGAAGATGGAACCCGACAATGTGAATGGCGCCTTCTGCGCGAAGGCCGCGCTCACCGCGTGGGCGAAGGGGCTTTCACGCGAAGTCGGCAAGCAGGGGATCACGGTAAACTGCATCGCCCCGGGCCGCATCATGAGCGACCAGATCCGCCGCAACTACACGCCGGAATATCGCGCGTGGCAGTCTGAGCACGAAATTCCGGTGGGACGATATGGAGAGCCGGAGGAGCTCGCGGATCTGGCGGTATTTCTCGCGTCGCCGCGGGGCGCGTACATCACCGGCATCGTTTACTTCGTGGACGGCGGCCTTCGGCGGTATCAGTACTGAA
>DATGGI010000102.1:0-7798 GCA_035308545.1 Usitatibacter sp.
GCGACCCACGTGATCACTGAAGTGGATTCGCGCAGCGGCGCGATACTCGCCCGCAACTCGTACAACGCGGAGTTTCCCGACCGGATCGCGTTCCTCGACGTGGACGACAACACGCGCAGCGTGACAGGGGACCGCGCCGAATTCCTCGGCCGCAACGGATCGCTCCGCAATCCCGCGGCGATGTCGCGGACGCGATTGTCCGGACGGGTCGGCGCGGGACTCGATCCGTGCGCCGCGATGCAGGTCGCCTTCGACCTTCCGGACGGCGAAGAGCGCCAGGTCATCTTCCGCCTCGGCGCGGGACGCACTCCCGACGAGGCGAACGCGCTCGTGCAACGCTTCCGCGGGACGGCCGCGGCCGAGGGCGCGCTCAACGCCGTGCGATCCGAATGGAGCCGCATGCTCGGCGCCGTCCAGGTGAAGACGCCGGATCCATCGCTCGATGTCCTCGCCAACGGCTGGCTTCTCTACCAGGCGATCGCGTGCCGGATCTGGGCCCGCACCGGTTACTACCAGTCGAGCGGGGCCTTCGGGTTCCGCGATCAGCTCCAGGACGTGATGGCGCTGGTCCACACGGAGCCGGGACTCATGCGCGAGCACCTCCTGCGCAGCGCCGGCCGCCAATTCCCGGAAGGCGACGTGCAGCACTGGTGGCATCCGCCGTCGGGACGCGGCGTGCGCACGCACTGCTCCGACGACTATCTCTGGCTGCCGCTCGCGACCGCGCGATACCTCAAGGCGACCGGGGATCGCACGGTGCTGGACGAGAAGATCCAGTTCCTCGAGGGCCGGCTCGTCAATCCGGGCGACGATTCCTACTACGACCTGCCGCGCCGTTCGGCGGAATCGGCGACGCTCTACCAGCATTGCGTCCAGGCGGTGGAGCACGGTCTGCGATTCGGCGGGCACGGATTGCCGCTGATGGGATCGGGCGACTGGAACGACGGCATGAACATGGTGGGAATCAAGGGCACGGGCGAAAGCGTCTGGCTCGGGTTCTTTCTCTTCGACGTGCTGCGCCAGTTCGCGGAAGTCGCGCGGGCGAGGGACGACGCGGCGTTCGCCTCGCGCTGCGACGCCGAGGCCGACAAGCTTCGCCGCAACATCGAGGAGCAGGCGTGGGACGGTGCCTGGTACCGGCGCGCGTATTTCGACGACGGAACGCCGCTCGGCTCGGCGCGCAACGACGAGTGCCAGATCGACTCCATCGCGCAAAGCTGGTCGGTCCTGTCGGGCGCCGGGTCTCCCGAGCACAGCCGCATGGCGATGAAGGCCGTCGACGAGCGCCTCGTGCGGCGCGACAAGGCGCTGGTGCAGCTGCTCGATCCGCCGTTCGACCATTCCGCGCTCGATCCCGGCTACATCAAGGGCTACGTGCCGGGCGTTCGCGAGAACGGCGGCCAGTACACCCACGGCGCGATCTGGTCCGCGATGGCGTTCGCGGCGATGGGCGACAACGCCCGCGCATGGGAGCTCGCGACGATGCTCAATCCCGCGCACCACTCGGCGACGCCGGATGCGGTCGCGAAGTACAAGGTGGAGCCCTACGTGATCGCGGCCGACATCTACTCGGTCCCGCCCCACGGAGGCCGCGGCGGGTGGACCTGGTACACCGGGTCCGCGGGCTGGATGTATCGCCTCGTCGTCGAATCGTTGCTGGGACTCTCGCGCGAGAAGGATCGCCTGCGCTTCTCGCCATGCCTGCCCGCGCATTGGCCCTCGATCGCGATTCGATACCGGTATGGCGCGACCGTGTACGAAATCTCGATCGAGCAGGCGGCCGACGCGGGCACCGCGACGAGCGTCACGCTGAACGGCATCGTCCAGCCCGACGCGTCGGTGCCGCTCACCGACGATCGCGCCCAGCATCGCGTTGTGGTCACGCTGCGCCCCGGAGCCCCGCGTGCCTGACATGGCCGTGGTCACCGACGACGCGCTGCTCGACCGGATCCAACGCGACGCGTTCCGTTATTTCCCCGCGGCGTCGAATCCGGACAATGGCCTCGTCGCCGATACGACGCGCGACGGTTCGCCCTGCAGCATCGCCGTCGTCGGATTCGCATTGTCGTCGTGGCCGGTGGCGGTGGAACGGGGCTGGACCGATCGCGCCACGGCGCTCGCGAGCTGCCTCGCCACGCTTCGCTTCTTCCGCGACAGCGAGCAGAGCGAAGACCCGCACGCGACCGGATACAAGGGCTTCTACTACCACTTCCTCGACATGCGCACCGGCGCGCGGACCTGGAGCTCCGAGCTCTCGATGGTGGATACGGCGCTGCTGATGGCGGGCGCGCTCACCGCGGCCGCCTATTTCGACCGCGAAGGCGGCGACGAGGCCGAGCTGCGCGCGATCGTCGACGCGTTGTACCGGCGCATCGATTGGCGCTGGGCGCAGGGCGGAGAGGCGACCTTGCGGCAGGGCTGGAAGCCGGAGAGCGGATACCTGCACTACGGCTGGGATGGCTACGACGAGGCCATCGTGCTGTACGTGCTCGCGGGCGGTTCTCCCACGAATCCGATCGCGAAGGACAGCTACGGCGCGTGGACCCTGACCTACCAGTGGGAAAATCTCTACGGATACGAATTCCTGTACGCGGGCCCGCTCTTCGTCCACCAGTACTCGCACGCGTGGATCGATTTCCGCGGCATCCGCGACGATTTCATGCGCGAGAAGCGCTGCGACTACTTCGAGAACAGCCGCCGCGCGACCGAGGTCCAGCGCGAGTACGCGCGACGCAATCCGAGCCGCTTCTCCGGCTACGACGAGAACTGTTGGGGACTCACCGCGTGCGACGGCCCGGGCACGCACGTGATGCCGGCCGCCGGCGAAAGGCGCCGCTGGTTCGGTTACGCGGCGCGCGGTGTTCCCTACGGCCCCGATGACGGAACACTGAGCGGCTGGGCCAGCATCGCGTCGCTGCCGTTCGCGCCGGCCGTCGCGATGCGGGCGGCGCGCGAGATGCTGCGGCGCTATCCCGAGGCGTGGGAATCGGGACAATGCGCGAGCAGCTTCAATCCGACGCTCGCCGGCGACGCCGGCGCGTGGGTGTCCCCGGGCCTCTTCGGACTCGACCAGGGCGTGCTGGTGATGATGATCGAGAACCATCGCTCGGGCCTCATCTGGAAATTGATGCGGAACAGCCCGGTCGTGCGCAAGGGCCTGCTGCGCGCCGGGTTCAGCGGCGGGTGGTTGTAGATGCAACCGAACGGCACGAGCGAGCGCGAGCGCCTGGGCCACGTCCGCCCGGCGGTATGGCGCAATCCACTGCCGGAGCCGCGCTACGGGCTGGTTGTCGTCGGCGCGGGACCCGCGGGACTGGTCGCCGCCCACGGCGCCGCCGCGCTGGGCGTGAAGGTGGCGCTCGTCGAGCGCAATCTCCTCGGCGGTGATTGCCTGAACACCGGCTGCGTGCCTTCGAAGACGCTCATCCGCACGTCACGCCTGTACGCGGGGATGCGCGAGGCGCCGCATTTCGGCGTGCCGTCGCCGGACGGAATCCGGGTGGACTTTCCCGAGGCGATGCGGCGCCTGCGCGACATCCGGGCCCGCATGAGCGGCGCCGATTCGGTGCAGCGGCTGGTCGAGGCGGGAGTGCACGTCTTCTTCGGGCAGGGATCCTTCACTTCGCATGACACGCTGGCCGTAGGCGGCGTCACGCTGCGCTTCAATCGCGCGATCATCGCGACGGGCGCGCGGCCCGACTCGCCTTCCATTCCGGGCCTCGCCGAGGCGGGATTCCTCACCAACGAGAACGTCTTCGCGCTCACGGAGCTGCCGCGGCGGCTCCTCGTGATCGGCGGCGGCCCGCTCGGATGCGAGCTCGCGCAGGCTTTCTCGCGGCTGGGCTCGCGGACGACGATCGTGCAGGACTGGCCGCTCTTCCTGCCGCGCGAGGAACGCGACGCGGCCCAGATCCTGTCGACCGCATTCGCGCGCGAGGGCATCGAGGTGCGCCTCAATACCCAGGTCGAAAGAGTCCAGGTCGAAGGCGGCGAGAAACGGGTCGATCTCGTGAGCGACGACTTCCGCAGCACCGTGGTGGTCGACGCCATCCTCACGGGAACCGGGCGCCTTCCGCAGCTCGCGGGCCTGGACCTGGAGGCCGCCGGTGTCGAAAGCGATCCGGTCGCCGGCGTGAAGGTGAACGATTTCCTGCGCACGACCAATCGCCGCATCTACGCCGCCGGGGACGTCTGCGCGGAATACAAGTTCACGCACGTGGCCGACGAGACCGCGCGCATCGCGGTTCGCAACGCGCTCTTCCTCGGCCGCAAGCGCGCGAGCTCGCTGATCGTTCCATGGTGCACCTACACCGATCCCGAGATCGCGCACGTGGGTCTGTACGTGCGCCAGGCGCGCGAACGCGGCATCCCCGTGAGGACCTTCACGATCCCGATGAACGACGTGGACCGTGCCATCATGGACGGAGAGGAGGCGGGCTTCGTGAAGATCCATTTGCTCGACGGAACGGACAGGATCCTCGGCGCGACCATTGTCGCCAGGCACGCCGGGGAGATGATCAACGAGATCACGCTCGCGATGGAGGCCCGCATCGGCCTTTCGAAGCTCGCCCATGTGATCCATCCCTACCCCACGCAGGCCGGAGCGATCCGGATGGCCGCCGACGCCTACGAACGCACGCGCCTTACCGCGCCGGTGCGTTCGCTGCTGCGGCGATGGCTGAGCGTAGTGACCCGAGTGGAGGCGATATGAAGATCGGCATGATCGGTTTGGGGCGCATGGGCGCGAACATGGCGCAGCGCCTGATGCGCGGCGGTCACGAGATCGCCGGGTTCGACCCGGACGCGAAGGCCCGCAAGGCGATAGAGGCGGCGGGCGCGGAATCGGCGGATTCGCTCGCCGCGCTCGTGGCGAAGCTGCCCGCGCCCCGGACACTCTGGCTCATGGTGCCCGCCGGTGCGATCACCGACGACACGCTCGCGAAACTGATGCCGTCGCTCGCCGCGGGTGACACGGTTGTCGATGGCGGAAACTCCAACTACAAGGACACGCTGCGCCGCGCGGCGGAATTCTCGCAACGCAAGATCGCCTACATCGACTGCGGCACCAGCGGCGGCGTGTGGGGCCTCGCCGAGGGCTACAGCCTCATGGTGGGCGGCGACGAAGCGGCAGTCGAACGGCTGCGTCCCGTCTTCGAAGCGCTGGCGCCGGCGAAGGATCGCGGGTGGGGCCGCGTGGGACCCGCCGGGTCCGGCCACTTCGTGAAGATGATCCACAACGGAATCGAGTACGGAATGATGCAGGCCTACGCCGAAGGCTTCTCGATCCTGCGCCACAAGCGCGATTTCGGCATCGATCCGCACCAGGTCGCGGAGATCTGGCGCGACGGCAGCGTCGTGCGTTCATGGCTCCTCGACCTCACGGCCGCCGCGCTCGAGAAGAACCCGTCGATGGCCGGAATCGCGCCGTTCGTCGAGGATTCGGGCGAGGGACGCTGGACCGTCGCCGAAGCGATCGACCTCGACGTGCCGGCCCCGGTGATCACGCTGTCACTGCTGGAGCGATTGCGTTCCCGCGACGCCGACTCGTTCTCCGACAAGCTGCTCGCGGCGATGCGCAACGAGTTCGGCGGCCACGCCGTCAGGAAGGAATGATCGAGGGCGCGGGCGCGATGGCGGCGTCCACGATGCGCTGCGCCTCCTGCATGATCGCGCGCAGGTGATCTTCGCCGCGGAAGCTCTCGCCGTAGATCTTGTAGATGTCCTCCGTTCCGGAGGGACGCGCCGCGAACCAGCCGTTGGCCGTGATCACCTTGATGCCGCCGATGGGCGCATTGTTGCCCGGCGCGTGGTCGAGGATCTTCTCGATCCGGTCCCCGGCGAGGTGCGAACCCGGCACCTGCCGCGGCGAAAGCTTCGCGAGCGCCTTCTTTTGCGCGGGAGATGCCGGCGCGTCCACTCGATCGGCCGCGGGCTCGCCGAGATCGCGCGTGAGGCCTCGGTAGAGCTCAGCGGGGTCGAGCCCGGTGCGCGCGGTCATCTCGGCCGCGAGCAACGCGGCGGTGATACCGTCCTTGTCGGTGGTCCATGCCGTGCCGTCGATGCGCAGGAAGGCCGCGCCCGCGCTTTCCTCTCCTCCGAAACCCATGGCGCCCGTGAGCAGGCCATCGACGAACCACTTGAATCCCACCGGGACCTCGCACAGCTCGCGTCCGAGCCGCGCCGTGACCCGATCGATCATCGACGTGCTCACCACGGTCTTCCCGACGGCGGCGACCGGACCCCACTTGGGCCGGTTGCGGAAGAGGTAGTCGACGAGCACCGAGAGATAGTGGTTCGGCGCCATCAGCCCGGAGCCGCGCGTGACGATGCCATGGCGGTCGTGGTCCGTGTCGCAGGCGAACGCGATGTCATAGCGGTCCTTGAGGCCGATCAGGCGCTGCATCGCGAATCGCGACGACGGATCCATGCGGATCTTGCCGTCCCAGTCGGCCGTCATGAAGCGGAAGGCCGGATCGACTTCCTCGCTCACCACGGTGAGGTCGATCGCGTAGTGCTGCGCGATTCGCGCCCAGTAGTGCACGCCGGCACCGCCCAGCGGATCGACACCGAGGCGCAGGCCGCTCGCCGCGATCGCCGCGAAGTCGATGGCTAGCGCGAGATCGCGAACGTAGGCGTCCATGAAATCGTATGGGTGCGTGGTGGTCGCGCGTAGCGCCTGCGCGAAAGGCATGCGCCGCACGTCCCTGACGCCGCCTTCGATGAGCACGTTAGCGCGGTCCTGGATCCATCCGGTGACGTCGGTGTCGGCGGGACCGCCATTCGGCGGGTTGTACTTGAAGCCGCCGTCGCCGGGCGGATTGTGCGAGGGCGTGACGACCACGCCATCGGCGTATCCCGAGGTCCGGCCATGGTTGTGCGTGAGGATCGCGAGGGAGACCGCGGGTGTCGGCGTGAACTCGCCGTCCTTCGCCACCATCGCCTCGACTCCGTTGGCCGCGAACACGCCGAGCGCGCTCTCGAACGCGGGCTGCGAGAGTGCGTGCGTGTCGACACCGATGTAGAGCGGTCCGTCGATCGACTTGCTCTTGCGCAGGTCGCAGATCGCCTGGCTGATGGCGAGGATGTGCCACTCGTTGAAGCTGCGTTCGAGGGAGGTGCCGCGATGCCCGGACGTTCCGAACGCCACGCGTTGCGAGGGCTGCGCGGGATCGGGACGCAGGTCGGCATAGGCAGCCACCACCTTCGGCACGTCGGTCCACTGCGACCGCGGCAGCGGCTTTCCCGCGAGGGGGCTGATCGATTGGCTCACGCGGCCGCCGAAGATCGGGGAGGCGCCATCGCGCTCTTCGACGCGATGCGCTCCATCAACGCGCCCCACGACTTGGCGAATTTCTCCGTGCCTTCGCGCTGCAGCCGCGAGGCGAGCTCGCCGTCGTCGATGCCCTGGTCCCGGAATCGCGCGATCACGGTCTCGGCGTCGCCGCCGCCCGGATCCATGGCGCCCTTCACTTCGCCGTGATCGGAGAATGCGATGAGCGTCTTGTCGGGCATCGTATCGATCGTCTCCGGAGCCTGCAGCGCCTCGACGTACAGCAAGTCGGAGGCGCTCTCGTCCTTGGTGCCGGTGCTCGCCCAGAGCAGGCGTTGCGGGAGCGCGCCGCCCGCTTCGAGTGTCCGCCAGCGCGGCGAGGCGAGCAGCGCGCGATAAGCCTTGTAGGTGCGTTGCGCGATGGCGATGCCGAGCCGGTTGCGCAGGTCGTCCGGCACCTTGCCGTTCACGGCGACGTCCCAGCGGCTCACGAAGATCGATGCCACGGAAGCCACGCGCGGGTCGAGG
>DATGGI010000103.1:0-15974 GCA_035308545.1 Usitatibacter sp.
GAGTTTCATCGCCACTCGGATACCCGCCGTCAGCCCTGGAGCGCGCCCAGCACTTCGTCCAGCATCTTCTTCGCATCGCCGAAGAGCATGCGGTTGTTCTCCTTGTAGAAGAGCGGATTGTCCACGCCGGCGTAGCCCGAGGCCATGCTGCGCTTCATCACGATGGACGTGTGCGCCTTCCACACTTCCAGCACGGGCATGCCGGCGATGGGACTCGAGGGATCTTCCTGCGCGCTCGGATTCACGATGTCGTTCGCGCCGATCACAATCGCGACGTCGGTGTCGGGGAAGTCTCCGTTGATCTCGTCCATCTCGAGCACGATGTCGTAGGGGACTTTCGCTTCGGCGAGGAGCACGTTCATGTGGCCCGGCATGCGTCCGGCCACCGGGTGGATCGCGAAGCGCACGTTCTTGCCGAGATCGCGCAGGCGCTTGGTGATCTCGAACACGGTGTGCTGCGCCTGCGCCACCGCCATGCCGTAACCCGGCACGATCACAACGCTCTTCGCTTCCTTGAGGAGCTCCGCGGTTTCCTTCGCGGTGACCGAGACCACTTCGCCGGCGGGTTGGGCGGCGCCGCCGGCCGCCTTGGGAGCGCCACCGTCGCTGCCGAAGCCGCCCGCGATCACGGCGAGGAACTTGCGGTTCATCGCGCGGCACATGATGTACGAGAGGATCGCGCCCGACGATCCCACCAGGGCGCCGGTCACGATGAGCAGGTCGTTGGAGAGCATGAAGCCCGTCGCCGCCGCCGCCCAGCCGGAGTAGCTGTTGAGCATCGACACCACGACCGGCATGTCCGCGCCGCCGATCGCCATCACCATGTGCACGCCGAAGAGAAGCGCGATCACGCTCATCACGATGAACGGCGTCATCCCTTCCTCGATCGAGTGCGCCTGGAGGAACGCGTAGCCGAAGTAGATGACGACGAGCAGTCCCGCGAGGTTGAGCCAATGGCGCCCCGGCAGCAGCATGGGCTTGCCGCTGATTCGCGCGGAGAGCTTCCCGAACGCGATCACCGAGCCCGAGAGCGTGACCGCGCCGATCAGCACTCCGGCATAGATCTCGATGTGGTGGATCACGCTCTCCGCCGGGGTCATGCCCGCGGATGCGGTGGGATCGATGTAGCTCGCGTATCCCACGATCATCGCGACGAGGCCCACGAGGCTGTGCATGAAGGCCACCAGCTCGGGCATCTGCGTCATCATCACGGTGCGCGCGAGATAGATGCCGGTCATGCCGCCGACCACGAGCGCGCCCACGACGAACGAGAGTCCCGCGGGCGACACGCGGCCGGCGACTGTCGCGAGCACCGCGATCGCCATGCCGATCATGCCGTAGAGGTTGCCGCGCCGCGACGACTCGGGATTCGAGAGCCCGCCCAGGCTCAGGATGAAGAGGATGATCGCGGCGATGTAGGAGACTGTCACCAGGCTCGGGGACATGGGCGCTCTCCTATTTCCGGAACATCGAGAGCATTCGCTGCGTCACCGCGAAGCCCCCGAACATGTTGATCGCGGTGAGCGCGATGCCGGCGACCGCGAGCCAGCGGATGATCTCAGGCCTCGACCCCTCGTCGTATGGAGCGATCTGCACCAGGGCCCCGATGACGATGATGCTGCTGATGGCGTTGGTCACGCTCATCAGCGGCGTGTGCAGCGCCGGCGTCACGTTCCACACCACCATGTAGCCCACGAAGCACGCGAGCACGAAAACGGTGAAGTGGCCGAGGAACGCGGCCGGCGCATAGGCGCCGATGAGCAGGAAGAGGATCGCGCCCGCGACGAACATCATCGCGAGCGAACCCGCCGCCATGGGCTCGGCCGGAGCGCCGTGCCCCTTCGGGGGCGGCGGAGGAGCCGCCGCAGCCGCGGGTTTCGGAGGCGCCGCGGAGAGCTTGGGCGCCGGCGGCGGCCACGTGACCTCGCCGTTCTTGATCACGGTGGCGCCGCGAATCACGTCGTCTTCCATGTTCACGTCGTAGACGCCGTCCTTCTTCTTGCAGAGATCCTCGGAGAGCCGGAAGAGGTTCGTCGCGTAAAGCGTGGAGGACTGCGTCGCGAGGCGGCTCGGCAGGTCGGTGTAGCCGATGATCGTGACGCCGTGCTTCACGACCACCTTGTTGGGTTCCGTGAGCTCGCAGTTGCCGCCCTGTTCCGCGGCGAGGTCGACGATCACGCTTCCGGGCTTCATCGACCGCACCATGTCGGCGGTGATGAGCTTGGGCGCGGGCTTTCCGGGAATGAGCGCGGTCGTGATGATGACGTCGACTTCCTTCGCCTGCTTCGCGAACGTCTCGCGCTGCGCCTTCTGGAAGCCCTCGCTCATCACCTTCGCGTAGCCGCCGACGCCCGTGCCTTCTTCCTTGTAGTCGACCGGAACGTATTCGCCGCCGAGCGACTTGATCTGGTCCGCGACCTCGGGACGTGTGTCGTTCGCGCGCACGATGGCGCCCAGGCCCGCCGCCGCGCCGATGGCCGCGAGGCCCGCGACGCCCGCGCCGATCACGAACACCTTAGCGGGCGGCACCTTGCCCGCGGCAGTGATCTGGCCCGTGAAGAACCGGCCGAAGTGATGCGCCGCCTCGATCACGGCGCGATAGCCCGCGATGTTGGCCATGGAAGAGAGCGCATCCATCTTCTGCGCCCGCGACATGCGCGGCACGCTGTCCATCGCGAGCACCGTCACCTTGCGCGCCGCGAGGCTCTTCATGAGATCGGGGTTCTGCGCGGGCCAGATGAAGGAGACGAGGACCTGCCCTTCGCGGAGGAGCGGTACTTCCTCGACGCCCGGCGCGCGCACCTTGAAGATGATGTCGGCCTTCGACCACACGGAGGCCGCGTCGGGAACGATCGTCGCGCCGGCCGCCGCGTAGGCCTCGTCGGAGAGGCTCGCCTCTTCGCCCGCGCCGGCCTGCACGATCACGGAGAAGCCGAGCTTCGCGAGCTTCGGAATCACCTCCGGAACGGTGGCGACGCGTTTTTCGCCGGGGAAGGCTTCCTTGGGAACGCCGATTACTTGTGCGGTCATCGTCTTCTCTTGGAGGGAGTGACTATCGGGACGGCCGTGCCACAGGTCGGGATTCTACGGGTATTCTCCCCGGACTAGACCAAGAACGAGGAGGAGTGGAAATCATGAAGCGCTGCATCGCATTTCTCGTCGCGCTCGCGACCGCATTCGGGTTCGCCACGGCGAACGCGCAGGACAAGAAAACGCGCATCTCGATCGGCACTGGCGGCACCGGCGGCGTTTACTACCCGTTGGGTGGGGGACTCGCAGCGATCCTCTCGAAATACGTTCCGGGACTCGAGGCGACCGCCGAGGTGACCGCGGGCTCCATCGCCAACCTGCAATTGATCGGCGGCGGCAAGTCCGACGTGGGATTCACGATGGCGGACGCCGCGTGGGACGCGGCCAACGGCCTCGACAAGTTCACGGGCAAGAAGGTGGAGCTGCGCACGCTCGCGGTGTTCTACCCCAATCGCATGCATGTCGTCACGGTCGAGGGCACCGGCATCAACTCGATGAAGGACCTGAAGGGCAAGCGCGTCTCGACCGGCGCGCCCGCGTCGGGCACGGAAGTGATGGCGATGCGCCTGATCGAGGCCTACGGCATGGATCCGAACAAGGACATGACGCGCGAGCGCCTTTCGGTTGCCGAAAGCGTGAACGCCATCAAGGACCGCAAGCTCGACGCCGTGTTCTGGGTCGGCGGCGTTCCCACGCCGTCCATCACGGACCTCGCCGCCACGCCCGGCATGAAAGTGAAGCTGATCGACCACGGCGACGGCGCCGAGGCCCTGCGCAAGAAGTACGGCCCGATCTACGTGAAGAACAGGATCCTCGCGAATTCCTATCCGGGCGACGACGTCGACACCTCGAACATCGACGTGTGGAACCTGCTCGTCGTCCCCGCCAATGCCGACGAGAACCTGGTCTACCAGATCACGAAGACGCTCTTCGAGAAGAAGGACGAGCTCGTGCGCGTCCACAAGGATGCGAGCTTCCTCGAGCTCGCGAACCAGGCGTCGGGTGCCTCGCCGATCCCATTCCATCCCGGTGCAGTGCGGTATCTGAAGGAGCGGGGCATCGCCGTGAAGTGAGCCCGGAGGCGGTTGTTTGCGAGCGCTGACAACCGCCTAAGTGATTGATCCTGAAGGGGCGGCAGGTTTATGTTGCGCTGCACCAAAAATCCCTTGACTTCAGGGGGATTTGGCCTAAAATGGAGTTTGTGCAGCGCAGCAAAAGCCGCTAACCAGACTCCCAGACAAAGGATCAACGCCATGTTCAAGATCGACCAGTTCAGCGCGGCCAACGAGGCTGCGATCAACCAATTCGCGTACTTCGCGCAACTCTCGCTCGCCAACGTCGAGCGCTTCGCCGAGCTTTCGCTGGGCGCCGCGCGCGAGTCCGTCGAGCAGGCCGCCGCCCACGCCCAGTCGCTGGCCGGCGCCAAGGACGTGCACGAAGTCATCGCCCTCAACTCGGCCGCCGTCGAGCCGGTGATGAAGCGCGCCTACGCCCTCTCGCGCACCGCCTACGAGACCGCCGCGGAAACCAACACCGAAGTGAAGCGCGTGTTCGAGAAGCACACGGCCGAGTTCAACAAGGCCGCGGTCGCCGCCCTCGAAGAAGCGTTCAAGTACGCGCCGGCCGGCTCGGAGACGATGGTCGAGAACCTGAAGACCGCGATCGCCGCCGCCCAGAGCGCCTACGACAACGTCGCCGCCATCAACAAGCAGATCTACGACACGGTCGAGAAGACCGTCGAGCAGAACGTCGCCACGGTGAAGTCGGCCACGGCGAAGGCGAAAGCGAAGTCGAAGAAGCGCTAATACTGCAGCAAGGACGGACGGGTTACTCCGTCGAACGAAGCCCCCGCGATCCGGGGGCTTTTTTTTCGCCTAGAAACCGGCGGGCGGCTGCAGCGACGCGATGGCCGCGAGGCGCGCGCGCCGCACGGCTCCGCGGATGTCGTCCGGATGCTCCTTCGCGGCCGCGCCCGCATCGACATCCCGCGCGGCTTTCAGCGCCGCCTGCAAGGACCGGCGCGGCGCGTCATCGCCGGGAACGTCGCATTCGGCGACCTCGATCAGGCGCTCCAGGCGATCGGACCGGCGGAAGGCATCGCAGCGCTCGAGCAGCGACAGCGTCGCCTCGGCGTCCAGGTCGCGGCGTCGGACCTCATCCCGCTCGAGCGCGGCCACGCGCGCGAGGTCGCGGCAATCGTTCGGCGTATTGAGCCGGCGCGACAACGCCTCGATCCCGTCGACGGGGACATCGAGCACCAGCAGCGCGAACCGAACCGCAAGGCCGTAGCCGTGATGGACCGCCCTGTCCAGCCGGGCAGCGAGCTTGTCCGGCACGAGGGTGCGATCGACTTCCGGAAGGATTCGCGCGAGCCCGCCGCATTCGCGCAGCACGCCCACCACCCGGTACGGATCCTTCTCCATCAGGCCGCGCGAAAGCTCCTGCCACACGCGCTCCGGCACCAATGCATCGGCTTCTCCCGACTGCACCATTCGCTTCATCAACTCGACGGTCTCGGGCGCGATCACGAAACCGAATCGCGCCGCGAATCGAGCGACGCGAAGAATGCGCACGGGATCTTCGGCGAACGCGTCGCTCACGTGGCGCAGCACGCCGGCCCGCAGGTCCTTCTCGCCGCCGTGCGGATCGACCAGCTTGCCGTCCTCGCCCCGCGCCATCGCGTTGATCGTGAGGTCGCGCCGTGCGAGGTCCTCCTCGAGCGTCACGTTCGCGTCGGCATGGAAGACGAAGCCCTTGTAGCCGGGCGCGGTCTTGCGCTCGGTGCGGGCGAGCGCGTATTCCTCGTGGGTCCGCGGATGGAGGAAGACGGGAAAGTCCGCGCCCACGGGACGGAAGCCGTCGGCGATCATCCGCTCGGGAGTCGCTCCCACCACGACGTGATCGCGATCCTGCACCGGCAACCCCAGCAGCTCGTCGCGAACGGAGCCGCCGACCAGGTAGGTCTTCACCGTCACGGAAGATTCGAAGCCATCGGGGGTTCGCCGGTGCTGCCCGGCACCGTGCCGACCAGCTCGCGCAGGCCCACCGCCTTTCCCGTGAGCCGGTGCCGGTAGTACCACGCGTTGGTGAAGACCTTCTTCACGTAGTCGCGCGTCTCGTTGAACGGGATCGTCTCGATGTAGATGGCGCCTTCCAGCGGATGCTCGTCACGCCACCGGCGCGCGCGCCCGGGGCCCGCGTTGTAGGCCGCGATCGCGAGCACGGGACTGCCGAGGTCGTCGAGCACGCGCTTGAAGTAGTACGTGCCCATCTGCAGGTTGGTCTCGGGGACGAGGAGCATGTTCGGCCGATAGGCCACCGCCGTCTGGCGCGCAACCCACCGCGCGGTGGAGGGCATGATCTGCATGAGCCCGGTGGCGCCCGCGCGGGAGCGCGCGTCCGCGTTGAACCGGCTCTCCTGGCGGATGATTCCGTAGACGATGGCCTCGTCCAGGTCCTGGCGCTGCGCGGCCGCGGCGAGCGCGTCGTGGTGCGGCATCGGAAAGCGTTGCGCAAAATCGTGGAGCTGCATCGTCTTCTCGGCCGTGTTGATGGCGCGCTCGGGCTCGTTGGCTGCGCGCGCGATTTCGGCCGCGGCGAGCAGGCCCTTGTCGTCGAGCCCGCGGATCGCCCAGATCCATTCGCGAAGCGCCTCGTTGTCGAGGTTCACGCGATAGAGCGCGAGCGCGCGCTGGATCCCGGGAATCGCGTTCACGCGTTCGAGGTCGGCCTGCTCGGGCTTCCATCCCTCCCAGCGCGGCGCGACCGCGATTCCAATCTCGTCGTCGGCGAGCAATCCGTAGAAGCTCGGCTGGCCCGCCACGCCCTTGAGCAGCGCGTTCGCGGCTTCGGTCTCGCCGAGCGCGCGCAGCGCGCGCGAGCGCCAATAGCGCCACGAGGGCTCGCGCGCCTCTTGCGGCGAGAGCTGCTGGATCGACGAAAGCGTCTGCTTCCACGCGCCGACGCGAATCGCGGCGCGCACCTGCCACGCGAGCTGCGAATCCGTGAGGATCGCCGGATCCGACTGGCCGTACCATTCGAGAGCGCGCGCGCTGTGGTTGAGGGCGCCCCAGTACGCGACCTGGCCCCATGCGTACTTCACCGCATCGATGGGCAGGCGCGGCGCCACCTTTTCGAGGCGCTCGGCCGCGTCTTCGGGCTTGTTGCGCGCGAGGCGCTCGATCGCGAAGACGAGGAGCTCCTGCCCATCGCGCGAAGGTCGCGAGCCCAGGTTCTCGTGGGCGAGGAAGATCTGCGCGTTGGCATTCGCGGAATCGAGCGAGCGCTCGACAATGCCCTGGCGCCGCGTGAGCAGCGCGTTGGCGCGCTTCGCGTCCTTCACGCTTCCGGCGGCGAGCAGCATGCGGATCCGGTCCCACACCTGCGCTTCAGTGATCACCTTGTCGGCGTAGGCCTTCGCGAACACGGGATCGCAGGCCGCGGGAGCTTCGCGGCCCGAGACGAAGAGCCCCCGCGCTTCGGGCATCGCTTCCGGATCGCCGCGGGCCATGCGCTCCTGGAATGAGTAGCACGTGATCTCGAGATCCTCGCCCGTGACCTTCGGATACTCGGCGCGAAAGAGGTCCCACGTCGCGTTGGACCCGAGGGAGCGCAGCCACTCGCGGCGCAGGCCCTCGGCGAGCGGCGAGTCGGGATAGCGATCGAGGAACGCCTGGACCTCGCGCGGATCGCTGCGCTCGATGTTGCCCGACAGCAGCCAGTAAGATGGATAGGCTTCGAGAAGGGTTCCGGCAAGGCGCGTCCGGTATCCCTCGAGCGCCTTCCACTGCCCGCGCGCCGCCGCGTCTCTCGCGGCGACGATGTCCGTGTCGAGCGTGTCGGCCCATGCCTGCGGGATGGCGAGCGCCAGCGCCGCGCACATCGCTCGTCCCATCGTCTTGATGCAAATCAAGGCCATTCGTCCCGGCGCTCACTACCGTTCGCAAGGTAAAATTATAGTCTCGACAACCGCGCCGCCGGACATCCGCGTCAAATGCCGATCCTGGATCCCGTCTTCTGGACCGCGCTCGCCAAGATCATCGGCGTGAACGTGGTGTTGTCGGGCGATAACGCGGTCGTGATCGCGCTCGCCGCGCGCTCGCTTCCCGAGCGCGAGCAGAAGCGCGCCATCTTCTGGGGCTCGGGCGCCGCCGTGGCGCTGCGAATCATCCTCACGCTCTTCGCGGTGGCGCTGCTTGGCCTGCCGTGGCTCAAGCTCATCGGCGCGGCGCTCCTGATGTGGATCGGCGTGAAGCTGCTCCTTCCCCCGAAAGACGGCACCGAGGTGCGGGCCGGAGAGAACGTCTGGGCGGCCGTGAAGACGATCCTCGTGGCCGACCTCGTGATGAGCCTCGACAACGTGATCGCGGTCGCGGCCGCGGCCGGCGGCGACTGGCTGCTCATGGCCATCGGCCTCGCGATCTCGATCCCGCTCGTGATCTTCGGCGCGACGCTCGTCGTGGGCCTCATGGAGCGCTGGCCCATCGTCATCAAGCTGGGCGCGGGATTGCTCGGGTATGTCGCGGGCGAGATGGCATGGGAAGATCCCGCCATCGACGCGCTCACCGCGAGCGCGCCCGGCGCATGGAAATACGCAATCGCGCTCGCATGCGCGGGCGTGGTGATCGGATTTGGAAGACTGCTGGCACGCCCGTCTGGAACAGCGGGCGCCCGTGCGCGTGCGACGCGCGAGGAAAAACGTTCCGAGCAGGGACCGTAAAACGACCGAGGAGACCGCAATGAACCAATCTATTTTCCGCCGCATCCGCATCGCGGCAGTAGCAGGCGCCATGCTCACGGCGCTCATGCCGGCATTCGCCTGGGAGCCCAACAAGACCGTGGAGTTCATCGTGCCCGCCGGCACGGGAGGCGGCGCCGACCAGATGGCGCGCCTCATCCAGTCGATCATCGCGAAGTACAGCCTGATGAAGGTGCCGATGATTGTCGAGAACAAGGGCGGTGGCGCTGGCGCGGAGGGGTTCCTCGACGTGAAGGACTCCAAGGGCGACGCGCACAAGATCGTGATCACGCTCTCGAACCTCTTCACGACGCCGCTTGCGACCGGCGTGCCCTTCAGCTGGAAGGACTTCACGCCCGTCGAGATGATGGCCCTCGACCAGTTCGTGCTCTGGGTGAACGCCGAGACGCCGTACAAGACGCCGAAGGAATACCTCGACGCGATCAAGGCGGCCGGCCCCAACAAGTTCAGGATGGGCGGCACGGGGTCCAAGCAGGAGGACCAGATCGTCACGGTGAACATCGAGAAGCAATATCCGGGCGTGAAGTTCACCTACATCCCGTTCAAGGGCGGCGGTGACGTAGCCACGCAGCTCGTCGGCAAGCACTGCGACTCGACCGTGAACAACCCGATCGAGGCCGTGGCGCAGTGGCGGGGCGGCACGCTCCGGCCGCTTTGCGTGTTCGACGCGCAGCGCATGCCGTACAAGGAGAAGGTCACGAAGGACATGTCGTGGAACGACATCCCGACGTGCAAGGAGATGGGCCTCAACGTCGAGTACCTGATGCTGCGCGGCATCTTCATGCCGGGCGGCGTGACGCCCGACCAGGTGAAGTACTACGTCGACGTGCTCGACAAGGTGCGCGCCACGCCCGAGTGGAAGAAGTTCCTCGACGAAGGCGCCTACAACGCGACCACGATGACGGGCAAGGAGTACGCCGACTGGGTCGCGAAGGCCGAGGAGCTGCACTACAACCTCATGAAGGAAGCCGGCTTCCTCGCGAAGAAGTAAGGAGCGTCAATGCAGCCGGACAAGGCCGTTGGTTCGAACCGCGCCTGGGAAGCGATCGTCGCGATCACTTTCCTGGTCTTCGGCGCGATCGTGGTGTGGGACAGTCACCGCCTCGGTTCATCGTGGGGCGACGACGGTCCCCAGGCGGGTTACTTCCCGTTCTACATCGGGGTGTTCATCCTCGTCGCTTCGACGATCAACCTCGTGCAGGCCTTTCGCTCGGGAGCGAAGGGCCGCGAGGCCTTCGTCGAATGGGGACAGCTGAAGATGATCCTCACGGTCATGGTGCCGAGCGTCGTGTACGTGGCGGCCATCGACAATCCCTGGTATTCGCTCGGCTTCTACTCGACCTCGGTCGTGTTCATCGCGTTCTACATGAGGCTGCTGGGCAAGTACGGCTGGATCAAGACGATCCTCGTGAGCGTGGGGACGATCGTCGCGTTCTTCGTCATGTTCGAGATCTGGTTCTCGGTTCCGCTTCCCAAGGGCCCGCTCGAAGCGGCCTTCGGCTACGCATGAGGCCCCGCGATGCATGAATTAGAGCTGTTGATGGGCGGTTTCCATACCGCGCTCTCCTGGTTCAACCTGGCCCTCATGCTGGCGGGCATCACGCTCGGCGTGATCATCGGCGTGCTGCCGGGCCTGGGCGGGGCCAACGGCGTGGCGATCCTGCTGCCGCTCACGTTCTCCATGGCGCAGCGTCCCGGCGGAACGACCTCCGCGATCATCCTGCTGTCCTGCATCTACTGGGGCGCGCTCTTCGGCGGCGCCATCACGTCGATCCTCTTCAACATTCCCGGCGAGCCCTGGTCGGTCGCGACTACGTTCGACGGATATCCGTTGGGACAGAAGGGACGCGCGGGCGCGGCCCTCACCGCCGCGTTCACATCGTCCTTCGTGGGCGCGCTGGTGGCGGTGCTCCTGATCACGTTCCTTTCACCCGTCATCGCGGGCTTCGCATTGGAGTTCGGTCCACCGGAGTTCTTCTCGGTCTACCTGCTCACGTTCTGCGCGTTCGTGGGCATGAGCAAGGGCTCGCCCTGGAAGACGATCGCCGCGATGATGCTGGGCTTCGCGCTCGCCGCGGTCGGAATCGACACGGTGACGGGCCAGCTTCGCATGACGTTCGGCATCAGCGTGCTGCTGAAGGGCTTCGACTTCCTGATCGCGGTGATCGGCCTCTTCGGCATCGGCGAGATCCTGCTCACGCTGGAAGAGGGCCTCGAATTCAAGGGCACGGCCGCCAAGCTCAACATGCGCGTGGTGCTGGAGACGTGGAAGGAGCTGCCGCGCTACTGGAAGACGTCCATTCGCTCCTGCATCGTGGGTTGCATGATGGGGATCGTGCCCGGTGGCGCCACCCCCGCGTCGTTCATGAGCTACGGACTCGCCAAGAAGATGTCGCGCGACGGAGCGAAGTTCGGAACGGGAGTGGTGGAGGGCGTCGTGGCGCCGGAGACCGCGGCGCATGCCGCGGGCACCTCCGCGCTGCTGCCGATGCTCACGCTGGGAGTTCCGGGGTCGCCCACCGCGGCGGTGCTGCTCGGCGGCCTTCTCATCTGGGGCCTGCAGCCGGGCCCGCTGCTTTTCACCGAGAAGCCCGACTTCGTCTGGGGCCTCATCGCCTCGATGTACCTGGGCAACATCGTGGGGCTCATCGTCGTGCTCACGTGCGTGCCGCTCTTCGCGGCGATCCTGCGCATTCCCTTCTCGATCATCATGCCCGTGATCGTCGTGATCTGCGCCATCGGCGCGTACACGGTCCACAACTCCATGTTCGACGTGTGGCTGATGCTGGTGTTCGGCGTCATGGGCTACGTGTTCAAGAAGCTCGACTATCCGCTCGCGCCCCTCGTCCTGGCACTCGTGCTGGGCGACCGCGCCGAGGATTCGTTCCGGCAATCGATGCTCATGTCCCAGGGCGAGCTCTCGATCTTCTACGCCAACAAGCTGGTGGGCACGATCACCACGCTCTCGCTGTTGCTGCTTTTCTCGCCGCTCATCTCGATGGCGTGGGACGCGATCCGGGGCCGCCGCGCGAGGAGCTCGGAATAACGCCATGGCCGTGATCGCGATGACGCAGGAGATGGCAAGCCTGGGCAAGGACGTCGCGCTCGGCGTCGCGGAAAAGCTGGGGCTGCAGCTCGTGCGGCACGAGGTGGGCGACATGGTCGCCGGGCGCATGCAGGTGAAGAAGAGCCTCATCCGCCGCATCCGCGAGGGCAAGGCCTCGAGGATCGAGAAGTGGTCGGCCGACGAGAAGACGATCTCGATCTTCACCGCCGAGGAAGTGTTCGATCTCGCCGTGAAGGGCAACGTCCTCATCCGCGGATGGGGCGCCACGCTGCTGCTGCGCTCGGTGCCGCACATCCCGTGCATCCGCGTCTGCGCGCCGCTGGAGGTCCGCGTGAAGCGCCTCATGGAGCGCCTCGAGACGGACGACGAGTCGCTCGCCCGCCATGAGATCGACGTGGACGACGCCGCGCGCGCGCAGCGCATGGGCGAGCACTTCAACGTGACCTGGGGCGATCCGACGCTCTACGACCTCACCCTGAACACCGAACGCCTCTCGATCGAGAGCTGCGTCGACGAGGTGATGAAGCTCGCGGTGCGGCCGGAATTCCGCGAGACGCCCGAATCGAAGGGCAAGCTCGCGGATCTCGCGCTGGAGGCGAAGGCCCGCGCGGTATTGCGCGCCGATGGGCGCACGTCCGGCATCGATATCGCGATGGACGTGTCGGCCGGCGTCATCACGCTGCGCGGCATCGTCGTGGACGACCGCGAGAAATCCCTGGTGCGCGAGGTGGTGCAATCGGTCCCGGGGGCGAAGGCGCTCGACGACGAGCTTCGCACCATGGCCGGCGGGCTCTTCCGCTTTCCTTCGCAGCCGAAGTAGTGCTTGCGGCCGAGCAGCCCCGATTCGCTTTCTGGACCGGGGACTCGCCGCTGCTCTTCCATCACAGCGGTGCCTCGCCATTCCCGCAATGACGGCGCCGCACAGATGCGCGCCAGAAATCGAATCGATATCCGGTGATTCAGCGTGGCTGGCACGCTATCCGTGCTGGGGCTGGCCCGTCACTGCGGATAGGCTTCGCATCGTCCACGGCCCTGAAAGCGAATCGGGGCCGCTTGGCCGCGAGCGCTCCGAAGAATCGGACACCGAGGCGGTCGTCGCTTTCCGGGACCTTGGAGGGCGCCGCTGCTATCCGCGTGACGGGGTAGCCCACGCTTACGAAGCGTGCCAGCCACGACCGTCATGAGGTTGTGCTCTACGACCTGGCGCGCATTCGTGCCGGCGCCGTCATAGCGGGAATGCGAGGGCAAATCGCGCTCCCAGGTCCCGGAAAGCGACGACCACCTCGACGTCCGCCTTAAATCTTCCCCGAGTGCTTGAGACGGGAGAGCGTCTCGGCCGAGAGGTTCAGGTACGACGCGAGCTCCTTCTTCGGCACGCGCTCGGCGAGGTCCGCGTGCTTGCGGACGAACCGGTGGACGCGCCCCGGCGCGTCGAGCAGGTGCAGCGTGATGGTGTGGGCCATCACCTCGCTCATGAGGAACATGACCTCGTACTCGAAGTCTTCCTTCATCTCCGGGCGCGCATCGAGGAATTCGGCCCACTGCGGCAGCGGCAGCTTCGCCACGCGCGCCTTGGTGACGGCGCGGATCGAGTAGGGCGCGGGCGTGCGCAGCTTCCACGCCGCGTAGCTCGTGTCCATGTCGTCTTCCTTCGCGAAGCGCAGGATCATCTCCTTGCCTTCGGGGCTCGCCACGACGCGCTTGAGGATGCCGTCGATGACGAAGTATTGCTCCATCTCGTGGGCGCCCTGGGAGAGGAGCACGTCGCCCTTGCGGTAATCGATGATGGCGAGCGCGCCCTGGAGATCGTCGAAAGCGCTGGGTTTCAGCCGCCGCAGGACGATGTTGCTCCGCAGCCGTTCGCGAATCTCCGCGCGCTGCGGATGGTTCACGAGGAGGGTCATGGGGCGCGAATGGGTCGAAAATTGACCCGTATCAAGGTGGTACGCGCTGTCATTTTCTTAACATTCTAGCCTTCCCCGAAGGAGCACACCATGGCTATCGTCACCGAACCTGCCGCCGCTGGCACGGCCACGTCCCAGGTGGGGAGCGCCCAGGCCGCCGAAACCATCGATGGATTCCACCTCGTCATCGAGGCGCTGAAGCTGAACGGCATCGACACCGTCTTCGGCTTGCCGGGAATCCCGATCACGGACCTCACGCGCATGATCCAGGGCGCGGGCATGCGGATGATCGCGTTCCGCCACGAGCAAAACGCGGGTTACGCGGCCTCGATCGCGGGATTCCTCACGCAGAAGCCCGGCATCTGCCTCACCGTTTCCGCGCCCGGGTTCCTCAATGGCCTCACGGCGCTCGCGCACGCCACGACCAATTGCTTCCCGATGATTTTGATTTCGGGCTCGTCCGAGCGCGAGATCGTCGATTTGCAGCAGGGCGACTACGAGGAGATGGACCAGCTCGCCATCGCCAAGCCGCTGTGCAAGGCGGCGTTCCGCGTGCTTCACGCGGAGGACATCGGCGTCGGAATCGCGCGCGCCATCCGTGCCGCGGTCTCGGGCCGTCCCGGCGGCGTGTACCTCGATTTCCCCGCGAAACTCTTCGCGCAGGCGATCGATGCCGCGGCGGGAAAGGCTTCGCTGATCAAGGTGGTCGACGCGGCACCGAAGCAGATTCCCTCGCAGGACGCGGTGAAGCGCGCGATCGACCTGCTGAAGGGTGCGAAGAAGCCGCTCATCGTCCTCGGCAAGGGCGCGGCCTATGCGCAATGCGACGCGGACATCCGCGCGCTCGTCGAGAAGACCGGCATTCCCTACCTCGCGATGTCGATGGCGAAGGGCATCCTCCCCGACACGCACGACCAGGCGGCGGGCGCCGCGCGCTCGTTCGTGTTGCCGGAAGCCGACGTGGTCCTCCTCATCGGCGCGCGGCTGAACTGGCTGCTCTCCCACGGCAAGGGCAAGACGTGGGGCGGCGCGGGACACAAGTCGTGGGGCGCGCAGAAATTCATCCAGGTGGACATCTCGCCGCAGGAAGCCGATAGCAACGTGCGCATCGATGCGCCCGTCGTAGGCGACATCGGCTCGTGCGTCTCGGCGTTGCTCGCGGCCGCCGGCGCAGGCTGGGCGAAGCCGCCGGCCGAATGGACCGGCGCGATCAACGAGCGCAAGACGAAGAACGTCGCGAAGATGGCCGAGACGCTGGCGAAGGATCCGTCGCCGATGAACTTCCACAGCGCGCTCAACGTCGTGCGCGACATCGTGAAGGCGAATCCCGACGCGATCCTGGTGAACGAAGGCGCCAACGCGCTCGACTTCACGCGCTCCATCGTGGACATGTACAAGCCGAGGAAGCGCATCGACGTGGGCACGTGGGGCATCATGGGCATCGGCATGGGCTATTGCGTGGCCGCCGCCGTCACGACGAAGCAGCAGGTGATCGCGATCGAAGGCGACAGCGCCTTCGGCTTCTCGGGGATGGAAGTGGAAACGATCTGCCGCTACGACCTGCCCGTGTGCATCGTCGTGATGAACAACAATGGGGTCTACAAGGGCACGGATGTGGATCCCACGGGCCGCGACCCGGCACCGACCGTGTTCGTGAAGGGCGCGCGCTACGACAAGGTGATCGAGGCTTTTGGCGGAGTGGGCGTGAACGCGACGACGCCCGCCGAGCTCCGCAAGTCGATCGAAGAGGCGATCCGCTCGAGGAAGCCCACGCTCATCAACGCCGTGATCGACGAAACCGCCGGCACTGAAAGCGGCCGCATCACCAGCCTCAACCCAACCGCCAAGAAAAAGGCCTAGCACCATGGAAGCACTCAAGGGCGTACGAATACTCGACATGACGCACGTGCAGGCGGGTCCCACCTGCTCGCAGCTGCTCGCGTGGATGGGCGCGGACGTGATCAAGTTCGAGAACCCGCAGGGCGATGCGACGCGTGGGCAATTGCGCGACGTGCCCAATGCGGACTCGCTCTACTTCACGATGCTGAACTGCAACAAGCGCTCGATCACCGTGAACATGAAGTCGGCGGAAGGCAAGTCGGTGTTCGTCGACCTGCTCAAGACCTGCGACATGATCATGGAGAACTTCGGGCCCGGCGTTCTCGACCGGTTCGGGTTCACCTGGGAAAAGATCCACGAGATCAACCCGAAGATC
>DATGGI010000104.1:0-3620 GCA_035308545.1 Usitatibacter sp.
GGTATTCATCATACCCCGCGCCCTGGAAGATCTTGACGAGAAACGCGCCGCCGGGGCTTTTCAGGTGCAACAGCGCGAAGTCCCGTGCGATCTCGGCGAGCTCCATGGAACGCGCCTGGTCGCTGATCGCGATGCCGCTCATGTTCGGCGCCATGTCCGAGACGACGAGATCGGCCTTGCGGCGCCCGAGCGCGTGCAGGACCGCATCGAGCCCCGTATCGCTCGCGAAATCGCCCTTCAGGAACGTGACGCCGGCGATGGGTTCCATTTCGAGGAGGTCGATGGCAACGATCGTCGAGGACTTTCCCAGGCGCTTGGCGAGGACCTGCGACCACCCGCCGGGCGCGGAGCCCAGGTCCACGACGACAATCCCGGGCCTGAGGAGCTTGTCGCGCTCGTCGATTTCCGTGAGCTTGTAGGCCGAGCGCGAGCGATAGCCGTCCTTCTTCGAGCGCTGCACGAAGGGATCGTTCACGTGGCGGCGCAGCCACTGCTTGCTCGAGTGGGACTTCTTCATGCGGGAATGCGCCCGACCCACGGACGCGCCACGCGGTACTCGGGGACGCTCGTGGGGGTGGATTTCGAGATGGCGACGAGCTTCCGGCGCTTCAGCAGCGCCACCGCGCGCTGCGCGCTCGCCTTCGAAAGTCCCGTGTGCGAGGCCATCGTCGCGTAGCTCACCTGCACGCGTCCCCGGGCGCTCGAGGACCGCCAGAGGTAGAGATAGACGATGAACGCCGACTGCGACCGGTCGTGGCCGACGAGGTCGGGCATCAGGACGTCGACCACGTACTGGTCCAGGGCGAGCGAGCTCATGTCATCAATACTATAGCCGGAAAGAGGATAGCGGCCGTCGCGGGCGTGGCACCATGCCGCATCGATTTTCACCACAGGGGCTACCGATGATCACCCACCTCAAGTTCGCGAGCATCCCGGTGACCGACCAGGACCGCGCCGTCGCCTTCTTCACCGAGAAGCTGGGCTTCCGCGTGGCGACCGACCAGCAGTTCGACGGCAAGCAGCGATGGATCGAGCTTCGCATCGGCAACTCGGAGACCTTCCTCGTGCTCTTCACGCCGCCCGGGCACGAGGACCGCATCGGGGGGTTCTTCAACGGCTCGCTCGCGTGCGATGATTGCGATGCGACCTACCGGCAACTGAAGGGCCGCGGCGTCGACGTCACGGAACCGAAGAAGGAACCCTGGGGCACCTACATGATCATGAAGGATCCGGACGGAAACCAGTTCGTGGTGGGCTCGAAGTGAGCCTCAAGCCGTCGCGCCGCAGCGAGCTGCGTGCCGAAGCGCACAAGCTCGCCCCCGTCGTCATCATCGGCGACAAGGGGCTCACCGACGAGGTCGTGAAGGAGATCGACCGGTCCCTGAGGGCCCACGAGCTCATCAAGGTGCGCGCCGCGAGCGACGACCGCAAGGTGCGAAGCGACTGGATGAAGCAGATCTGCGAGCGGCTATCGGCCGAGCCGGTGCAGGAGATCGGGAAGATCCTGGTGGTCTACCGGGAGAATCCGCAGGAGAAGGAAGCGCCGCGCCGGAGGGAACGCGCGACGACCACATCCGACGAGCGCATGTCCAGCGCTCGGGAGAAGCAGAAGGCGAAGGACGAAAAGAAGCGGCGCGAGAAGGAAGCCGAGGAAGTCCGGCTCAAACGTACCGCACGTCCACGATCTCGAACTCCTTCACCCCTCCCGGAGTCCGGACCTCCGCGACGTCGCCCGAGGACTTCCCGATGAGGGCCTTGGCGATCGGCGAGGAGTAGGAGATCTTCGCGAGCTTGAGGTCGGCTTCGTCCTCGCCCACGATCTGGTAGACCACGGTCTTGCTGCTGTCGGTCTCGATCAGCTCCACCGTGCAGCCGAAGACCACGCGATCGTCGTCGTCGAGGAGCGCCGGGTCGATGATCTGCGCATTCGCGAGCTTCGCCTCCAGCTCGAGGATGCGGCCCTCGATGAAGCCCTGGCGCTCGCGCGCCGCTTCGTATTCGGCGTTTTCAGTGATGTCGCCCTGGGCACGCGCCTCCGCGATCGCCGTGATGATGCTGGGGCGCTCCACCGTCTTCAGCTTGTGCAGCTCCGTGCGGAGCAATTCGGCGCCGTGGGTGGTGATGGGTATCTTGTTCATTGGGGTATCTGTGCGTGGAGCGACTGTATGTCGTAGGCGCGCATTTCCTGCAGGTGCTGCATTCCGAGGCACGCGGCCCGGGCACCCGAAAGCGTCGTGTAGTACGTGATGCGGTTCTGGAGCGCCGTGTTGCGGATGGACCAGGAATCCTGGATCGAGCGCCGGTCCTCTTCCACCGTGTTCACGATGAGCGTCACCTCGCGGTTCTTCAGCATGTCCACGATGTGCGGGCGGCCTTCCATCACCTTGTTGATCGGCTGCACCTTGAGGCCGGCCTCCTCGAGCGCCGCGGCCGTGCCGCGCGTGGCCACGAGCGAGAAGCCCAGCGAATCCAGCGTGCGCGCGATGTCGATGAGGCGCGCCTTGTCGGCGTTGCGCACCGAGAGGAACGCCTTGCCGCCCTTGGGCAGGCGCACGCCCGCGGCGAGCTGGCTCTTCACGAACGCTTCGGCGAAGGTCTGGCCCACGCCCATCACCTCGCCCGTCGACTTCATCTCGGGGCCGAGGATCGTGTCCACGCCGGGGAACTTGATGAACGGGAACACCGCTTCCTTCACGGAGAAATACGGCGGGATGATTTCCTTCGTGGCTTTCTGGGACGCGAGCGTCTGCCCGACCATGCAGCGCGCCGCGATCTTCGCGAGCGGCAGTCCGATCGCCTTCGAGACGTAGGGCACGGTGCGCGAGGCGCGCGGGTTCACTTCGAGCACGTAGACCTTCTCGTCCTGGATCGCGAACTGCACGTTCATGAGGCCCACCACGTTGAGGCCCTTGGCCATCGCCACGGTCTGCTTGCGAAGCTCGTCCTGCATCGCGGCCGAGAGGCTGAAGGGCGGCAGCGAACACGCGGAGTCGCCCGAATGCACCCCGGCCTGCTCGATGTGCTCCATGATCCCGCCGATGAGCACCGCCTTGCCGTCGGAGACCGCATCGACGTCGACCTCGATCGCGTCGTTGAGGAAGCGATCGATCAGCACCGGCGAATCGTTGGAGACCTTCACCGCCTCGCGCATGTAGCGCTTGAGGTCCGTCTCGGCGTGCACGATCTCCATGGCGCGCCCGCCCAGCACGTACGAGGGACGGACCACCACCGGGTAGCCGATCTCCTTCGCGCCGTTGATCGCCTCTTCCTCGGTGCGCGCCGTGCGATTGGGAGGCTGCAGGAGTTTCAGCTCGTGCAGCAGCTTCTGGAAGCGCTCGCGGTCTTCCGCGCGGTCGATCGAATCGGGCGAGGTGCCGATGATCGGTACGCCGGCCGCTTCGAGGTCGCGCGCGAGCTTGAGCGGGGTCTGTCCCCCGAATTGCACGATCACACCCGCGGGCTTTTCCTTGTCGACGATCTCGAGCACGTCCTCCAGCGTGAGCGGCTCGAAGTAGAGGCGGTCGGACGTGTCGTAGTCGGTGGAGACAGTCTCCGGGTTGCAGTTGACCATGATCGTCTCGTAGCCGTCCTCGCGAAGCGCGAGCGCGGCATGGACGCAG
>DATGGI010000105.1:0-3273 GCA_035308545.1 Usitatibacter sp.
CGGAAGCTTCTAGGGGCCGTTGGGGCTACCGAAAAAACGTTACAGGTACCGAGAAAACATGCCGACCATCAATCAGTTGCTGCGCAAGGGGCGCCGCAAGACGCCGTCCAAGAGCAAGGTGCCCGCCCTCGGCGGCAGCCCGCAGAAGCGGGGTGTCTGCACGCGCGTCTACACCACGACCCCGAAGAAGCCGAACTCGGCGCTGCGCAAGGTGGCCAAGGTACGCCTCACCAACGGCTTCGAGGTCATCAGCTACATTGGCGGCGAAGGCCACAACCTGCAGGAGCACTCGGTGGTGCTCATCCGCGGCGGCCGCGTGAAGGACCTGCCTGGCGTGCGCTACCACATGGTGCGCGGCAGCCTCGATACGGCCGGCGTGAAGGACCGCAAGCAGTCGCGTTCCAAGTACGGAGCGAAGAAGCCGAAGGCCGCCTGAGACGGCAGCCCCGGGCGAGCAACCCAACCCATCTGAACGGATAGACATATGCCGCGCCGCAGAGAAGTCCCCAAACGCGAGATCCTTCCCGATCCGAAGTTCAAGAGCGAGGAAGTCGCCAAGTTCATGAACGTGCTCATGACGCGCGGCAAGAAGTCGGTTGCCGAGCGGATCATGTACGGCGCGCTCGAGACGATCGCCAAGAAGTCGGGCAAGGACGCATTCGACGTCTTCAACGCCGCCATCAACAACGTGAAGCCGATGGTGGAGGTGAAGAGCCGCCGCGTCGGCGGCGCGAACTACCAGGTGCCGGTTGAAGTGCGCCCGGTGCGCCGCACGGCCCTGTCGATGCGCTGGATCCGCGAAGCCGCCCGCAAGCGCGGCGAGAAGAGCATGGCGCAGCGCCTCGCCAACGAGCTGATGGAGGCCGCGGAAGGCCGCGGCGGCGCGGTGAAGAAGAAGGAAGAAGTGCATCGCATGGCCGAGGCCAACAAGGCCTTCGCCCACTACCGCTTCTAAGCGAACCCAACCGCCCGCGTGCCGCTCACGGCAGGCGGCACAGAGGAAAAGAGAGTCATCGTGGCCCGCAAGACACCTATCGAACGCTACCGCAACATCGGGATCTCCGCGCACATCGACGCGGGCAAGACCACGACCACGGAGCGCATCCTTTTCTACACCGGGGTGTCCCACAAGATGGGCGAGGTGCATGACGGCGCGACCGTCATGGACTGGATGGAGCAGGAGCGCGAGCGTGGAATCACGATCACGTCCGCGGCCACCACGGCGTTCTGGAAGGGAATGGACAACTCGTTCCCCGAGCACCGCATCAACATCATCGACACGCCCGGCCACGTGGACTTCACGATCGAGGTCGAGCGTTCCATGCGCGTGCTGGACGGCGCGTGCATGGTGTACGACTCCGTGGGCGGCGTGCAGCCGCAGTCGGAGACCGTGTGGCGCCAGGCCAACAAGTACAAGGTTCCGCGCCTCGCCTTCGTGAACAAGATGGACCGCGTCGGCGCCGACTTCTTCAAGGTCTACCGCCAGATGAAGGACCGCCTCCGCGCCAATCCCGTGCCCATCCAGGTGCCGATCGGGGCCGAGGATAATTTCAAGGGCGTGGTCGACCTCGTCCGCATGAAGGCGATCTACTGGGACGACGCGTCCCAGGGCATGAAGTTCGAGTTCAAGGACATCCCCGCGGAGCTCGCCGAGCAAAGCAAGGAGTGGCGCGAGAAGATGGTTGAAAGCGCCGCCGAGGCCGACGAGGAGATCATGCACAAGTACCTCGAGACGGGCGACCTGTCCAACGAGGACATCAAGAAGGCGCTGCGCAAGCGCACGATCGCCAACGAGATCGTGCCGATGCTCTGCGGCAGCGCGTTCAAGAACAAGGGCGTGCAGGCGATGCTCGATGCCGTGATCGAGTACCTGCCGGCGCCGACCGACATTCCGCCGGTCACGGGCGAGCTCGAGAACGGCAAGCCGGGCGAGCGCAAGGCCTCGGACGACGAGCCCTTCGCGGGCCTCGCGTTCAAGATCATGACCGACCCCTACGTGGGCCAGTTGATCTTCTTCCGCGTGTACTCGGGCGTCGTGAATTCGGGCGATACGATCTACAACCCGATCAAGGACAAGAAGGAGCGCATCGGCCGGCTGCTGCAGATGCACGCCAACCAGCGCGAAGAGATCAAGGAAGTGCGCGCCGGCGATATCGCGGCGGCCGTGGGCCTCAAGGAAGCGACGACCGGCGACACGATCTGCAACATCGACCAGCCGATCGTCCTCGAGCGCATGGTGTTCCCGGAGCCCGTGATCTCGCAGGCGGTTGAGCCGAAGACCAAGGCCGACCAGGAGAAGATGGGCATCGCCCTGAATCGCCTGGCGCAGGAAGATCCGTCGTTCCGCGTCCACACCGACGAGGAGAGCGGCCAGACCATCATCTCGGGCATGGGCGAGCTGCACCTGGAGATCCTCGTCGACCGGATGAAGCGCGAGTTCGGCGTGGAAGCCTCCGTGGGCAAGCCCCAGGTGGCCTACCGCGAGACGATCCGCAAGCCCGTCGCCGAAGTCGAGGGCAAGTTCGTCAAGCAATCGGGCGGCCGCGGCCAGTACGGCCACGTCGTGCTCAAGGTCGAGCCGAACCCGGGCAAGGGATTCGAGTTCGTCGATGCGATCAAGGGCGGCGCGGTGCCGCGCGAGTACATCCCCGCGGTCGAGAAGGGCCTGCGCGAGACGCTGCCGGCGGGGGTGCTGGCCGGCTACCCGGTGGTGGACGTGAAGGTCACGCTCTTCTACGGCTCGTACCACGAGGTCGACTCGAACGAGAACGCGTTCAAGATGGCCGCGTCGATTGGCTTCAAGGAGGGCATGCGCCGCGCGAACCCGGTGCTGCTCGAGCCGATGATGGCGGTCGAGGTCGAGACGCCGGACCAGTTCGTCGGCAACGTGATCGGCGACCTCATGTCGCGCCGCGGCATCATGCAGGGCCAGGAAGACGTCGCGGGCACGATCGTGATCCGCGCCGAAGTTCCGCTCGAGCAGATGTTCGGCTACTCGACGAGCCTGCGCTCGGCCACCCAGGGCCGCGCGACGTACACGATGGAATTCAAGCATTACACCGAGGCGCCGAAGAACGTCGCCGAGGCGATCGTCAACCAGAAAGCAGCAGCCTGATATTCGCGAGGAATCACCATGGCTAAGGGAAAATTCGAGCGTACGAAGCCCCACGTGAACGTGGGCACGATCGGTCACGTCGACCATGGCAAGACGACTTTGACGGCGGCGATGACGTCGGTGTTGTCGAAGAAGTTCGGTGGTGAGGCGAAGGCCTA
>DATGGI010000106.1:0-1665 GCA_035308545.1 Usitatibacter sp.
AGCCAGGATCAAACTCTTCAGTTCAATCCGTGCTTAAAACTCATTTCGAATCACTTGGATCCAAAGTGAGCTACTGCAAGTTACCTATGTCTCGGCACCCACAGCACCCACCTCTATCGGCTGTAACTTTTTAAAGAGCGATACCCGTCCCTTGCAGTGCAAAGAGAGGGTTGGTTGCGGGGGCAGGATTTGAACCTGCGACCTTCGGGTTATGAGCCCGACGAGCTGCCAGACTGCTCCACCCCGCGCCCGTGTCGGCACCCCAGAATTTCTGGGCGTCGAGAGGTGGAATTATCGCACTTTTGAGGCGCCTGCGTCAATTGCGGAACGCGTAGTGGCCGCAGCGTGGGCCGGCCGGTTGCAGCTTTTCAGCGCCGAAAGCGGGACCGCATCGGCCATCGCGTGAAACCCCGCGGGCGACGGGTGCAAATGGTCGCCGATATCGAGCTCCGGGATCATTTCCGCGGGCTTCGCCGGGTTCCTCATCACGGCGTCGAAGTCGGCGACCGCGTCGAAAACGCCCGAGGAGCGAATCCATGTGTTCAACGCCTGGCGATCGGACTCGTTTTCCGCGGCCGGATGGTAGTAGTCGCTGTCGGTATACGGATTGATCGTCCCGCCGATCACGCAGATGCCGTGCGCGTGCGCCCGCTCGACGATCTGCCGGTAGCCCGACTCGAGATCCTGCACCAGCTGCGCGCGCGCGGCCGGCGAATCCTCCTTGTTGCGATGCAGGATTCCCATGTCGTTCACGCCGATCATCACGATCACGTGAGTCACGCTGCTCCGCGCGATGACGTCGCGATCGAAACGCGAGACCACGTTCGGACCGAGTCCTTCGCGCAGCAGACGATTGCCGCCGATGCCGGTGTTCACCACGCCCATCGTGATGCCCGCCTTCGCGAGGCGATCCATGAGCTGGTCGGGCCAGCGGTCGTTGCGGTCCGTCGTCGCCCCGTGGCCGTCGGTGATCGAATCGCCGATCGTGGAGACGGCGCCGACTTTCACCGGAGCCTCCACCTCGATGTCCGCGATCTGGAACCAGCGGGCGAACTTCTCCATGTCGGTCCACGATTCATCGGCCACGTGATTGCCCTTCGCGAGGAACGACGTCGTGCGCGATCCCGGGTGCGCAGTCTGTCCTTTCGGGGCTTCGGGATAGTGAAGCGAAATGGCGAGATCGGCGCCGCGCGAATGCGGGAGCGACACGGGGTCGCTGTAGTACTCGCCGTGGGCGGGAATCATGACCGTGTCCTGGCCGGAGAACGTGAGCTTGCGGACCGATCCGGGAACGAGATCCGCACGTCCCGTGGCGACCGCCCTGGCGATCGTCGCCGCGTCGATCGTGAGAGGCGCGTTTCCATAGAGGTTGCTGATGCGAACGCGAAGTCGCGTCCCACCGAGCGACACGTGCACCAGTTGGCGCAGGCTCGCGTCGGGCCACCTCTCTTCGGGCATGACGTTGGAGGGATCCGGCGCCATGTTGGCCGTGCCCCACGAAGTTACCCAATGGACCGCATCTCCCGCGGCCGAGGCGTCCGGCGCCGCGAACCCGCCCACGCCGAGTGCGACAATCAAAACGAGTTGACCGCGACCCATGTCTCCTCCAGAATTCTTATGAATGGTAGCGCTACCTATTTTAGGGCTTCCCGCCTGGTAGCGACA
>DATGGI010000107.1:0-4764 GCA_035308545.1 Usitatibacter sp.
CACGAGCGGCATCGGCGCGGCGCAGATCGGCTGGTACGGAACCGCGATGCTCTGCTACGTGACGCCCAAGGAGCACCTCGGGCTTCCGGACAAGGACGACGTGAAGGAAGGCATCGTCACGTACAAGATCGCGGCGCACGCGGCCGATCTCGCGAAAGGACATCCGGGCGCGCAGATTCGCGACAACGCGCTGTCGAAGGCGAGATTCGAGTTCCGCTGGGAAGACCAGTTCAACCTCGGCCTCGACCCGGACAAGGCGAAGCAGTTCCACGATGAAACCCTCCCCCAGGAGGGCGCCAAGCTCGCGCACTTCTGCTCCATGTGCGGCCCGCATTTCTGCTCCATGAAGATCACGCAGGACGTGCGCGAGTTCGCGGCGAAGATGGGCGTGAGCGAGGACGAGGCCCTGAAGAAGGGGATGGAGGTGAAATCGATCGAGTTCGTGCGCCAGGGCGGCGAGCTCTACGCGAAGCAGTAGATGATCGATTCAATCATCCTCGGCATCGTCGAAGGGCTCACCGAGTTCCTCCCGGTTTCCTCGACGGGCCACCTCATCATCGTTTCCGACCTCCTCGGCCAGAACGGCGACAAGGGCAAGGTCTTCGACATCGTGATCCAGCTGGGCGCCATCCTCGCCGTGTGCTGGGAATTCCGCGCGCGGTTGATGAAGGCGTTCGCCGGGATCGCGAGCGACCGGGTCCAGCAGCGCTTCGCGATGAACCTCTTCGTGGCGTTCCTGCCCGCCGCCATCGTGGGCCTGCTATTCCAGAAGGCCATCAAGGCGCACCTCTTCAACCCGGTGTCCGTGGCGATCGCGCTCATCGCGGGCGCGATCGCGATCTTCGTGATCGAACGCTGGTACGCGAAGCACGGCACGGCGCGCGTGAACGACGTCGACGACATGACGTGGAAGGACGCGCTCAAGGTGGGCCTCGCGCAGACGCTCGCGCTCATCCCGGGCACGTCACGCTCGGGCGCTACGATCATGGGCGGGATGGTGTTCGGGCTCTCGCGTCCCGTGGCGACGGAGTTCTCGTTCTTCCTCGCGATCCCGATCATGTTCGCCGCGACCGGCTACGAGATGTTCAAGAACCGCGCGCTGCTCACGGCCGACGACCTCACGTCGATCGCGGTGGGATTCGTGGTGAGCTTCGTGTTCGCGCTCTTCGCCGTGAAAGGGCTGATCCGCTACGTGATGCGGCACGACTTCAAGGCGTTCGCGTGGTACCGGATCGCGCTGGGGATCGCGGTGCTCGCGTACTTCAGGTAGTCAGGCGAACGCCGACTCGCTCGTGTAGCGCTTGATCAGCGCGAGCAGCTGCTCTTCCTGGTAGGGCTTGCCCATGTACTCGTTCACGCCGAGCTCGATCGCGTGGTTGCGATGCTTGTCGGCGGTGCGCGAGGTGATCATGATGATCGGGATCGCCCTCGTGGCGTCGTCGGCGCGCACGTTGCGCGCGAATTCGAAGCCATCCATGCGCGGCATCTCGACATCGAGCAGGATGCAGTCGGGCTTCATGTCCTGCAGCTGCTGGAGCGCATCCACGCCGTCCTTCGCCGTGGCGACCTCATAGCCTTCACGCGTGAGCATGCGGCTCGTGATCTTGCGCACCGTGAGCGAGTCGTCGACGACCATCACGAGCGGCGCGCCCGACTTCGAATCGACGGTGAGCGCGGCCTCCTCGGCACGCGGCACGGGGACCGGGACCTGGGCCGTGGGCGCCGGCGTCTCGCGATGCACGAGCGACACGGGGTTCAGGATCAGGACCACCTGGCCGTTGCCGAGCACCGTCGCGCCCGCGATGCCCGCGAGGCGCGCGAGCTGCGGCCCGATCGTCTTCACCACGACCTCCCGGTTGCCGACGATCTCGTCGACGCGCACGGCGGCCCGCTGCACGCCGCTCTTCAGCAGCAGCACCGGGATCTGGCGTTGTGGCGTCGCCGTGTCGATCTCGCCCAGCAGCGGCAGGAGCGAGCGCAGCGGGTAGTGGTTGTCCTTCCACTGGATCTCGCCGCGGGCGAGGGCTTCCTCGTAGGCCGCGGCGCGGAATTCCTGCACCTGCTCGATCATGACCGAGGGGACCGCGAACACGCGCTCTCCCGCGCGGAGCATCACGGCCTGCGTCACGGCGAGCGTGAGCGGGAGCGTGATCGTGAACGTGGTGCCGCGGCCCGGCGTCGACGTGATCTCCACGCGGCCCCCGAGCGAGGTGATCTCGTTCTTCACCACGTCCATGCCCACGCCGCGGCCCGCGATCTGGCTCACTTCGGTCGCCGTCGAGAATCCCGACATGAATATGAATTGCGCGAGCTGCGCTTCGGGCAGCTCCACGTCCTTCGCGAGCAGGCCCGAGGCGATCGCCTTTTCGCGGATGCGCGGATAGTTGAGGCCGGCGCCATCGTCGCTCACCGTGAGCACGACCTCGTTGCCGCGCTGGACGGCATCGATCGAGATCTCGCCGATCTCGGCCTTGCCCGCCGCCACCCGCGCCTCGGGCTTCTCCAGTCCGTGGGCGATGGCGTTGCGAAGCAAATGCTCGAAGGGCGCGGTGATCTTCTCGAGCACCGAGCGGTCGAGCTCCGTGCGCGTGCCTCGGAGCTCCAGATTCGCCTTCTTGTCGAGCTCCTTCGCCGTCTGGCGGACGATGCGGTAGAAACGGTCGGCGAGGTTGCCGAGCGGAACGAGCCGCACGCCCATGAGGCCCTGCTGCAGTTCCCGGTTGAGACGCGCCTGCGCATGGATCGCGAGCTCGGTCTCGTCGAGGTTCTTCTGCAGGCCCTGGTGCAGCGTGATCACGTCCCCCAGGCTCTCGGCGAGGAACCGCGTGAGCTCCTGCATGCGCGAGAAGCGGTCCAGCTCGAGCGGGTCGAAACGCTCGCCGTGCTCTTCCTTGAGCTTGATCGTGCTCTGCATCTGGCCTTCGGAAGCGAGCTCGATCTCGCGAAGCTGCGCCCGCATGCGCGCGATGTTCTCCGTGAGGTCGCCCAGGGCCCTCTTGAAGTTCGCCATCTCGCCTTCGATGCGCGAGCGCGCGATCGAAAGCTCGCCGGCCTCGTTCACGAATCGGTCGATCATCTCGGCGTTCACGCGCAGCAGCGCGCCCCGGCTCTCGCGCGCCTCGGGCGGCGCATCGCGCTGCGCGACCTGTTGCGCCGCGGCGGCGATCACCGCGAGTCCCGCGGGCTTGTCCTTCTGCTGCTCGAACACCGCGGAGACCGGCACCGCGATGGGCTCGGCCTCGACGATGTCCTCGCCGCGGGCGAGACGCTCGAGCGAAAGCGAGAAGCGGTCGATCCGTTCCTCGGCCTCGTCGAAGGCTTTCTGCGACGGGACCTCCACCTCGTCCATCGCGACGATGCGCTCCTCGAGCACGTGGGCGAGCTCGCCCAGGCGCATGAGGCCCGTCATGCGGGCGCTGCCCTTCAACGTGTGCAGGTGGCGCGACAGGTCGCCGATCGGCGTGTGGTCCGCCGGCGCGCCCTTCCAGCGACGCAGGCTCTCGCTCACCTGGGGCAGGATCTCCTTGGCCTCGTCGAGGAAGATCGGCAACAGGTCGCGGTCGACGTCGTCCTTGATCTTGCGCTGGTCCTTGCCGGCCTCGAACGTTCCCGCAGGCGCTTCCGGCAACGGCTCCGCAGCTTCCTCCGCTTCCGGTTCGATCGGCGCCCGGGCTTCGATCGGCGCGGCGGGCGCGGACGGGACCTGCACCGGCGACGGCAGCACGACCGCTTCGAGCGGCGTCGGCGGCTCGACCGCGCGCGGCGCCTCGGTTATGGACGGCTCTGCGAGCACAGGCGGCTCCTCGAGCACGGCCGGCTCCGCGAGCAGAGGCGGCTCGGCGAGCGCCTCGCGCATGGAACCCGGCACCTTGATGTGCGTGCCTTCGCCAGTCTGGCGTGCCGCGCGCAAGCCATCGCGAAGCTCCGAGAGCTGCGCCACGATGTCCTCGCGGGGGAAGGGCGTCGCGAGGCCGCGCAGCGATTGGACCATCGCGGTCAGCGCGTCGACACCGTGGCGCGTGACCGAAAGGCGATGGCTGTCGAATTCCGGCGGGACTTCGATCGCCTCCTGGAGCCATTTCTCGAGGGCGTGCGAGACGTCGGCGACGGCCTCGAACCCGGTCGTGCGCGAGCTGCTCGCGAGCGTATGGGCCGCGCGCATGAAGTCCTGGCCCACGGGATGCAGCGGATCGGCCTCGATGCGCGACATCTCCGCATCGAGCGCGGCGACGTGCTGCTCGGCTTCGCCAATGTAGATTTCGAAGAGCGCTCGCGGCACCACCACGCTGCCGATGCGGATTTCGGCTTCGGCTTCGGCTTCGGGCTCGGGCTCGGGCTCGGCGGCAATGCTCTCCGATTCGACCGATTCTCCGGCCGGGATGAGGTCGTCGAGGTCCTGCAGCGAGGATTCGCCGGAGGCCGGCGCTTCGGCGGCCGCCGCAGGCGCCGCCTCCCGTGGCGTGAGATCGAGCGACTCGAACGTGAATTCGGCGGCCTTCGGCGATTCCGGCTGCGCCGGCGTCTCTTCGGCGACCGGCTCTGGCGTCGAGGGCGCGACGATCGTGGCCTCGAGGTCGAACGGAATCGCGGGCGCGGAAGCCGGCGGCGCCACCGGCGCCTCGGCCTGCATGGGCGGCAGCGGCGTGTGAACGATCGGCGGCTCGAATTCGAATTCGATCGACTCCACGGCGGCCGCCGGTTCGGCGTGCGTCTCGGCGACGACCGGTTCCGGCGTGAGATCCAGCGCGGCAGGCGCTTCGACCA
>DATGGI010000108.1:0-58804 GCA_035308545.1 Usitatibacter sp.
TAGGCCTTCGCCTCACCACCGAACTTCTTCGACAACACCGACGTCATCGCCGCCGTCAAAGTCGTCTTGCCATGGTCGACGTGACCGATCGTGCCCACGTTCACGTGGGGCTTCGTACGCTCGAATTTTCCCTTAGCCATGATTGCGTGTCCTGAAGAAAGCGTTGATAACCTTGGTGCCCATGATGCGGATTGAACGCATGACCTCTCCCTTACCAAGGGAGTGCTCTGCCACTGAGCTACATGGGCCGAAATCCTGGAGCGGGTGAAGGGAATCGAACCCTCGTCGTAAGCTTGGAAGGCTTCTGCTCTACCATTGAGCTACACCCGCCGCGTTCGATTCTTCCGACCCTTGTTGCCTGCGCTCCTCTTCCATTTCAAAGTGGTGGAGAGGGTTGGATTCGAACCAACGTAGGCGCAAGGCCAACAGATTTACAGTCTGCCCCCTTTAGCCACTCGGGCACCTCTCCGCGGAACCCTCGATTATCCACTATTTCGAGGGTTTGGGCAAACAAAACAGGGGGTTCCGCGGCCCAGCAAGAGGCCCGCCGCCGCCCTCCCCCCTACTTGGCGGCAGCCGCGTCCAGCTTTTCCAAAATGGCCTTTTCGGTCCGGGGATTGCACGCGAGGAAGAGGTCCTGTTTCTTGACGACCAGGACCTCCTTGAGGCCCCTTACGCCGGCCTTGGCGGCCGTTTCCCGGGCGGTTGCCTGGGTGGTGATCCAGAGATCGATGGCGTCCGGATCCGTCTTCGGCTTGGCGAGGCGGCCGGGATTTTCCGAATCCCTTGGCGCTTCATGGATGCTCGACGCGCCCTCGCCGCGGAGGAAATCGACCTTGGCGTCGTTCTTCACGCCGCCGATCCTGTAGAAGCGCGCGTCGCCCACGTTCGAGAGCTGCTTGTCGAAGGTCGGCAGCCCGTAGAGCGCCCACACGTTCGTGCCGATGGGCCCATACCACCTGAATAGCTTCTCGCGGTTCTCGACGCGAACCGCCGAGTAGATGCAGGTGTTCGCGTTCTTCTGGGCCCTGGAGTAAGCCTCATCCCACTTGAGGACATAGATGTTCGCTTCGACTCCCGCCTTCGCGAGGAGGTCGCGCACCGCCGCGGTCGAAGTACCCATGATCGTCTTGCCTTCCTGGAAGTTGAAGGGCGGGTTGTTTTCCGTGACGACCTGCAGGGGCGCCGCCGACGCTGCGGTTCCGAGGGCGAAAAGGACCAGGGTCAGGGAACGAGTCATTTCGCGATCTCCTCTCGAGCGGGGTGCCGGCACCCCGAATCGAACGGGGGACCTACCGCTTACAAGGCGGTTGCTCTACCAGACTGAGCTATGCCGGCGAAAGTGTGCGCTTACTTAATGACTTTGAGCCGCGCGCGTCCTGCCGCGGGAGGCTTTGGAGGCTCGGAATCGGCCTCGGCCGCGGCGACCGCCGATGTCGCCGGAGCCGCCGCGAGGGCGGCCGGGGACTCCACGGTGAAGAAGGCGCCCTGCCCGTTCTCGCGGGCGAAGATGCCCTGCACCCGATCGACGGGGATGCTCACTTCCCTGGAAACTCCGCTGAAGCGCGCGGAAAACTGGATCAGCTCGTTGTTGATCGTGAGGTTGCGGGTGGCGTTCAGGCTCACGTTCAGCACGATCTCGCCGTTCTTCACGTACTCCATGGGAATGCGGGTGCGGTCGTCGACTCGCACGCTGACATAGGGCGTGTAGCCGCAGTCCGAGCACCATTCATAGATGGCCCGGATGAAGTACGGCTTGGTCGAGACGTCCGCCATAAGCGCAAGCTTACAGCTTCAGCGGCGCATCGCCTTCTCGGATGCGGTCATCGAGTCGATGAACGCCTGGCGGGAGAACAGGCGCTCGGCGTACTTGAGCAGCGGCGCCGATTGCTTGTTGAGGCTCACCTGGTAGTGGTCGAGGCGCCACAGCAGCGGCGCGATCGCCACGTCGAGCATCGAGAATTCCTCGCCCAGCATGTATTTCTGCTTCACGAAGATGGGCGCGATCTGGATCAGGTTCTCGCGGATGTAGAGGCGCCCCTTTTCCTGGGCCTTCTGCGTGCCCGATTCGAGCGTCTGCACGTGGTTGAAGAGCTCCTGCTCGAAACGGAAGAGGAAGAGCCGGGCGCGCGCGCGCATCACCGGGTCGGCCGGCATGAGCTGCGGATGCGGGAAGCGCTCGTCGATGTACTCGTTGATGATGTTCGACTCGTACAGCACGAGGTCGCGCTCCACCAGGACCGGCGTGCGGTTGTACGGATTCATCACCGCGAGGTCCTCGGGCTTGTTCATGAGGTCCACATCGATGATCTCGAAATCCATGCCCTTTTCGTAGAGCACGATCCGGCACCGGTGGCTGAAGGGATCGGTGATCCCCGAATAGAGCGTCATCATGTCTTCTTCACCTCTTCTGCGCCGCCCCTCTCGGTGGCCGGGGGCGGTCGCCGTCCTAGTGGACGTCCTTCCAGAATTCCTTCTTGAGCATCAGCGTGATCACCGCGAACGCGGCGAGGAAGAACATCACGAGAATGCCCCAGTGCCTGCGGCTCGTTTGGGCCGGCTCGCCCATGTAGGCGAGGTAGTTCACGAGGTCGGCCGTGTAGCGGTCGTAGTCCAGCGGCGAGAGCGTGCCCTTCTTCTCGAGGACGAGCCTCTTGGTGACGCGCATGTCGCCGGTGCTTTCCTCCATCTTCTGCTCGACCTCGAGCGCCTGGACGCCCTGGTATTCGGTGAGCACGTGCGGCATGGCGACGTTGGGGAACACGAGGTTGTTCCAGCCGGTCTTCGAGGCGGGATCGCGGTAGAAGCTGCGAAGGTAGCTGTAGAGCCAGTCGGGGCTGCGCGAGCGGCCGGCGAGCGACAGGTCCGGCGGGACCACGCCGAACGCGGCCTTCGCGATCTTCGGGTCGAGCGCCGTGGTCATGGTGTCGCCGACCTTGTCCGTCGTGAACATCAGGTTGTCGCGAATCTGCGCCTCCGTGAGCCCGATGTCCTGCAGGCGCGCGTAGCGCATCACGTTCGCGCCGTGGCAGTTGAGGCAGTGGTTCACGAAGATCTGCGCGCCGCGCTGGACCGAGAGCTTGTCGTTCGGGTCGATGGGCGCGCGATCGAGGACCGGGTCGCCTTCCTCGGCGAGGACGGCGAAGGGAATCGCGAGCAGCAGGATGGCGAGGATCTTCTTCATCACCAGGTCACCCGTTTCGGCACGGCCTTCTCCTTGTCGGATGCGGTGTAGAACGGCATCCCGATGAAGAAGGCGAAGTAAACGACGGTCAGCACGCGCGCGACCCACAGCGCGATGTAGTCGCCGCCGATCAGCGGGACGTCCTTGCCGAATTGGCCCCACACCGTGGTGGGTTCGACGCCGAGGTAGCCCAGCACCAGGAAAGCGAAGATGAAGAGCGTGAACATCACGCGGTACTTCGGCCCCCGATAGCGGATCGACTTCACCTTGCCTCGATCGAGCCACGGCACCAGGAAGAGGATCATCGTCGCCGCACCCATCACGGCCACGCCGGGGAACTGCGATTGGAACATCGGCGGAACGGCGCGCAGCATCGCGTAGAACGGCGTGAAGTACCACACCGGCGCGATGTGCGCCGGCGTCTTCAGCGGATCGGCGGGGATGAAGTTGTTCGCCTCGAGGAAGTAGCCGCCCATCTCCGGCGTGAAGAAGACGATCGCCGAGAACACGATCAGGAAGACGGCGACGCCGTAGAAATCCTTGATCGTGTAGTACGGATGGAACGGGATGCCGTCCTTCGGATGCCCGCTCTTCGGATCGATGTCGTTGTAGATCTCGACGCCATCCGGGTTGTTCGAGCCGGTCTCGTGCAGCGCCATGAGATGCGCGGCCACGAGCCCCAGGAGCACCAGGGGCAGCGCCACGACGTGCAGCGCGAAGAAGCGGTTCAGCGTCGCGTCCGAGACGTTGTAGTCGCCGCGGATCCACACCGCGAGCGCCTCGCCGATGAAGGGAACGGTGCCGAAGAGGTTGATGATCACCTGCGCGCCCCAGTACGACATCTGGCCCCACGGCAGCAGGTAGCCGAAGAAGGCCTCTCCCATCAGCGCGAGGTAGATCATCACGCCGAAGAGCCAGGTGAGCTCCCGGGGCTTGCGGTACGAGCCGTACATGAGGCCACGCACCATGTGCAGGTAGACGCACACGAAGAACATCGAGGCGCCCGTCGAGTGGATGTAGCGGATGAACCAGCCGCCGGGCACGTCGCGCATGATGTACTCGACCGAAGCGAACGCGCTCGCCGCGTCGGGCTTGTAGTTCATCGTGAGGAAGATGCCCGAGGTGATCTGGATCACAAGGACCAGCAGCGCGAGCGAGCCGAAGTAGTACCAGAAGTTGAAATTCTTCGGCGCGTAATACTCCGAGAGCTGCGACTTCCAGAGGGCCATCAGCGGGAAGCGCTGGTCGACCCAGGTGAGGATTCCGTTGAAGCGGCCGGCTTCGGTGACGGGAGGCTTGTTCAGGGCGGCCATCTCAGGCTCCCTTCGTGTCTTCGCCGATCACGATCAGCGTGTCGCTGGCGTAGCGATGCGGCGGGATCGCGAGGTTCTTCGGCGCGGGCGAGCCCTTGAAGACGCGCGCGGAAAGGTCGAAGCGGGAGTTGTGACACGGGCAGTAGTAGCCGCCCGGCCAGTCGGCGCCCATGTCGGAAGCCGCGCCGATCTCCTTCTTGAGGGTCGGCGAGCATCCAAGGTGAGTGCAGACGCCCGTCGCCACGAACAGCTCCGGCTTGATGGAGCGCGTCGGCCCGGTGATGTACTTGGGCTGGTCCGAATCGTGGGACTCGGGATCGACCAGCACCGCATCGTGCTTCGGGAGCTGGTCGAGCATCTCGGGTGTGCGCTTGAGAAGCCACACGGGCTTTCCGCGCCACTCGATCGTGATCTGCTGGCCCGGCTCGATGCGGGAAATGTCGGCATCGACGGGCGCGCCGGCGGCGAGAGCCCGGGCGCTCGGAAGCCAGCTGGCGGCGAAGGGGACCGCTACGCCGACACCGGCGGCGGCGGAGGCCACGCCGGTGGCGATGAGGAGCAGGCGGCGTCTTTTGTCGTCGACGTCATCTCGGACGATAGCGGTCATGCGCGGGGGTTCCGGAAGGAAAAAGGATGCGGGGACGAGTTTAATCCGGCATTTTACCGGATTCGCCCACCCGACTTAAAGTGGGCTAGATTGGGCGCTCAAAAGGAGGAGATGGTCATGAGCTTCGCATCGGAATTCAAGGAATTCGCGGTCAAGGGCAACGTGGTGGACCTCGCCGTGGGCGTGATCGTGGGCGCCGCGTTCGGGAAGATCGTCGAATCGCTGGTGACCGACCTCATCATGCCGGTGATCGGGCGCCTCACCGGAGGGCTCGACTTCTCCGGGCACTTCATCGCCCTCGCCGCCGTGCCTCCGGGTGTCCCGATGGCGGTCGATGCGCTTCGCAAGGCGGGCGTACCCGTGCTCGCGTGGGGCAACTTCCTCAACGTCGTCTTCAACTTCGTGATCCTGGCCTTCGTCGTGTTCATGATGGTGAGGCAGGTGAACCGCCTGCGCCGCAATCCGGCCCCGGCCGCCCCGCCCGAGGACGTCGTGCTGCTGCGTGAGATTCGCGACGCGCTCGTGAGAAAATAGGAGGGATGCGCAAGCTCTGGCTCCTTTTCGCGCAGGCGGTCACCCTCACGCTCGCCGCGATCTTCGTCGTCAGCCTGGTGAAACCCGACTGGCTCGCCTGGCGCACCCAGGTCGTGGAGGTTCGCGAGGTCCAGCCGCCGCAGGCCGCGACGGCGACGCCCGTCTCCGCGCCGCCGCAGGCGCCGCGGCTCTCGTTCAGCGAGGCCGCGCGCAAGGCCACGCCCTCTGTGGTCAACATCTCGGCCACTCGCCAGGTGCGCCGCCACAACCCGATCCTCGACGATCCCGCCTTCCAACGCTTCTTCGGCGGGCAGTTCAATTTGCCTCCGGAGACCCAGCTCTCGCTCGGCTCCGGCGTGATCGTGAGCCGCGAGGGCTACATCCTCACAAACGACCACGTTGTCGAGGGCGTGTCCGACATCCAGGTCACCCTCGCCGACGGACGCACGGTCGCGGGCAAGATCGTGGGCAGCGATCCCGACACGGATCTCGCGGTCGTCCGGGTCCCCACCTCGGGACTCACGCCGATCACGTTCGGCTCGTCGGACCAGGCCAAGGTCGGTGACATCGTGCTCGCGATCGGCGATCCGTTCAGCGTGGGCCAGACCGTCACCATGGGAATCATCAGCGCGACGGGAAGGGAAATCGGCAGCGCGAATCCGTTCGGCCGCTTCATCCAGACCGACGCCGCGATCAATCCCGGAAACTCCGGCGGCGCGCTCGTCGATTCGAGCGGCAACCTCATCGGCATCAACACGCTCATCTTCTCGCGCACCGGCGGCTACCAGGGCATCGGGTTCGCGATTCCCGTGAGCCTCGCCAAGCGGATCATGGAAGAGATCATCGAGACCGGCAGCGTCGCTCGCGGCTGGATGGGCATCGAGGTCGCCGACGTGAGCCCGGAGCTCGCCGAGTCGCTGGGACTGAAGAGCACGCGCGGCGCCATCGTCGGCGCGATCGAGCGCGGAAGCCCCGCGGACAAGGGCGGCCTGAAGCTGGGCGACGTGATCGTCGCGATCGGCGGGCAGCCCGTCGCCAACGGCAACGCGACGATCAGCGCCATCGCCGCCACGGCCCCGGGCAAGTCGGTGCCCGTGCGCGTCCTGCGGCGCAGCCAGGAAGTCAGCCTCGACGTGATGGTGGGCAAGCGGCGCGCGCGACCGCGCACCGACCCCAACGCTCCCTAGTCGCGCCCGCCTTCGGGCGCCGACTCGCGCTTGCGCCGGCGCTCCACGAGCTGCGCCGCGAGGATCCCCACCTCGTAGAGGATGCACATCGGGATCGCGAGCGAGATCATCGAGATCGCGTCGGGCGGCGTGATGAACGCCGCGAGCGTGAAGATCGCGACGACGACGTAGCCGCGAAACTCGCGCAGCTGGTCGGTGTTGATGATGCCCGTGAGCACCAGCAGCACCACCACGACCGGCACCTCGAAGGCGAGACCGAACGCGAGGAACATCCCGAGCACGAAATTGAAGTAGGCCTCGATGTCCGGCGCCACCGACACGCTCTGCGGAGCGAACTTCGCGATGAACGCGAAGACGCGCCCGAAGACGATGAAATAGCAGAACGCCATGCCGGAGAAGAAGAGGATCGTGCTGCTCACGATGAGCGGCAGCACCAGTTTCTTCTCGTGCGCGTAGAGGCCCGGCGCCACGAAGGCCCACGCCTGGAAGAGCACGTAGGGCAGCGCCCCCATGAACGCGGCCATGGCGGCGATCTTCATCGGAATGAGGAAGGGCGTGATCACGCCCGTGGCGATCATGTGCGCTCCCGGTGGAAGCGTGCTCATGAGCGGCTGCGCGAGCAGGTCGTAGAGCTCGGAGCTGAAGTAGAGCGCGGGCACGAGCAGGATCCCGATCGCCACGAGGCTGCGCACCAGTCGCTCGCGCAGCTCGATCAGGTGGGAGAGGAAGGTCTCCTGGATTTCCTGCATCGGCTCGCCCGGCGCCTACCCGACGGCGCGATCGCGCGTCGAAGCCTGGGACGCGGGCTCCTCGATCCCGAGCTCGAGCTGGGCCGTGGGCGCGTCTTCGGTGGGCGCGGGCACGGCGGGCGTAGCCGTTTCGTTCGCGGCCGGAGCCTGCACGTCGAGTGCCTTTTCGATGGAGGACTGGGTCTCGCGCGCCTCCGACTCGATCGATCGCACGTTGGACTCGACCTCGCTCTGGAACGAGCGCGCCGCGCTCTCGAGCTCGGTCTTCATCTTGCCGAGGTCGGCCGCTTCCATCTCGCGATGGATGTCCGCCTTCACCTGGGTCACGTAGCGCTGCAGTCGCCCGTAGAGGTGCCCCATCGTGCGCGCAACGCGCGGCAGGCGCTCGGGCCCGATCACGACCAGCGCTACGATGCCGAGCAGGAGTAACTTCGAGAAACCGAAATCGAACATGCGTGTCGGACGCGGCAGGCCCGCGCAGGGCCTAGCTCTTCTGCCGGTCCTTGATCTCGCCTTCGATTGTGTTGCCGGGCGCCGCGATCTCGGTCTTGTTCGCCGCTTCTTCCCCGCCCTTCATGCCGTCCTTGAAGCCCTTCACGGCGCCGCCGAGGTCCGCGCCGATGTTGCGCAGCTTCTTCGTGCCGAACACGAGAAGCACGATGACCAACAGGATGAGCCAATGCCAGATGCTGAGTCCGCCCATTTCGATTCTCCGGGAGGCGCGGCCTATTCCTTCGCGATCATGCGCGGGAGAGGATCGGGGCCGCCGATGATGTGGATATGCAAATGATACACGTCCTGCCTGCCGATCCGGCCCGTGTTCACGATGGTCCGGAAGCCTTCGGGCGTGCCCTGCTCGCGCGCGAGGCGCCCGGCCTTCGCCATCATCTTCCCGAGGACCGCGGCGTCCGCGTCGGTCGTGTCCGACAGCGAGTCGATGTGCTTCTTGGGGATGATCATGAAGTGCACCGGCGCGACCGGATTGATGTCGTGGAAGGCGAGCATGTCGTCGTCCTCGTACACCTTGCGGCTCGGGATCTGGCCCGCGACGATCTTGCAGAAGATGCAGTCGGTCATTGCGGCTTTCCTTTCGTGCGGGAGGCTTTCTCCTCGATGCCCGAACGGCCCTCGCGCCGCCCCAGTTCTGCAAGGACTTCCGCGACCGGCACTCCATTCCAAGCGAGCATCACCAGGCAATGGAACCAGAGGTCGGCGGTCTCGTGGACAATGGCCGCGCGATCGCCCGATTTCGCGGCGATCACGGTCTCGGTCGACTCCTCGCCGATCTTCTTGAGGATGTGGTCCAGTCCCTTTGCGTTCAGCGACGCCACGTAGGACGACGACGGATCGGCCCCGCGACGCTCGGCGATCGCCTGCTCCAGGCGCTCGAGGATGCTGCGCTCAGCCATCGCGGAAGCTTCCCGGATCGGCGAGGACCGGATCGGTCTCCACCCAGCGCTTCTCGCCCGTTCGCGCATCCAGCCGCCTGAAGAAGCAGCGGCGCCGTCCCGTGTGGCATGCGATGCCCTTCACGCTCTCCACGCGAAGCAGGACCGCATCGGCGTCGCAGTCGACGCGCACCTCGACCACCCGCTGGACGTGGCCCGAGGTCTCGCCCTTCTTCCAGAGCTTCCTGCGCGATCGCGACCAGTAGTGGGCCTCTCCGGACTCGACGGTGCGCGCGAGGGCCTCGCGATCCATCCACGCGAGCATGAGCACTTCGCCGCTCGCGGCGTCCTGCGCCACGGCGGGAACGAGCCCGTCCGAATTCCACGCCACAGTCTCGATCCAGTCGCCCATGTCAGAGCCGCATCTCGATTCCGCGCGACGCGAGGAAGCGCTTCGCGTCGGAAATGGTGATCTCGCCGAAATGGAATACCGATGCCGCGAGGAGTCCGTCGGCCTTGCCCATCTCGACGCCTTGCGCGAGGTGCTCGAGCGTTCCCACGCCGCCGCTCGCGATCACCGGGACCGTCACCGCTTCCGATACGGCCCGCGTGAGCGCGAGGTCGAAGCCGCTCTTGGTTCCGTCGCGGTCCATGCTCGTGAGGAGGATCTCGCCCGCGCCGCGCCGCGTCATCTCGCGGGCCCATTCTACGGCATCGAGGCCGCGAGCCTTGCGCCCGCCGTGGGTGTAGACCTCCCAGCGCCCGCCGGCCGATGCTCGCGCGTCGATCGCGACCACGATGGCCTGGGAGCCGAAGAAGCCCGCGGCTTCCTCGACGACCTCGGGGCGCTCGACCGCGGTGGTGTTGATGCTCACCTTGTCCGCGCCGGCATTGAGCAGCTTGCGCACGTCCTCGACGGAGCGCACGCCGCCGCCCACCGTGAGGGGAATGAAGACCTGGTCGGCCACGCGCTCGATCACGTCGACCATCGTGTCGCGCGCGTCGCTCGAAGCGGTGATGTCGAGGAAGGTGAGCTCGTCGGCGCCCGCCGCGTCGTACTTGCGCGCGATCTCGACGGGATCGCCCGCGTCGCGCAGCTCGACGAACTTCACGCCCTTCACCACGCGCCCGGCGTGGACGTCGAGGCAGGGGATGATGCGCTTGGCGAGCACGGGCGCCGCGCCTTCGCGCGAATTACGCTTCGCCGCCGGCGAGCTTCACCGCCGCGGCGAAATCGAGCTTGCCCTCGTAGATGGCCCGGCCCGTGATGCAGCCGGTGATGCCCTCCGACTCGACGGCCATGAGCGCCTTCACGTCGTCCAGGCCGTTCAGGCCGCCGCTCGCGATCACCGGCACCGCCAGCTTCTGCGCGAGGCGCACGGTCGCTTCGATGTTCACGCCCGTCATCATGCCGTCGCGGCCGATGTCGGTGTAGATCACGGCTTCGACGCCGTAGTCCTGGAAGCGCTTCGCGAGGTCGATCACGTCGTGGCCCGTGAGCTTGGACCATCCGTCGGTGGCGACCTTGCCGTCCTTCGCGTCGAGTCCCACGATGATGTGGCCCGGGAACGCATCGCAGGCCTCGTGGAGGAACCCGGGGTTCTTCACCGCGGCGGTGCCGATCACGACGTAGGACACGCCGTCGTCCAGGTAGCGCTCGATCGTGTCGAGGTCGCGGATGCCGCCGCCCAGCTGCACGGGCACGTCCGAATCCACGGACGCGATGATCGCCTTGATCGCGGCCTCGTTGCCGGGCTTGCCGGCGCGGGCGCCGTTCAGGTCGACCACGTGCAGGCGCGTCGCGCCCATCCCGGTCCATTGCGCCGCCGCCTTTCCCGGTTCGCTCGAATACACAGTGGCCTTTTCCATGCGGCCCTGCTCGAGGCGCACGCATTGGCCGTCCTTGATGTCGATGGCGGGGATGATGATCATGGCAGTCGCGGCGGAATCGCTAGGGATCCCATGTGGAGAAATTGCTGAGAAGAGTCAGCCCCGCGACGCTGCTTTTTTCGGGATGGAATTGGGTCGCGAAAATATTATCCCTCGCGATGGCGGAGGTAAAGCCGTCCGGATAGCGGGTGGTGCCGGCGGTGAGGGCGGCGTCTGAGGGATCGCAGTAGTAGCTGTGGACGAAATAGAACCGGCTGCCGTCGTCGATGCCCTTCCAGAGGGCGTGGGGCGAAGCCTGCCAGACCTCGTTCCATCCCATGTGCGGGATCTTGAGGCCGGCCACGCGCTCGAAGGACCGCACGTGGCCGGGAAGCAGCGCGAGGCCGGGCGTGTTTCCCTCTGCGCTGTCCTCGAAAAGCATCTGCTGGCCGATGCAAAGGCCGAGGAACGGCTTGTCACGCGTGCTCTTCGCCACCGCTTCGCCCAGCCCATGCTCGTTCAGAGCGCGCATGCAGTCGGGCATCGCACCCTGGCCGGGGAAGACCACGCGGTCGGCGCCGCGGATGCGCGACGCGTCGGACGTGATCTCGACCTCGGCATCGGGCGCGACGTGCTGGAGCGCCTTCTGCACCGACCGAAGGTTGCCCATGCCGTAGTCCACGATCGAGATGCGTTGCATGAGAGCGAAGGCGCGAAGGCGGTGGAAGCCCCTTAGAGCGAACCCTTGGTGGATGGGACCACGCCGGCGGCGCGGGGATCCGGCTCGAGCGCCATGCGCACCGCGCGCGCGAACGCCTTGAACACGGTCTCGCACTGGTGGTGCGCGTTGTCGCCGCGGATGTTGTCGATGTGGACGGTGGCGAGCGCGTGGTTCACGAAACCCTGGAAGAACTCGTGCGTGAGGTCCACGTCGAACTCGCCCACCCGCGCCCGCGTGTAGTCCACGTGCCACTCGAGCCCGGGGCGCCCGGAAAAATCCACGACCGCGCGCGAGAGCGCTTCATCCAGGGGCACATAGGCGTGGCCGTAGCGGCGGATGCCCTTCTTGTCGCCGAGCGCCTTGGCCACCGCCATGCCCAACGTGATGCCGATGTCCTCGACCGTGTGGTGGGCGTCGATGTGCAGGTCGCCCTTCGCGTCCACCTCGAGGTCCATCGCGCCGTGGCGCGCGACCTGGTCGAGCATGTGGTCGAGGAACGGGATGCCCGACGCGAGCTTCGCCGCGCCGCTGCCGTCCAGATCGACGGCGACACGGATCTGCGTCTCGCGCGTGTTGCGTTGGATTTCGGCCTTGCGCATGTGTCAGCCCACGGCTTGGGCGAGCGCGTCGAGCATTCGCGTGTTCTCGTCGGGAGTTCCGACCGTGAGCCTCAGGCAGTGAGTGAGGAGTGGATGCGTGCCGTGGAACGTGCGGACCAATATACCACGCTCGCGAAGCGCTTCGAACGCCGCCGGCGCGTCGGGCACGCGGGCGAGGACGAAGTTCGCCGCCGAGGGGAAGCGTCGCACCTTCGGCATCGCGTCCAGGGCATTCTCGAGGCGCCGCCTTTCGGCGAGGATGTCGCGTGTCTGGGCGTCGAACACCTCGCGATGTCCGAGGAGGAAATCGGCCGCGGCTGCCGAGAGCACGTTCACGTTGTAGGGCATGCGCAGCTTTTCCAGCTCGCGCGTCCATCCGGGCGCGCCGATTCCCAGTCCTACACGCAGGCCCGCGAGGCCCAGCTTCGACACCGTGCGCACGAGGAACACGTTGGGATGCCTGTCCATCTCGTCGAGGAGCGAGGCGCCGCCGGAGAACGCGTAGTACGCCTCGTCGATCGCGACGAGCCCGGGGGCGGCGGCGATCACTCGAAGGATCGCCTCGCGCGGGAAGAGGTTTCCCGTGGGATTGTTCGGGTACGCGATCCAGGTGAGCGCGGGCTTCTCCCGTTCGATCGCGGCGAGGAGCTTCGCTTCGTCGAGCGTGAAGTCCTCGTTGAGAGGCACGCCCACGTAGCGCATCCCGGCGGCGGCCGCCGCGAGCTTGTACACGGCGAACGAAGGCTCCAGCGAAAGCACAGCCGCGCCCGGACGCGCGAGCGCCACCGTCACGAGCTGGAGTATCTCGTCCGAGCCGTTGCCGAGAACGATGTCGAGCGTGTTCGGGACCGACATCGCTTCGCGCAACCGCTGCTTGAGCGCCACGTTGGTGGGATCGGGATAGCGGTTGATCGCGACGGCGGCCAGGAGCTTTCCCATCTCGGCGGCGAGCGCTGGGGGCAGGCGATAGGGATTCTCCATGGCATCGAGCTTCACCAGGCCCTGCGCCGGAGGGACGTGATAGGCGTTGATGGCGCGCACGTCGTCGCGCACGAGCTGCGCGGGGCCGCGGTTCACGGCGAATCCTTCATGCGCCACTCGGCGCTGCGCGCGTGGGCCTCCAGGCCCTCGGCCCGCGCGAGCGTGGCCGCGGCGCGGCCCAGGCGTTGCGCCGCATCGCGCGAGATCCCGATCACGCTCGAGCGCTTCTGGAAGTCGTAGACGCCGAGCGGAGACGAGAATCGCGCGGTCCGCGAGGTGGGCAGCACGTGATTGGGACCGGCGCAGTAATCGCCGAGCGCTTCACTCGCATGGTGCCCCAGGAAGATCGCGCCCGCGTGGCGGATTTTCGCGAGGAGCGCGTCGGGATCCGCGACCGCGAGCTCGAGGTGCTCGGGCGCGATGCGATTGGCGATCTCGCACGCTTCCGCGAGATCCTTCACGAGGATCAGCGCGCCGCGCGCCGCCAGCGACGCCGTGATGATCGCGCGCCGCGGCATGGATTCGAGCTGCCGGCGCATGGACTCCGCCACGCGCTCGATGAACGCCGCATCGGGCGAAAGCAGGATCGCTTGCGCAATCTCGTCGTGCTCGGCCTGCGAGAAGAGGTCCATCGCTACCCAGTCGGCGTTCGCGCTCGAGTCGGCGATCACGAGGACTTCCGAGGGCCCGGCGATCATATCGATGCCGACCCGACCGAAGACGCGGCGCTTGGCCGCCGCGACGTAGGCGTTGCCGGGACCGACGATCTTGTCCACGGCGGGCACGGTGGCAGTTCCGTAGGCGAGGGCGCCGATCGCCTGTGCTCCGCCCACGCGCACGATTCGATCCACGCCCGCGAGCGCCGCCGCGGCGAGCACCGGGACGTTGAGGTCTCCACCGGGCGTGGGCGTCACCATCACGAGCTCGGGAACTCCTGCCACCTTCGCGGCGATCGCGCCCATGATCACCGACGACGGATAGGCGGCCTTGCCGCCGGGCACGTACATGCCGACCCGGTCGAGCGGCGTGACCTGCTGGCCGAGAACGGTGCCGTCGCCGCCGTCCACGCGCCACGAATCCTGCACCTGGCGCTCGTGATAGGAGCGGATCCGCGCGGCCGCGAACTCCAGCGCCTCACGTTCGGCCGCGGGCAGCGCGCGAAGGGCGGCACCGGCTTCGTCCATGGAGACACGCAGCGCGGCCGGCGTCGCGGGTTTCCAGCGATCGAAGCGCGCCGTGTATTCGACGAGCGCCGCATCGCCGCGCGCCTTCACGCCCTCGAGGATCTCTCCCGTGGCGCGCTCGACGCCCTCGTCCTGCGCGGCCTCGAATGCGAGGAGCGCATCGAGCGCGGCGGAAAAACCGGGCTGCGCGCTCGAAAGTCGGCGCAGCTCAGCCACGGGCCGCCTTCCCGAGCGCCTCGATGAGCGGCGCGAGCGCGTCGCGCTTGAGCTTCATCGAAGCGGGATTCACGATGAGGCGGCTCGACACCGGCATGATCTCCTCGACCACCCGCAGGCGATTGGCCTTGAGCGTGTTGCCCGTGTCGACGAGGTCGACGATCGCGTCGGCGAGCCCCACGAGCGGCGCGAGCTCCATGGAGCCGTACAGCTTGATGAGATCCACGTGCACGCCCTTGGCGGCGAAGTGCTCGCGGGCCGTGCGGATGTACTTCGTGGCCACGCGGATGCGCGCGCCCTGCTTCACCGCCGCGGCGTAGTCGAATCCCTCGGGAACGGCGACCGCCATCCGGCAGCGCGCGATGCCGAGGTCGAGCGGTTGATAGAGCCCCTGGCCGCCGTGCTCGGCGAGGAGGTCGAGCCCCGCGACGCCGAGGTCGGCCGCGCCGTATTGCACGTAGGTAGGCACATCGGCCGCGCGCACGAGCACGAGCCGCAGGTCCGGGCGTTGCGAGGCGAGGATGAGCTTGCGCGAGGCTTCCGGATCCTCGGACGGACTGATCCCGGCCGCCGAAAGCAGCGGCAGCGTTTCCTCGAAGATGCGGCCCTTGGCCAGCGCGAGCGTGATCATTTCCTGAGGATAACCCGGCGCGTCAGGAGACCCGCGAGATCCGGGCACCGAGCTTCGCGAGGCGCGTCTCGATGTGCTCGTAGCCGCGGTCGAGGTGGTAGATGCGATCGATCACCGTCTCGCCCTGCGCGACGAGCGCGGCGATGACGAGGCTCGCCGAGGCACGCAGGTCCGTGGCCATGACGGCCGCGCCCGCGAGCGCATCGACGCCGGTGATGAGCGCGGTGTTGCCTTCGATGTCGATGCGCGCGCCGAGACGGCGCAGCTCCTGCACGTGCATGAAGCGGTTCTCGAAGATCGTCTCGGTCACGTGCGCGGTCCCCTCCGCAACGGAATTGAGCGCGATGAACTGCGCCTGCATGTCCGTGGGAAATCCCGGGTACGGCGCGGTGCGCAGGCTCACGGCTTTCGGGCGTGACGGCATGGCGAGCTTCACCGTCGCGTCGCCCACGGTGATCGCGGCCCCGGCCTCGCGCAACTTGTCGATCACGGCATCGAGGCTTCCGACCGGCGCCGCGGTGAGTGTCACGTCGCCGCGCGTGGCCGCCGCGGCCGCGAGGAAGGTGCCGGCCTCGATCCGGTCCGGCATCACCGCGTAGTCCACGCCGCGCAGTTCCTTCACGCCCTGCACGCGGATCGCGTCGCTGCCATGTCCTTCGATGCGCGCGCCCATCGCGATGAGGCATCGCGCGAGGTCCACCACCTCGGGCTCGCGCGCCGCGTTCTCCAGGAGCGTCTCGCCCTCGGCGAGGCACGCGGCCATCATCAGGTTCTCGGTTCCTGTCACGGTGACCGTGTCCATGAAGATGCGGCCGCCCTTCAGGCGTTTCGCCTTCGCGTGGATGTATCCCGCCTCGATCGCGATCTCGGCGCCCATGGCGGCGAGCCCCTTGATATGGAGGTCCACGGGTCGCTCGCCGATGGCGCAGCCGCCGGGCAGCGACACGCGCGCCTCGCCGAAGCGCGCCGTGAGCGGGCCCAGGGCGAGGATCGACGCGCGCATCGTCTTCACGAGGTCGTAAGGGGCGAAGGGTTCGGCGATCGAAGCGGCGTCGAGGTGGACCTCGTGGCCGCTCGCGCGCGCCCTGACCCCCATGCGCTCGAGCAGCTTCACCATCGTGCGCACGTCGTTCAGCTCGGGCACGTTGGTGATGCGCACGGGCGAAGCCGTGAGGAGCGCCGCGGTGAGGATCGGCAATGCCGCGTTCTTGGCGCCCGCGACGCGGACTTCACCGGTCAGGCGCGTGCCGCCTTGTATCGAGAGTTTCTGCATTGTCTGTTGTGGAGACCCGGCCGGGCCGGAAAGTTCAGCGCGACGACCATTCCTCGGGAGTGAGCGTCTTCATCGAGAGCGCGTGGATCTCCGAGCGCATGCGATCGCCGAGTGCCGCGTATACGAGCTGGTGCTGGCGCACGCGCGCGAGGCCCGCGAATCGCGGGCTCACGATCACGGCCTCGAAATGCGCTCCGTCGCCCTGGACCTCGACGTGCGTGCATTCGAGTCCGGCGCGGATGGATGCTTCGATTGAGCTTGCCTCGACCATTCGGTTTTTCGGTTCAGTGCCGCAGCTTGTAGCCGCGGCGCAGGAGCAGGAGCGTGAGCCATGATAGGACAGCGAAGGCGGCCGTCGCAAACGCGAGGCTCTCCCACGGAGCCACGTCGGACTGGCCGAAGAACCCGTAGCGGAATCCGTCGATCGCGTAGAAGAAAGGGTTCAGCTGCGAGACGAGCTGCCAGAAGGGCGGCAGCGAGTGCGTCGAGTAGAAGACTCCCGCGAGGAACGTGAGCGGCATCACGAGGAAGTTCTGGAACGCGGCGAGCTGGTCGAACTTCTCCGCCCAGATGCCCGCGATGATGCCGAGCGTTCCGAGGAGGGCGCTGCCCACGAGCGCGAAGGCGATCGCCCACAGCGGATGCAGCACGGGAACCGGGACGATCCACGCCGTCGCGACGAACACGCCCAGGCCCACCACCAGCCCGCGCACGATGGATGCGCCGAGGTATGCCGCGAAGATGTCCGCGGGCGAAAGCGGCGGCAGCAGGATGAAGACGATGTTGCCCGTGATCTTCGACTGGATGAGCGACGAGGAGCTGTTGGCGAACGAGTTCTGCAGCGTCGCCATCATCGCGAGGCCGGGGATCAGGAACTGGAGGTACGGCACGCCGGGGAAAGCCTGCACGTGGTCGGAGAGCGCGTGGGAGAAGACGAGGAGGTACATGAGCGTCGTGAGCACCGGCGCCGCCACCGTCTGGAAGCTCACCTTCCAGAAACGAAGGACCTCCTTGTAGAGGAGCGTGGGGAAGCCGGTCATGCCGCGACGGGCCTTTCCTCGCGCCGCATGATCTTCACGAAGACTTCCTCCAGCTCCGGCTCCGCGACCTCGAGGCTCGCGATCGTGGCTCCGGCCGCGCGAAGCTCGTGGAGCGCTTCCTCGACGTGGGCCACGTCGACGATCGGAATGCGCCAGGCGCCGGCCGGATCCAGCGTCGCGCCCCTCGCCAGGAGTGATCGGGGCACCTCGGGTCCCTCGAGCTTCACGCGCAGCACGCGCTCCGAGAAATCCGAGAGGAGCCGCGCCGTCGAATCGAGCGCGACGATGCGCCCCTCCTTCATCATCGCGATGCGGCTGCAGAGTTGCTGCGCCTCCTCGAGGTAGTGCGTCGTGAGCACGATGGTGTGGCCCGCGGTGTTGAGCCCCCGGATGAACGCCCACAGCGTCTGGCGAAGCTCGACGTCCACGCCCGCGGTGGGCTCGTCGAGCACGATCACAGGCGGGCGATGCACGAGGGCCTGCGCGACCATCACGCGCCGCTTCATCCCGCCCGAAAGGCTTCGCATGTTCGCGTTCGCCTTGTCCCGCAACGCGAGCCGGTCGATCAGCTCATCGACCCAGTCGTCGTTTCGCCGCAGGCCGAAGTAGCCCGACTGGAGGCGAAGGGTTTCGCGCACCGTGAAGAACGGGTCGAACACGATCTCCTGTGGAACGATGCCGACCGCGCGGCGCGCGGAGCGGTAGTCGCGCGCCACGTCGTGACCCATCACCGCGAGCGTTCCCTCGTCGGCCCGCGCGAGGCCGCCGAGCGCCGAGATGAGCGTTGTCTTTCCGGCGCCGTTGGGGCCGAGCAGCCCGAAGAATTCACCCTGCTCCACCTCGAGCGAGACGCCGGCGAGGGCGCGAACGTCCCCGTAGCGCTTGCGGACGCCGCGCGCCTCGACCGCGAGCATCAGGCCTGGTGCGGTTGGATGAGGTCCGCGACGCCGTAGAGCTCGGCGAGCGCAAGCAGGTTCGCGGGCAGGTTCACGAAGATGAGCGTCGTGCCGCGCGCCACCGCCATGCGCCGCCAGTCGAGCAACAGCGCGACCGCGGAGGAATCGACGCCGGTCACGGCGGAGAAATCGATCGTGAGCTTGCGGGGAAGGTCCTTGCGCGTCGAATAATCGGCGGTGCGCGCGAGCACCGCCGGAATCGTCTGGAACGAAAGCTCGCCCGCATCGAGGGCCAGTACCTCGTCGGCGCCAGCCTGGGCCGCTTCTCCCGCCCCGTTCACTTCTTCGCGGGCTCGCCGGAAGCGTTGCGCTCCTTGAGCGACTTGATGAGCCCGTCGACGCCGCCCTTCTGGATCTGGTCGTTGAACGTCCCGCGATAGGTCGTCACGAGGGACGCTCCGTCGATCACGACGTCGTACACCTTCCATCCGGAATCGGTCTTCTCCATCGAGTAGTCGATGGGGATCGCCGGGCCGCCCTGCTGGACCACGGCGGTCTTCACCACGGTCTCCTTGTCCGCGGCGCCGGTCTTGCCGGGCTTCACCTCGATCACCTGGTTGCGATAGGCCGCGAGCGAACTCGAATACGTGCGCACCAGGAGCGTGCGGAACTCGCCCTCGAGCGCCTTCTTCTGCGCGTCGCTCGCGTCGCGCCAGTTCTTCCCGACCGCGAGGCGCGTCATGCGCTCGAAGTCGAAGTGCGGCAGCACCTTCTGCTCGGCGAGCTGCGCGACCTTGGTCATGTTGCCCGACTGGACGTCCTTGTCGTTCTTGATGATCGTGAGCACCTCGTCGCTCACGCGCTTCACGAGGGCTTCGGGCGATTCCTGCGCCGCGGCGAGCGCCGGGACGAGGGCCATGAGCAGCACTGCGAGGATGCGGGTCATCGTTTTTTTCCTTGTGGTGGTCGCTGGAGAGCCTCTTGGACCACGAGGCCGCGCCGCGGGTTCCGCCTACTTCTTCGGCGACGCAGGAGCGGGCGTGCTTGGCGCGGGCGCCTCCTGGGCCTTGCTGAAGAGCAGCTGGCTGATGAGCTTCTCGAGCACGACGGCGGACTGCGTGATCTGGATCCTGTCGCCCGCCGCGAGCTTCTTGTCCTCGGCCCCCGCCTCGAGGCCGATGTAGGTCTCGCCGAGCAGGCCCGAAGTGAGGATCGATGCGCTCGTGTCCTTGGGCCAGGCGTATCGGCTGTCGAGCGCCAGGGTCACCTGCGCCTGGAACCGCTCGTTGTCGAACTTGATGTCCGCAACGCGGCCGACGAGCACGCCCGCGCTACGCACGGGACCGCGCACCTTGAGGCCGCCGATGTTCTCGAAGCGCGCCTCCACGCGATAGGTCTGGGTGGCGCGCTCGGCGCCGAGGTTCCCGACCTTCAGCGCGAGCACGAGCAACGCCACGAAACCCGCGGTCACGAAGGCGCCGAACCAGAGATCGATTGTCGTTCTTTCCATTTCTTTCCGTCGGTCAGGCGTCGGGGCGCAGCATGAATGCCGTGAGCACGAGGTCCAGGGCAAGGATCACCAGGGCGGAGGTGACCACGGTGCGCGTCGTGGCGCCGGACACGCCCTCGGCAGTCGGCGGGGCGTCGTAGCCCTCGAATGTGGCGATCACCGTCACGGCAACGCCGAACACGAATGCCTTCAACAAACCGTTCAAAACATCATACCGGAACTCCACCGCCGCCTGCATTTGCGACCAGAAGGCGCCGTTGTCCACGCCGATCAGGACAACGCCCACGATGTAGCCGCCGAAAACGCCCATCGCCGAGAACAACAGGGACAGGATCGGCATCGAGATGATCCCCGCCCAGAAACGCGGCGCGATGACGCGCGCCATGGGGGAAACCGCCATCATGTCCATCGCCGTGAGCTGCTCCGTGGTCTTCATGAGGCCGATCTCGGCGGTGATCGCGCTGCCGGCGCGCGCGGCGAACAGGATCGCCGAGACCACCGGCCCGAGCTCCCTCGTGAGCGACAGCGCCACCAGCACTCCGATCGACTCGGTCGCGCCGTACTTCTGAAGCGTCTGGAATCCCTGCAGGCCCAGCACCATGCCGATGAAGAGCCCCGACACGATGATGATGATGAGCGAGAGCACGCCGCTGTAGTACACCTCGCGCATCACCAGGCGGAAGCGCACGAAGCTCGTGGCGGAGGAGGCGATCACGAGCGCGAAGAATCGCGCCATGGACCCCACGCGCCAGAGGCCCTCGATGAAGTTGTGCCCGAGGCGCGCGAGCGGGCGGCGGACGTCAAGCATGACCGGCCTTTCCGGCGAGGCCCACGTCCGCCGCGTACGGCCGGGCGGGGTAGTGGAACGCGACCGGTCCCTCGCCACCGCCGTGCACGAACTGCCGCACGTACGGATGCGTCGAGGCGCGGATCTCGTCGGGCGTGCCTTCGCCCACGATCACGCCCTCGGAGATGAAGTAGAGGTAGTCCACGATGTGCAATGACTCTACGACGTCGTGGGAGACCACGATGGATGTGGCGCCGAGCGCGTCGTTCAGCTTGCGGACGAGCTGTCCGATCACGCCGAGCGCGATCGGATCCAGGCCCGCGAAAGGCTCGTCGTACATCACGAGCGTCGGATCGAGCACCACGGCGCGCGCGAGCGCCACGCGCCTCGCCATGCCGCCGGAAAGCTCCGCCGGCCGCAGCCTGTGCGCCCCGCGCATGCCGACCGCTTCGAGCTTCATGAGGACCAGGTCGCGGATCATCGATTCGGGTAGGTCGGTGTGCTCTCGAAGGGGAAAGGCCACGTTCTCGAACACGTCCATGTCGGTGAAGAGCGCGCCGAACTGGAACAGCATGCTCATGCGCCGGCGCAGCGCGTAGAGCCCGTCGGCATCGAGCTGGCTGATGTCCTCGCCCGCGACGCGGATGGATCCCGCGGAGGGCTTGAGCTGGCCGCCGATCGCCCGCAGCAGCGTGGTCTTCCCGCTGCCGGACGCGCCCATGATCGCGACGACCTTGCCGCGCGGGACGCGCATGTCGATTCCCTTGAGGATCGGACGCCGCCCGTAGGAGAAGCTCACCGAGCGCACGTCAACCAGGAGTTCTTCGGCCACGCGGAGGAAATTGCAGTGAAAAATTGCCGGGAAGGGAAGGGCATTTTAGCAGCTTTGACCGGGTACCCTCCCCTATAATCGCCCGGTGGACAAGGCAAGCCTCCTGCTCGTCGATGACGATCCGCTGATCGGCGAGAGCCTCGCGTTCGCCCTTGCGGAAGACTACGAGGTCACGCACGCGGTGGATCGCGCCTCGGCCGTCGCGAAACTGCGCGCGGGCCTGCAGCCCGACCTCGCGCTGATCGACCTCGGCCTGCCTCCGGTCGCGCACCTTCCCAACGAGGGCTTCAAGCTGATCGGCGACCTGCTCGCCCACGCGCCGCAGGCGCGCATCCTGGTGCTCACGGGACAGAACGAGGAATCGAACGCGAGGCGCGCGCGCGCGCTGGGCGCGCTCGAGCTCGTGCCCAAGCCCTGCGAGCCCGACGTCCTTCGCGGGATCCTCGCGCGCTCGCTTCGCTCCGGAACGCTCACGCGGCGCGACGATGCCGAAGACGTGCGCGCGTTGATCGGCGAAAGCCCCGCGCTCCGCCGGCTGAGGAGCCAGATCGACCTGTACGCGGCTTCCTCCTTCCCCGCGCTGGTGGAAGGCGAATCGGGAAGCGGCAAGGAACGCGTCGCCTATTCGCTGCACCACCTGAGCCCGCGCGCGAAGGAGCCCTACCTCGCGTTGAACTGCGCCGCGATCTCTCCCTCGCTCGTGGAACCCACGCTTTTCGGCTATGCCAAGGGCGCGTTCACCGGGGCGCAAACGGCGAAATCGGGGTATTTCGAGGACGCCGCGGAGGGAACGCTCTTCCTCGACGAGATCGGCGAGCTTCCGGGCGAGCTGCAGGCGAAGCTGCTGCGCGTGCTCGAGAACGGCGAGTACCAGCGCGTCGGCGAAACGCAGACGCGCGTGTCGAGGGCGCGCATCGTCGCCGCCACCAATCGCGACCTGCGCGAGGAAGTGAAGGCCGGGCGCTTCCGTTCCGATCTCTACCACCGCCTCTCGGTATTCACGCTGGGCGTGCCGAGCCTGCGCGACCTGGGCGACGATCGCCTGAAGCTCCTCGACTACTACCGCGCGCTCTTCGCCGCGAAATCCGGCGCCAAGGCCTTCGAGCTCGATGCGCCGGCGCGGGCCCGCTGGCTCGCCTACGATTTCCCCGGCAACGTGCGCGAGCTGCGCAACATCGTGATCCGCCTCACGACGAAGTACGCGGGATACGCGGTCGGAATCGCGGAGCTCGAGGCGGAGTTCTCGCCCGGCGGCACTGATGGCCGCGGCGACCCGCTGGCGCGCGCCCGCGCCGAGCTCGCTTCGGGCAAGCCGTTCAGCCTCGACGCGGCGCTGAAAAGCACCGAGCAAGCCTACCTCGACGCCGCGCTGGAAATCGCGCAAGGCAACATCTCGCAGGCGGCGAAGCTCCTCGGCGTGTCGCGCACCACGCTCTACGGCCGCCTCGAATCCGCCGGGCGCTCCGGTGCTAAAATGCCCGCTTCCGATTCCGGCGACGCACAGGGCTGAAACACCGCGCCCGCGCCTCGCGCTGAAGGCCTCCTCGCGATGACCATGTACCTGGAACACTTCGGGCTGCGCGAAGCGCCGTTCCGAATCACGCCCCATACCGAGTTCTTCTTCTCGGGCGCCAATCGCGGCGCGACACTCGAGGCCCTGCTCTACGCGATCACCGCCGGCGAAGGCATGGTGAAGGTGACCGGCGAGGTGGGAAGCGGCAAGACGATGCTCTGCCGCGTGCTGATGGAGCGCCTCCCCGAGACAGTCGAGATGATCTATCTCGCCGTGCCGAGCCTCACCCGCGACGAGATGCTCGCCGCGATCGCCGAGGACCTGGGCCTGGAGACCGCGGGCGCCAACACCACGAAGCTGATCAAGATGCTCCAGGAGAAGCTGATCCAGGTGCACGCTTCAGGCAAGCAGGTGGTCGCACTCATCGACGAGGCGCATGCGATGCCTCTCGCCACGCTCGAGGAGGTGCGCCTCCTGTCGAACCTCGAGACCGGGACGGAGAAGCTGCTGCAGCTGGTGCTGTTCGGCCAGCCCGAGCTCGACCAGCACCTCGCGCTGCCGAACATGCGGCAGCTTCGCGAGCGCATCACGCACAGCTTCATGCTGGCGCCGCTTCCGCCGCGCGAGATCCGCGACTACGTGAATTTCCGCCTGCGGGCCGCGGGCTATCACGGGCCGGACCTCTTCGATGCCGAGGTGCTTCGCATCATCGGCGAGGCCTCCGAGGGGCTCACGCGCCGCATCAACATCTTCGCCGACAAGACGCTGCTCGCGGCGTTCGCCGCCGGCACGCACACGGTGACCGCCGACCACGCGCGCGCCGCGGTGACCGACACGCAGATCGTGCTGATGCAACGCGAATCGCCGCGGCGCCTCGCGTTCGCGGCGGCCGCGGGGCTCGGAATCGGCGTCGTCATCGGATTCGTTCTCGCGCACCTGGTGGCCGCCCCGGCGCCGGCGCCGGCGGCCGCCGCCATGCCCGTGCCTTCCGCAGTCGCTTCTCCACCCGCGGCGTCGATGGCGCCCGCGGCGATCGCGCCCATTCCGTCGCAATCGCCTTCGCCCGCCTCTGTCGCGGCGCCGCAATCCGCCAAATCGTCGCCCGTGCCCGCGGAAGCGCCCTCTCCGGCCGTCGACGCGCGCCTCGCCGCGGGACGCCAACTCATCTCGACGCCTTCGAGCCGCTACGCGGTGCAGCTCATGGTGGCCGATGCGCGCGAACGCGGCTACATCGAGAACTACCTCTCGGAAGCCGGGCGAGCGGTCGTGCCCGACAAGCTCTACCTCGTGCCCGCGGGAAGCCCCGAAGTCCCCCGGGTGGGCGTGATCCTCGGAGCGTTCGACGAGCGCAACGACGCGACAGTCGCGCTCGCCGCGCTTCCGGAAAATCTCAAGCAATTCCGTCCCTACGTGCGCTCCCTCGACGGCGTGCGCGAAGACGCGCTTCGCGCCGAACGCAGGTAGCCCTTTTCGCTCTCGTTTCGAGGGGTCAAATCACTCCCGAAAAGGGGGGATTTCATTTGCGTTTCCCCCCTGAAAACGATATAAAGGAAAGAAGGCGCGGTTCTGTTCATAAAACAAACACTTACGGAAACTCCTGCATGCGGTTTTTAGCTTCGGCCCCGTGCTTCGCGCTGCTCGTCGCGATCGCGGGCTGCGGCACGCGGCCACTGGTGAAATCCGAGGGCCATATCGAGGCTCCGACGCCGCCCGCCGCAGCGTCGGCGTCGGCCATCCCGGATGTCGTGCGCTCCGTTCCCACGCCGCCCGCGCCGCAGGCGCGCGAAGCTGAGATTCGTTACTCGGTCGTCGTCGCGAACCAGCCCGTGCGCGAAGTGCTCCTCGCGATGGCGCGCGAGACGAAGATCAACTTCGACATCCATCCGGGGATCGAAGGCACCGTCAACCTGAACGCGATCGACCAGACCCTCAAGCAGATCCTCACGCGCATGTCGAAGCAGGTGGACATGCGCTGGGAGTCCGACGGTCAGACGATCAGCGTGATGCCCGATTCGCCGTTCCTGCGCACTTACCACGTCGACTACGTGAACATGTCGCGCGAGGTGACCGAGACGGTCGGCATCTCGACGCAGGTGATCTCGGGCGGAATCACCGGCGCCGGCGGAGCGGCCTCGGGCACGAACGCCAACAACTCCACGCTCACCCTGAACGCCGTCGCGCGCAACCGCTTCTGGGAAACGCTCGAGAGGAACGTGAAGGACCTGCTGCGCGAGACCGACAAGCTCCTGCCCGAGGGAAGCAGCGAGACGTTCGTGCAGGGACGCACGCAATCGGCGTCGGCGACGAGCCAGCAGCGGACCACCGTCCCGAGGGCCTCCACGCGCACGGTCACGACGCCCGGGGGCACGACCTCGACCGTGACGGGCCCGGGCGCCGACCAGGCGAACCAGAATTCGGAGTTCGTCGAGCAGAAGCTCACGTTCCGCGAAGCCGCGGCCGTGATCGTGAATCCGGAGACCGGCGTGGTGATGGTGCGCGCGACCTCGCGCCAGCACGAGAAGGTGCAGGAGTTCCTGTCGAAGCTCGCCGCCTCCGCGCGCCGCCAGGTGCTCATCGAGGCGACTGTCGTCGAGGTCTCGCTGAACGACAACTACCAGTCGGGCGTCGACTGGTCCGCGCTGGGACTCAACGGCCTCGGCTACAGCTTCACGCAGGCCTTCGCTCCGCCGTCGCTGTCGCAGACCACCAACGTGCTCAGCACGTCGTCCTTCACCGTCGGCTACAGCAACCCGAATGCGGCCTCGGGCGGCTCGATCGCGAGCACGGTGAAGCTCCTAGACACCTTCGGCAAGACGCGCGTGCTCTCCACGCCGATGCTGATGGTGCTCAACAACCAGACCGCGACTCTCAAGGTCGTCGACAACCGCGTGTACTTCACGGTGAGGGCCGATACCACGGCGCTCAACCAGAACTCCACGACCCAGACCTTCACGACGACGCAGAACGTCGTGCCGGTCGGATTCATCATGAACGTGACGCCGCAGATCAGCGAGGGCGACCTGGTGACGATCAGCCTGCGGCCGACCGTCACGCGCATCATCGACACGGTCGCCGACCCCAATCCGTCGCTCGCCGCGGCGAAAGTGACGAACCTCATTCCAGTCACGCAGACGCGCGAGATGGAAAGCGTGCTCAAGCTCCAGAGCGGGCAGACCGCGATCCTGGGCGGCCTCATGATGGACAGCTTCGAGGGCAAGACCACGGGGCTTCCCATCGCCTCCCGCATCCCGATCTTCGGCGACCTCTTCAGCCAGCGCAACGACCAGGCGATCAAGAGCGAGCTCGTGATCTTCATCCGCGGGATCGTGATCCGCGAGCCGAGCATCGAGGGCGACCTCGCGAGCTACAGGCGCTACGTGCCCGACAAGGATTTCTTCCAGGACACGCGCACGGCGATCCCGTGCTTCGAGAAAGAACTGCAGAACCTCGAGAATCGCGCGCGCGCCGAAGACGGCAAGCCGTGCTTCACGCCGGCGACGACGTCCACGCCGGACGTGCCGCCACCGAAGGGAACGCCTTGAGCCTGCTTCTCGACGCGCTCAAGCGCGCGGAACAGGAGAAGATCGCCCGCCAGGGCGGTGGAAAGCCCGAGGGCGTGACGCCCGCGGTCATTCCCCAACCCACCGCGGCAGGATTGCCGAGGGTCGCCGCAGCGAACCTCGAGCTGCAGCCGCTTACGACCCCACCGGGCGCGGGCATCGCGCCGGCGCGCGGTGACGCGCAGACCGCGCAGAACGTGTTCCAGGCGAAGGAAGCTGCCGCGGCCAAGGCCGGCGCCGCGGCCCCCGCGCGCAAGGCCCCGTTCCTGTGGATCGCGATCGGCGTGATCGCCGTGGTCGTGCTCGGCGCGGGCGGCTACGTGTGGTACCAGATGAGTTCGTTCGCGCCCCGCGGCGGCGTGGGCCGCGCGAAGGCCGCGCCACTGCCGACCGTGGGCCCGATCACTTCGATCACAACCGCTCCCGACGCGCCACAGCCCGCGGCCCCCAAGGTCGAGGCCTTCTCGCCTCCGCAACAGCCATCCACAGCGATTCAACCGGGAACGCCGCAGGCCGTGACGGTCGCCGCGGAAGCTGCCGCCAGGGAAAAGGCCGTGCCGCCGAAAGCGCCCGAAAACGAGCGCGTGCGTGAAACCGTCGCCGCGCTGCTCAAGGAATCCTCGACGCCGGCGGACACGCCGCCGCTCAAGCTCGCGCCTTCGCGCGAAAAGCCCCGCGTCTCGCCCGACGTGGCGCGGGGATACCGCGAGCTGGTGTCGGGCGACATCGCCGCCGCGCACCGGAGCTATACCGCCGCCCTCGATGCGGATCCGATGAACCTCGACGCGCTGCTCGGCCTGGCCACGATCGAGGCGCGCTCGGGCAATCGCATGCTCGCTTCGAGCCACTATCGCCGGGCGCTCGACATCGATCCGCGCAATCCGACGGCGATGGCGGGCCTCGCGTCGGTCGCGGAGTTCTCCCGGGCCGACAACGCGGAGACGCGGCTTCGCGGCGACCTCGCGATGAACCCGGGCAGCGCCGCGCTGCATTTCACGCTCGGCAACCTCTTCGCGATCCAGTCGCGCTGGGGCGAAGCGCAGGTCGAGTACTTCGAGGCCTACCGCGTCGAGCCCACGAGCGGGGACTACGCATACAACCTCGCGGTGAGCCTCGACCACATGCGCCAGCCGAAGCTCGCCGCGGAATACTACGAGCGCGCCATCGAGGCGGCTCGCAACCAGGCCACGCAGTTCGATCCCCAGATCGCGGCGCGCCGCCTCGCGCAGCTGAAGGGCTGAGCATGGGCACCGTCCAGGCCGCGCCCCTTTCCCAGGTCCCGCTCGGCCAGACGCTGCTCGGCAAGGGGATCATCAGCCAGGACCAGCTGAACATCGCGCTCACCGAGCAGAAGCGCTTCAAGGCTCCGCTGGGCAAGGTGCTGGTCACGCTCGGGTTCGTGACCGAGGCCACGATCCGCGACATCCTCTCGGAAACGCTGGGCCAGGTGTCAATCGACCTCGAGAACACGATCGTGGACCCCGCGGCGATCGCGCTCGTGCCCAAGGACATGGCACGCCGCTACCACGTGATGCCGGTGAGCTACGACGCGGACAAGAAGCTGCTGCTCATCGCCGTGAGCGACCCCGCGAACGTCGTGGCGCTCGACCAGATCCGCGCGCTCGCCCGCGAGGACCTGCGCATCGACCAGGTGCTCGCGCGCGAATCAGACATCACGATCGGCATCGAGCACCACTACGGATTCGAGCTGTCGATCGACGGCATCCTGAACGAGATCGAGACCGGCGAGATCGACTACCAGTCGCTCGCCGCGGACTTCGACGAATATTCGCAGCCGGTCGTGCGCCTCGTGGACGCGCTGCTGAACGACGCCGTGAAGCACAGCGCGTCCGACATCCACTTCGAGCCGGAGCAGGGGTTCCTGCGCATCCGCTACCGCATCGACGGCGTGCTGCGCCAGATCCGCAGCCTGCACAAGAACTACTGGGCCGCCATGGTGGTCCGACTCAAGGTGATGAGCGGCATGAACATCGCCGAGACGCGGGCGCCGCAGGACGGACGCATCTCGCTCACGCTCTCGGGGCACCAGGTGGACTTCCGCGTGTCGTCGCAACCGACGACGCACGGCGAGAACATCGTGCTTCGCATCCTCGATCGCGACAAGGGCATCGTGCCCATCGAGGACCTGGGGCTGCACGCCGAGGACCTGAAGACGCTCAAGCTCATGCTGGCGCGCCCCGAGGGCATCATCCTCGTGACGGGCCCCACGGGCAGCGGCAAGACGACGACGCTCTACTCGATCCTCAACTACATCAACACCGAGGGCATCAACATCATGACCCTCGAGGATCCGGTGGAATACCCGATGGCGATGATCCGCCAGACGTCGGTGAACGAAGTCGTGAAACTCGACTTCGCGAGCGGCATCCGTTCCATGATGCGCCAGGACCCGGACGTGATCCTCGTCGGCGAGATCCGCGACCAGGAAACCGCGGAGATGGCCTTCCGCGCCGCGATGACCGGCCACCAGGTGTACTCCACGCTGCACACCAACTCCTCCATCGGCGCGATCCCGCGATTGATGGACCTGGGCGTGCTGCCCGACATCATGGCCGGCAACATCATCGGCGTGATCGCCCAGCGGCTTCTGCGAAAGCTCTGCTCGCAATGCAAGGCGCCGGTCAACCCCGACGCGGGCTCGCGCCGGCTGCTCGGCATCGACGCGGACGACACGCGCCCCGTCTACCAGGCGGTCGGCTGCGCGCGTTGCGACAACATGGGATACAAGGGACGCGTGGCCATCATGGAGCTCTTCAAGCTCGACGCCGAGATCGACGAGCTCATCGCGCGCCGCGCCACCGGCCGCGAGATCCGCGCCGACGCGACGAGCAAGGGATTCCGCACGCTCGCCGACGACGCGATCGCGCGCGTGCTGCTCGGGCAGACGAGCCTCGACGAGATCTCCCGCGTGGTCGACCTCACCGACCGCGTGATCTAGGGGCGCTCGCCATGGCGCTCTTCGCCTACCGCGCCGTCGACGTCGACGGGCAGCTGTCGTCGGGGAACCTCGACGCCGCCAACGCGATCGACCTCGAGCTGCGCCTGAAGCGCCTCGGGCTCGACCTCATCACGTTCGAAGGCGTGAAGCGATCCACGGCGGCGCGCACGCGCAACGTCTCGCGGCAGGAGCTCATCACGTTCTGCTTCCACCTTTCGCAGCTGTTGAAGGCGGGCGTGAACATCATCGAGGCGCTCACGGACCTGCGCGACACCGTGGACAACGCGGGTTTCCGCCAGGTGCTCGCGAGCATGGTCGAGGACATCGAGGGCGGCCTCAAGCTCTCCGAAGCGATGGCGAACCACTCGTACTGCTTCGACAACGTGTTCGTGGCGCTCATGCGGGCCGGCGAGCAGAGCGGGCAGATGGTCGAGGTCCTGGACGAGCTCTCCGAGAACCTCAAGTGGCAGGACGAGATGGCGGGCCAGGCGAAGAAGGCCCTGATGTATCCGGCCATCGTCTTCGTCGTGATCATCGCGGTCATCTTCGTGCTCATGGTCTTCCTCGTCCCGCAGCTCGCTATGACGTTCAAGACGCTCGTGCCGAAGCTGCCGCGCGAGACGGAGGTGCTGGTCTTCATCTCGGGAATCTTCGTGAAGTACTGGTACCTGCTCCTGGGCGTCCCCATCGCGTCGGGCTTCGCGATGTACTTCGCGGCGAAGACCAACGAGCGCGTGCAGCGCTTCATCGATGTGCTGGGCCTCAGGCTCCCGGTGCTGGGGCCCGTGCGGCAGAAGATCATCCTCGCCCGCTTCTCGACCTATTTCGCGATGCTCTACCGCGCGGGCATCAGCGTGCTCGACTGCATCCAGATCTGCGAGAAGATCGTGGGCAACCGCGTGATGGAGGAAGGCCTGCAGCGCGTGGGGCGCAGCATCTCCGAGGGACAGGGCATCTCGCAGGCGTTCATCGCCACCAAGCTCTTCCCGCCGCTCGTGCTGCGCATGCTGCGCGTGGGCGAGTCCACCGGCGCCCTGGACACGGCGCTGCTCAACGTGAGCTATTTCTACAACCGGCAAGTGCGCGACAGCATCGGCAAGATGCAGACGCTGCTCGGTCCCGTGACCACGGTGGTCCTCGGCGGGCTCATCATGGCGATCCTCTACTCGGTCTTCCTGCCGATCTACGACGTGATCTCGAAGATCAAGTTCTAGGCTCCGCCGCGTGCGCCACTTCCTATACCTCACCAACACGCGCCTCGTGAGCCTGCTCACGAGCGGGCGCAGCATCGTGTCGCGCCGCGAATTCGCCGTGTCGGGCGCCGGGGCCGCGGCCTTCGAGCGCTACCTCGCCCAGGTGCCCACCACGCCCACGCGGATCTTCACGGACCTCTCGGAAGAGGACCTGCGCCTCGACAACATCCCGCACGTGGGCGCCGGCGACCGCGAGGCGATCGTGAGCCGCAAGCTCTCGCAGATCTATCGCAACACCCCGTACCGCTATGCGCAGGTGCAGGGACGCGAGGGCGACGGTCGCCGCGACGACCGCGTGATCTACACCGCCGTCACGAACCCCGAGGTGCTGCGCGTCTGGCTCGAGATGATCGAGCGCCTCAAGGTCCCGCTCGAAGGCATCCATTCGGCGGCCGTATTCAGCGGCGTGCTGCTCGACGAGCTCGACCTGCTCTTCCCGCACATGCTGCTCGTCACGTTCACGCCCGGCGACGCGATGCGCCAGACGTATTTCCGCGACCGCGAGATCCGGTTCAGCCGCCTCACTCCGATCGACCTCGCCGAGGGCCAGACGCTGGGCGGCATGCTCGCCGAGGAGACGACGCGCACCTGGCAATACCTCGACAGCCTGCGCAACTTCGCGCACGACGACCGCCTCGAAGTGTGCGTGCTCGTGCACCGCAACGACCGCGCGAACGTGGAAACGTCGCTGCGCGACTTCGCCCAGCTCCAGTACCGCCTGCTCGACATGGACGAGGTCGCGATCAAGCTTGGCCTGAAGCCGCCGCCGCTCGACTCCACGGCCGAGGAGGTGATGGTCCATCTCTTCCTCATGCGCAAGGCGCCGAACCACTTCGCCACGCCGGAGATGCGCCGTTACGCCACGCATCGCAGCGCGCGCATCCTGGTCACGCAGCTCGCCGCGGGCGTGCTCGGCGCGAGCCTCGCCTGGGGCGCCTGGAACCTGTGGCGCGTCTTCCAGGAAACCGAGAGCGACCAGAAGGTCTCGCAGCAGATCGTGGCGCTCAACCACGAGACCGACGAGATCGTGCGCTCGCTGCCATCCTTCGGCGTGGGCGGAACGACGATGCGCGACGCGGTGACGTTCTACAACGCCGCCCTGCGCGGCTACCCGACGATCACGGATTTCCTGCTGCCGGTTTCGACCGTGCTGCGCGGCCATCCCGACGTGAAGCTCCTCCAGGTTTCGTGGCTCGCCACCGACGACCCGAAGGCCACGCCGCGCCTCAAGGCCTCGACGATCAAGGAGGCGCCGCCCGTCAAGTCGGCTTCCCGGAACGTGGCGGCCGCGATCACCAATGCCGCGAATGCAGCCGAGGATCCCAATCCGCCGTTCGTCAGCGGCCGCTACGAGGTCGCGCTGATCGAAGCGACGGTGCGCGCGCCCAACAACGATTTCCGCGCCGCGCGCGCCGAGGTCGAGCGCCTCGCGAACGATATCGGGCAGGTCGAGGGCTTCCGCGCCGACGTGGTTGAAAGCCCGCTCGACACGAGCCCCACTCTCGAGCTCCAGGGACACCTGCAGGACCACGACCCGGCCACCATGGAATCGCGATTCGTGCTGCGCGTCACGCACGAGCGCGACCGGAGCGCGACGTGAGCCAGGTATTCAACCGCGAGGGATTCCGGGCGCTGCGCCTGTCCTGGGCGCTCCTCGTCGTCTCGATCGCCGCGGGCGCGGGCATCGTCGCGGGCAGCCATTGGTACGCGGAGAAGGAAAAGCGCGACAGCGCCGACACGGGAAAGCGGCTGCAGGACGCGCGCTCGCGGGTCGAGGCCGCGAGGCGCGAACGCGACAGCCTGCAGGAGTCCTCGGAGGTCTTCCGCACCCTGGTCGACCGCGGCGTGCTGCAGAGCGAGCGCCGGCTCGACGTGGTCGAGCTCGTGAACAACCTGCGCGCGCGCAACCAGCTCGCGTCGCTCGACTACGAGATCGCCCCGCAGCGCGTGCTGCAGCTCCCGGGTGGCCGCGTCTATTCGTCGATGGAGGTGTTGTCGAGCCGCGTGAAGATCCGCGCGCGGGCGTTGCACGAAGGAGACCTCTTCGCCTTCATCGACGGGCTCGCTCGCAACCAGCAGGGCTTCTACCTCGCCGACCGCTGCCTGCTTCACCGGCTGGACGCGAGCGACCCGCAGTCGCTGGCACCGCGCGTCGAGGCCGAGTGCACGCTCGAGTGGGTGACACTCAAGGAGAAACGTGGCAGCCGCCCGTCGTAAGCCCCTCGTGGCGATCGCCGCGTGCCTCGTGGCCACGGCCGCGGGCGCGGCCGACCTCGGAACGCTCTTCACCACGCCGGAGGAGCGCGCCCGCCTGGACCGCATCCGCCGCGGCGATCCTCCCGTGGGCGAAGTTTCGCCCACGGGCAACCGCTCCGGCGTCCCCGTGATGACCGGCTACGTGAAGCGAAGCGACGGGCGCAACACCGTGTGGATCGACGGCAGCCCCGTCGCCGTCGGCAAGGAGAGCGCGGCGCTCCTCGATCCGCGGGCCGTGGATCGCCCGGCGCCCGCTGAAGGCCCGATGCACGTCGAAGGCAAGCCCGCGCGCTAGCGGTTTCCGAGTCAAGCGAAGTCCCCGAGCGGCGCGTTCGATTTTATCGGCGACGTCGCGCGCGCCCGGCGCTATCAATGCGCCATGCAAACGCGCTTCCGGCAACAAGGCACGCTCTTCATCCTCGCGGCCCTCCTCCTCGTGCTCCTCGTCGGCACCGCGTTCGCGTTGCAGCTCGCGCGCGCGGCCGGTTCCGGGCAACGCGATCGCATCACGGAGCGCGCGCTCGCCGAGGCGCGCGAGGCACTGATCGCTTACGCCGCGGATCGGTCGATCGACGCGATCGTCGGGCCCGGCTATCTCCCCTGCCCCGATCTCGACGACGACGGCTGGGCCGAGTCCACCTGCGGCTCGCTGGCCGGCGACAGCGGGCAGGCGCAGCGCCTCGGACGCCTGCCGTGGAAAACGCTCGGCATCCCGGACCTGCGCGACGGCCATGGCGAGCGCCTCTGGTACGCGGTGTCGAGCAAGTACAAGGGCCTGCTCAATTGCGGCGTGAGCCGCGCATGCGTCGACATGTCGCCGGGCTCGGCGCTCGGCACCATCACCGTCCGCGACGCGTCCGGGCTCGTGATCCACGACGGCACGGTCGCCGAGGACTACCGCTCCGATGTTTCGGGCGCCCTCGCCGTGGTCCTCGCGCCCGGCCCGCCGCTCGTTCGCGCCGACGGGCGGGAGCAGGTGCGCGAGTGCGCGCCGGCGCTTTGCGATGGGAACGGCCGATGCACCGGCAATCCTCCGTCGCAATCGCCGCATTGCGATCCGCGCAACTACCTCGACGTCGCGGCGCACGCGCGCTTCGCCTACGAGGACAACGCGGACTTCGTGGATCGAAACGACGCGGCGGGACGAGCCGGCAACACCAACGGATTCATCCGCGGTCCGGTCGTGCTTCCCGACGGGCGGCTCGCCGTGAACGACCGCCTCACGGCCATCGCCTACCGCGACGTGATGCCGCGCCTCATGGAGCGCGTCGCGATGGAGGTATCGTCGTGCCTGCGCTCCTATGCTTCGCGAAGCGAAAATGGCACCCGCTTCCCATGGCCTTCTCCGGCGTGCGCGCAGAAGGGCGGCGCGTGGGATGGGCGCCGCGGCGTCCACTTCGGCCGCATCCCCAACACGCCCTTCGACGCGATGGCCGCGCAGGGGCGCCTCGATCGCTGGCAGGATGCGGGCAGCGCGTGCAGCCTTGCATCGGCCGACGGCTCGACGGCGGGCCTCGGCGGAGTTTCGTGGTGGACCGCGTGGAAACCCTACGTCTTCTACGGCCTCGCGCCGGAGTATTCGGCCGACGGCGCCGCGGCCGCGTGCGCGCCGGGTTCCTGCATCGACCTCGTGGATTCCGCGGGCCGGCCCCTTGCGTCGTCGAAGCGATTCGCGGTGATCGTCGCGGGGCCCGCGCTCGAACGCGACGGATTCGTGCAACACCGCGACGCCGCGGCAATCGCGGAGATCGAGAGCTGGCTCGAGGAATCCAACGCGAAGCTCGAGGGCTCGGCCGGGTGCGGCGACGGGCCGCCGCCCTTCGCCTGCGAAACCGCGGGAACCTGCGGGCGCGTGACGGTGGGCATGGCGACACGGACATTCAACGATGCGGTCGTCGCCTGGCCGTAGCGGCGCGTTCACGCTCATCGAGATCGCGGTCGCGATCCTGATCCTCACGATACTCGCGAGCGGAATCGCGATGCCGGTCGCGGCGCAGCTGCAATTGCGGCGCGCGGAAGAGACGCGCCGCCTGCTCGACGACGCGCGCGAATCCCTGCTCGGCTTTGCCGCGGCCAACGGGCGGCTGCCGTGTCCCGCGACGGAGACGAGCCGCGGCGAGGAAAGCTTCGCCCCGGGCGGGGACGGCACCAACGGCAACTGCGCGCGCTTCCACGACGCCTACCTCCCCGCAGCGACGCTGGGCCTCGCGCCCCTCGACGGCGAGGGCTTCGCGCGCGATGCGTGGAACACCGAGGGCAGCAGGATCCGCTATGCGGTCTTCGGCGCCGGATCCGCCGTGAACGGCATCGTGAACCCGTTCACCCGCGTGAACGGATTGCAGGCCGCGACACTTGCAGCGCTGGGGGACGCACCCCATTTCATATTCATATGCGCGAGCAACACGGGAGCGTCAGGGTCGGGCTGCGGTCCGGCCGCCAACCAGCTCACGAAGCGCGCGGCCTTCGTGCTGCTGTCGCTGGGGCCCAACGCGGGCACGGCGCCGGCGCCGGGCAGCGACGAGGCGCGCAACCAGTCCGGCGACCCGGTCTTCGTCTACCACGAGGCCACGGGGACCGGGAACGGAGCGTACGATGACGTCATCCAATGGGTACCGATGCACCTCGTGGCGAGCCGCATGCTCGCGGCGGGGCGGCTTCCCTGAACGGTATAATTGCAGGTCGGCAGTCACGAAAGGCCGCACATGAACCAGCGCGACGCGAAATTCCCGATTCCCGACGTCCAGTCGAGCCCCGACACGCGCCACCTCGCCATCGACCGCGTGGGCGTGAAGGCGATCCGCCACCCGGCGAAGATCCAGGAGCGAAGCGGCGGCACGCAGAACACGGTCGCGCACTTCAACATGTACGTCGGCCTGCCGCATCACTTCAAGGGCACGCACATGTCGCGCTTCGTCGCGATCCTGAACTCGCACGAGCGCGAGATCTCGCCGGACACGTTCCGCCAGATGGTGCGCGAGATGGTGAAGAAGCTCGAAGCCGAGAGCGGCCACATCGAGATGACATTCCCCTACTTCGTCTCGAAGAAGGCGCCGGTCTCGGGCGTGACGAGCCTCATGGACTACGAGGTGACCTTCGTCGGCGAGATCGTGGACGGCAAGGAAACCTTCACCCTCAAGGTGCTCGTGCCCGTGACGAGCCTCTGCCCGTGCTCGAAGGAGATCTCGGAGCGCGGCGCGCACAACCAGCGCTCCCACGTGACGATCGCCGCGCGCATCAACGCGTTCGTGTGGATCGAGGAGCTCATCGACATCGCCGAGAACGAGGCTTCGTGCCAGCTCTACGGCCTGCTCAAGCGCCCCGACGAGAAGTTCGTCACCGAGAATGCCTACGACAACCCGAAGTTCGTCGAGGACATGGTGCGCGACATCGCCGCGCGGCTGAACGCCGACAAGCGCATCGACTCCTACACCGTGGAGAGCGAGAACTTCGAGTCGATCCACAACCACTCCGCCTACGCGATGATCGCGAAGGGGATGTGACGGGCTAGTAGCGCTTGGTGAGCGTGAGGTTCTCGCCCTCGCGCCGCATCTCGGTCCGGTTGATGAAGCTCATTCCCAGCAGCGGAATGCCCGAACCCTCGTGCACTGTCCCTTCCACGTTGAGCAGCGTGACGTCGCCCACCTGGACGCTGTCCAGGAGCACGTGCCAGGAAGGAACGCGCCGCCCATCCGCGGTGATCGCGTAGCCCAGCGTGCCCTTCATGTAGTCGATGCCCAGGCGCGACGCATCGGAAGCGGGGATGGAGACGACCGTGGCGCCCGTATCCACGAGGAAACGGATGTGGACCCCGTTCACCATCGCGTCAGTCATGAAGTGCCCGCTGGAATCCATCGGCAGGGTGACGCTCTGCTTGCCCGAAGTGCGGTCGGGAGTCTGGTAGTCCTGCCCCATCTCCAGCGTCTGGCGCTTGCCGTCGATCTCGAGCACGGCGTCGGTCTTCGTGGTCGAGATGAGCGTGACGCCTTCGGGCGTCGCCACGCCGGCCGAGAGCGTGCGCGGCGGCCCGCGATTGATGCTCACGACGGCCTTGCCGGGAAAGAGGCCGATCACGTTCACGTCCGTGGCGTTCGCGACGCCCGACGCAGCGAGCAGGATGAGGGTTAGGATGCGCATCGGGATGAAGCCAATCGCCGTTTTCCGTTTCTCGCGCACCGAGGGTCCAGGGCATTTTGCCACATTCCTCGACGCGAACGGCTTGCCGTGGACGCTCGTGAAGCTCGACGAGGGCGACGCGGTCCCGTCCTCCACGGAGGCCTTCGCGGGGCTCGGATTCATGGGAGGCCCCATGAGCGCGAACGACGAGCTGCCATGGACGGCTCCGGTGCTCGCGTTGATGCGCGACGCCGCGAAGCGCGGCGTGCCGATGATCGGCCACTGCCTCGGCGGGCAGCTCATGTCGCGCGCGCTGGGCGGACGCGTCTCGCGAAATCCGGTGAAGGAGATCGGCTGGGTCCGGATCGACGCGGAGCCCTCGCCGCTCGCCCGCGAATGGCTGGGCGAGGATCTCGATTCGTTCGAGAGCTTCCAGTGGCATGAGGATACCTTCACGGTGCCTTCGGGAGCCGAGCGGATCCTTTCGGGCCAACATTGCGCGAACCAGGGATATGTCGTCGACGGACTGCACCTGGGCATGCAGTGCCATGTCGAGATGGATCCGGAGATGATCGACGTGTGGTGCCGCACGGGTTCGGACGAAATCGACGAAAGCCTGCACCAGGGCGATGCGGTGCAGGACGTACCGACCATACGGGACCTCGCGAAGCGCAACCTCCAGGGCCTTTCCGCCGTCGCCGACCGCCTGTATTCGCGCTGGATCCGCGGCCTCCGATAGCCCTTTGGTACGACTTGCGGCTTTCCGGCCGCTGTGCCAATGTTTGTCGACGGAGATCATCCCGCGGCGGACGTTTGCGGCGATGATTTCCCCCATCCGACCCGGTGACGCTCCAGGAGAATCCATGAAGAAAGCCCAGCTCGCCAGACAGGCTTCCGTTGCCATGGGCGCGACAGCGCTCGCTTTCGGCTGCTCCACCGCTTTCGGCCAGGACTGGGCGTCGCAGGATTTCATCAAGCCGTACGACGAGACCGTCCAGATCAATCTCGGCGGAATCGTCAACCAGTTCGACACGAGCCTGAGGATCGATGGGCAGAACACCCACGGCACCGACATCAACCTCGAGAACAACGGCCTGAAGAAGAACCTCTCCAGCTTCGAGGCGGGGCTCCAGTGGCGTTTCGCGCAGCGCCACCGTTTCGATGCCGACTACTACACGGTCTCCCGGTCGGGCAGCCATAGCTACAGCGGGGACATCAGCATCGGTGGCGACGATTTCCCGGTGGGCGCCACCGTGGGCATGCACAACAAGTTCGACCTCTTCTCCCTCGACTACCGCTACTCCTTCGTGCAGCAGCCCGACTACGAGGTGGCCGGGCTCGTCGGATTCTACGGCGGCAAGTTCACGTTCGACGTGAACGCCGTGGGCGCCATCGGCAGCAACGGAGTGGGCACCACGTACAACAATTCGGTCTCCACAACCCTGCCGTTGCCGATGCTCGGCGCCTCCTGGGATTGGTACCTCTCGCCCCAGGCCAAGATCGCCGTGATGGGGATGGGCATGAAGGCCAAGATAAGCAACGTGGATGGCCACGCGTACGTCGTCGGCGTCAATGGAGACTACATGCTCACCCGCAACCTGGGTCTCGGCGCGCGCTACACGTACGTCGATATCAGCGCCGACGTGGACAAGAGCTCCTTCGACGGCAACTTCAGCTGGCGCGTGAACACGTTCAGCCTGTACGCGAAGCTGCTGTTCTAGGCGTCGCCCTCGAGGCACGCGAGCGCGTGCCCTGAGGGCTGCCCTGCGTCACATTCCCGCGAACTTGTAGTCGACGCCGATCAGGTAGCTGTCGACCTTGATCTTGTCGTTCTTCATCCACTCGGCGAACAATCCCCAGGCGGGATTGAAGTTCCAGCGGCCGCCCACGCCGTAGGTCGCCTCGTCGTGCGTGTCCTTGGAGTTGAACGGGGTCGGGTTCAACTGCCCGCTCGCGTTGAGCTTCACCTGCGAGTGCGCGTATCCGATGCGGCCATACAGGTCGAACTGGTCGAGCGGAATCGTGCCGACCAGCGAGATTCCGTAGGACTGGGCCTTCGCCTGCCCGTCGACGTTCGACACGCCCGAGAACGAGTTGCCGTGGAAATCGTACTTGCCGAGGTCGTAGTACCCGAGCTCCACGCCCAGGAAGGGATTGAAGCGCACTCCGCCGCGGATCGTATAAGTGGTCTCGGTCTTTCCGACCGATGCATTGTCGAACCCGGTGAGGTCCGTTCCGGATATTCCGAGATGCCCCTGTCCGACTCCGGCACCCAGGTACCACGGTGAGAAAGACTGCTGCGCGAGGGCCGGGATGGCCGCCACCGCAGCGCCTGCGATGAGCAAGCTGCGAATCATCTTCATCGAAATTCTCCTTCGGTACTGGTCACCTCCCCTCTAGAACTTTCCATCCCTGAGAAGTCTTGCAGAGGTTCCACTGGCTCTTTCCCGTCGCACCCTTCACGTCGCTCGAGAACGCGGCACCGCGGCACTGCATTCCGTCCTTCTCGAAGCGCGCGAGCGGGGTGATCGTTCCCGACGCGGATGTCGCGGGATTCTTCCATTCGTAGGATTGGCCGTCGCGGCCCTCGTCGAGCGCCTTGCGCATCGCTTCGCCGGCGATCCTGAAGTCGTCCTGGGTCATTCGCGAGACGGGCGCATCCTTCGCGAACATTTCGTTGATGGCGCACGCGGGACCTGCGGCAACCAGGAAGAGCGCCGCGGCAGTCACGCGTCGCAGGATGGCTACAGTCATCGATCGCCTCCGATGCTTGCGTTGGAACAAGCGGACCAATCGACGTCATAGTACTATCTTCGGCCGTCCTACGAGGAGATTGAAAATGACGATCCGGCTCATGGCCGCCATCGCAGTCACTTCTGCAGGGACAGCCGCGGTGCTCGCGGGTTCCTTCGACGCACCCTGGGCGGTGGTCGAGACCGCCGACAAGTCAGACGTGCGCAAGGAATTTCCGGTCGCCATCACGCAGGTCGACGGCAAGAGCACGCGCGATCCGCGGCAAACCGACCCGATCGCGCCGGGCAAGCACACGATCACGGTTCGCTTCTCCACCGCGAGGGTCGCGCAGTCCGCTTCCGACGAGGTGCGCGAGGTCCCGATGGACCTGCAGCCCTGCACGCTCTATCGCATCGCCGCGCGCCGCACGACGGGCACGAACTGGGAGCCGCAGGTCTACAACGAACCGCTCGGAGAATGCCGGAAGAAGTTCCAGAAGAACTAGGAGGCTTCGATGAAGAAGGGCACGAAGAAGCTCGCCGGCGAAGGAAAGCTGGGCCGGAAGGACTACGAGAAGCGCCTGGAAAAACTGCACGTGAAGCTGGTCGAGCTGCAGGAGTGGGTGAAGCACAAGGGACTCAAGGTCTGCATCGTCTTCGAGGGACGCGACGGCGCGGGCAAGGGTGGCACCATCAAGGCGCTCACGGAACGCGTGAGCCCGCGCGTCTTCCGCGTGGTCGCACTTCCGGCGCCCACGGAGCGCGAGAAGTCGCAGATGTACATGCAGCGCTACGTGCAGCACCTGCCCGCGGCCGGCGAGATCGTGATCTTCGACCGCAGCTGGTACAACCGCGCGGGCGTCGAGCGCGTGATGGGCTTCTGCACCGAGGAGCAGGCGCGCGAGTTCCTGAAGGGCGTGCCGCTCATGGAGAAGGCGATCGTGAATTCCGGCGTGATCCTGCTCAAGTACTGGCTCGAGGTGAGCCCCGACGAGCAGACGCGCAGGCTCCAGGAGCGCATCGACGACGGCCGCAAGACCTGGAAGCTCTCCCCCATGGACCTCGCCTCGTACGGCCGCTGGAGCGACTACTCCCGCGCCCGCGACGAGATGTTCGCGGAGACCGATACTTCGTGGGCGCCGTGGTTCGTGGCGCGTTCCGACGACAAGAGGCGCGCGCGCCTGAACCTGATCACGCACGTGCTCTCGAAGATCCCGCACAAGAAGGCGCCCGGCGAGAAGGTGAAGCTCCCCAAGCGCGGCAAGCCCGGCAAGTACCGCTCGCCCGACTATCCGTTCAAGTACGTGCCCGAAGCGGCCTAGCGCTGCGCGTCACGGCTTGGCGTCCTTCGCCTGCGCGTCGGCGATCGACGCCGCCGTGTCCACCCAGCCGCCGCCCATCGCCTTGTAGATGTCCACCACTGAAGCGCTCAACTGCGCGCGCAGAGCGGCCCACGTGAGCTCGGCGGGGAACAGTTCCTGCTCGGCCTGCAGCACCGTGGAATAGGGCGCGCGCCCGCCTTCGAACTGCATCTGCGCGAAGCGCGAATACTTGCGCAGCGCCACCACGAGCTTTTCCTGCGCCGCGACCTGCTCGTCGAGCGTGGTGCGCGTGACGAGCGCGTTCTCCACGTCGGCGAACGCGTTCTGGATCGCGAGCCGGTAGGCCGCGAGCGCGGCCTTCTGCCCGGCCTCGGCCTGCGCCACCTGTCCCGAGATCGCCCCGCCGGTGAAGATCGGACCCGCGAGGTTCGCCGCATAGCTCCAGGAATTCGCCGGCCCCTTGAACAACCCCGAGAGCTCGCTGCTCGCGCTCCCCAGCGAGCCCGTGAGCGAGATCGCCGGGAAATAGAGCGCCTTCGCCGCGCCGATCTGCGCGTTGGCCGCGATCAGCTGCTGCTCGGCCTGGCGCAGGTCCGGACGGCGCTCGAGCAACTCCGAAGGCACGCCGGGCGGCACCGCCGGCAACGACATCTCGAAGATCGGCAGGCCGCGCGTGATCGGACCCGGCGCCCGGCCGAGGAGGATCGACAGCGCATTCTCGACAGTCGCGATGTCGCGCTTGATCTGCGGAATCTGCGCGGCGGCGGTCTGGTAACGCGCCCTCGCCTGCTCGACTTCCATCTCGCCCACGCGGCCGTACTGGAACTTGTACTGCATGATCTGCAGCGACGACTCGTAGGTCTTGAGCGTGCGCTCCGACATCATGAGCTGCTCGTCGAGGCCGCGCAGCTGCAGGTAGCTCGTCGCGACCGTGCCCACGAGCGAGAGGATCACGCCGCGGCGCGCCTCTTCGGTGGCGAGCAGGTTCGCCTGGGCCGATTCGGAGAGGCGCCGCACCCGGCCCCACAGGTCGATTTCCCAGCTGGCGCCCGCGAGCACCTGGTAGGTCGTTGCCGGATTGGGAACTCCGGGCGGCAGCAACGCGAGGCTGTTCTGCGAAAGCTTCTGCCGGGTCGCGGCGGCGTTGTATCCCACCTGCGGGAAGAATGCCGAGCGCGTCGTGGCAAGGACCGCGGCCGCCTGCTCGACGTTCGCCGCCGCGATCTTCACGGTCTGGCTGTTCGCGAGCGCCTCGGCGATGAGCGCGTCGAGGACCGGATCGTTCATGCGCTTCCACCACTCGACATCGGCGGCGGCCGCCACTTCGCGCGGCTCATAGCGAAACGCCTCGGGCGCCTTCACGTCGGGGCGCGAGTAGTTCGGGCCGAACATGCAGCCCGAGGCGGCGCAGCAAAGGAGGATCACGGCCGCATGTGCGCGCACGCTACCCCTCCTTGTCCTTCTTCGCCTCGCCGCCGCCGAAGTAGCGCGCGCTGAACGTCGAGAGCGCCCAGTAGAACATCGGGATGAAGAAGATCGCGATCACCGTGGCCGCGAGGCAACCGCCGATCACTCCCGTGCCGATCGAGTGGCGGCTGTTGGACGAGGCGCCGGTGGCGATCGCGAGCGGCACGGTGCCCAGGATGAACGCGAACGACGTCATCACGATCGGGCGAAGGCGAAGGTGCGCGGCTTCAGCGGCCGCGTCGAAATACGACTTGCCCTCCTTGCGATTCAATTCCACGGCGAATTCGACGATGAGGATCGCGTTCTTCGCGGCAAGCCCGATCAGCGTGAGCAGGCCGATCTGGAAGTAGACGTCGTTGGTGAGTCCCCTCAGGGCGACGGCGAGCAGGGCGCCCAGGATCGCGAAGGGAACCGCGAGCATGACGCCCACCGGCAGCGACCAGCTCTCGTACTGGGCGGCGAGGATCAGGAAGACGAAGATGAGGCCGAACACGAATGCGATCGTCGAGGTCGAGCCCGACGAGACTTCCTCGCGCGCTTCGCCAGCCCATTCGTAGCCGTAGCCGCTCGGCATCACCTCTTCGGCCACCTCGCGGATTGCGGCGAGCGCCTGGCCCGAGCTCACGCCCGGCGCGGGCGACCCCGTGATCGCGATCGCGGGGTAGTTGTTGAACCGCGTCACGATGTCCGCGCCCGTCACGTAGCGCGTCTTCACGAGCGCAGAGAGCGGCACCATGTCGCCCTGGCGGTTCTTCACGTAGAAGCGGCCGATGTCCTCGGGCGTGAGGCGATACTTGGGCTCGGCCTGGAGCACCACCTGGTACAGGCGCGAGTCCTTGGGAAACTGGCTCACGTAGAGCGAGCCGAACATCGTCTGCAACGTGCTGTACGCGTCCTCGACCTTCACGCCGAGCGTTTCGGCCTTCTCGCGATCGACGTCGGCGAGCATCTGCTGGCCGTTGGTGCTGATCGTGGTGTTCACGCCCGCGAGCTCGTGTCGCTGCCTCGCCTTGGCGAGGACCTGCTGCACGATTCCCGAGAGCTGCTGGTAGTCGCCCGAGCCTTTCTGCTCGACCCACATCTGGAAGCCGGCCGTGACTCCGAGTCCCGGGATCGCCGGAGGATTCACGGGGACCACGAGGCCGCCCAGGATCGACGCGCGGAACTGCTGCGCCGACCGCTTGATGAGGGCATCGGCCCCAAGCTCGGCGCCCTTCCTCTCCTCGTAGTCCTTGAGCGATACGAAGAGGACGCCGAAGTTGGTCTTGTTCTGCGAGTCGAGCAGGCTGAAGCCGTCGACCTGCGTCACGTTCGCGACGGCTTCGCTCTTTCGGAGGATCTCCACGGCCTGCGCGCCGACGTCGTGCGTGCGGTCCAGGCTCGCCGAGTCCGGCAGGAAGTACGCCCCGAAGATGTAGCCCTGGTCTTCCTGCGGGACGAAGGCCGAGGGAACGAACTTGAAGAACGCCACCACGCCCACGATCACGAGCGCGAGGATGCCGAAACTCAGCGCGAAATGGCGCATCGCCCATTTCACGCCGGTCACGTACCTGTTCGCGACCGAGTCGAACGTGTCGTCGAACCCCTTGAAGAAGCGGTTCTTCGGCCCATGCTTCGCCTCGATCAGGATCGCCGCGAGGGCGGGTGAGAGCGTGAGCGCGACGATCCCCGAGAACACGACCGAGATCGCGATCGTGACCGCGAACTGCTTGTAGAGCGCGCCGGTGATGCCGCCCAGGAATGCCACGGGCACGAACACCGCGTTCAGCGTGAGCACGATTGCAACCACCGGGCCCGACACCTCGTCCATGGCGCGCTTGGCCGCCTCCTTGGGATCCAGGTGGAACTGGACCATGTTGCGCTCGGTGTTCTCCACCACGACGATGGCGTCGTCCACGACGATGCCGATCGCGAGGATCATGCCGAAAAGCGTGAGCATGTTGATCGAGAAGCCGAGCAGCAGCATGCCCACGAGCGCGCCCAGGATCGAGACCGGAACCGCGAGCGTCGGGATGATCGTGAGGCGCAGGCTGTGGAGGAAGATGAACACCACGAGCACCACGAGGACCACGGCCTCGAAGAACGTGACGATCACCTCGTGGATCGACGCCTGCACGAAGAGCGTCGTGTCGAGCGCCACTTCGTACTTGAGTCCCGCGGGAAATTCCTTCGACAGCTCCGCGAGCGTCGCGCGCACGTCCTTGGAGACCTGGATCGCGTTGGCGCCGGGCTGCTGGTAGATGGCGATGAGCGTCGCCGGATAGCCCTGGTACGACGTCCGCAGCGCATAGCTCTGCTGTCCGAGGTCCGCGTATCCGATGTCCTTCACCTTCACGAGCGCGGCGCCGTTGTTGTCGCTGCGCAGGATCATGTTGTCGAACTGCGCGGGCTCCGTGATCGTGCTGGTCGTCACGGGGAACGTCTGCTGCACCGGGTATGGCGTGGGCGCCGCGCCGATGCGGCCCACCGCGAATTGCTGGTTCTGGTTCTTGATCGCGTTGGCCACATCCGTGGTCGAGATCTTCAGCTGCGCCATGCGGTCGGGCTTGAGCCAGATGCGCATCGCGTACTGCGGCACGCCGAAGATCGACGCCTGGTTCGCCCCGGGGAGCCTGTTGATCGTCCCGAGAATCTGCGTGTTCGTGTAGTTCGAGATGAAGTTCGGATCGTAGCGGCCGTTGGGATCGAAGAAGGCGACCACCATGAGGAAGGTGCTCGTCTTCTGCGCCACGTTCACGCCCTGCGCCGAAACCGACTGGGGAAGCTGCGCCATCGCCTGGCTCACGCGGTTCTGCACGTCCACCTGGGCGAGCGCCGGATCCGTGTCGATCGTGAAGTACACGGTGAGCGTGTAGTTGCCCGTCGACGAGCTCGTCGACTGCATGTACATCATGTTGTTCGCGCCGTTCACCTGCTGCTCGATCGGCGCGCCCACGTTCTGCGCCACGAGCTGCGCGTTGGCGCCCGGATAGGTCGCCGTCACCTGGATCTGGATCGGCGTGACCTGCGGGTATTGGGCGATGGGCAGCTGCACCATCGCGACGGCGCCCACGACCGAGATCACGAGCGCGATGACCGCCGCGAAGATCGGGCGGTCGATGAAGAAGTGCGAGAGCATCGCGACGGGTCCCGGCTATTTCTTCTTCTCGGCGGCCGTGACGACCTTCACCGTCGCGCCGGGGGTGAGCCGCGCCACGCCGTCCGTGGCCACGACGTCACCCGCCTGCAGGCCGCCGTTGATGAACCAGTCGTCGCCATGCCAGGGCCCGACTTCGACCGGGCGAATCTGCGCCTTCATGTCCTTGTCGACCAGCACGACGATGTGGCCCTTGGGTCCCTGGAGCACCGATGCCTGCGGCACGAGGATCGCGTTCGTGCGCATCGCGCCCGAGACTCGCACGCGCACGAACTGCCCGGGACGCAGCGCCGTTTCGGGATTCGGCAGCGAGGCGCGCAGCAGGAAAGTCCCGGTCTGCGGATTGAAGCTCGCGTTGGCGAACGTGATGCGCCCCTTGTGCGGGAAGAGCTCGCCGTCGGCGAGGATCACCTCGACCACGTACTGGTCGTTGGGCGGAAGCTTGAGGCGGCCCTTGTCGCGATCGGTGCGCAGCCCCAGCATCTCGTTCTCGGAAATCGTGAAGTCCACCCAGATGGGATCGACCTGCTCCACGACCGTGAGCAGGCTGTTCTCCGCGTTCACGTAGGCGCCATCCTGCACCCGCGCGAAGCTCGACAGGCCGGTCACCGGCGTCGTGATCGTCGCGTAGGAAAGGTTGAGCTTCGCGCTTTCGACGCCCGCCCTGGCGGTCTCTACCGCCGCAGCCGCGGCGCGTTGCTGGCCGACCGCGTCGTCGAGCTCCTTCTGGCTCAGTGCATTCAGGCCCGCGAGAGGTTTCACTTGCGCGAGGTTGGCGTCGGCGACCTCGAGGCGGGCCCGCTGCTCCGCGAGCGCGGCATTCGCCGCGTCGAGCTGCACCCTGAGCGGCCGCTCGTCCTGCCGGAACATCACTTCGCCCGCCTTCACGAGCGAGCCTTCCCCGTAGATGCGCTTGTCGAGGAATCCGGCGACGCGGGCGCGGATCTGCACCTGGTGCGACGAGAGCGTCTGGCCGACGAACTCGTAGTTGACCGGGGTGTCCTTCGGCGCGACTGTGACGGCGGTTACCTCGACGGGCGGCCGCGCCACGGGGGCTTGATCACCCTTGCCGCAATCTGACAGGAGGAAAGCAGACAGCAGCAAGATCAGGAGCCGGCGCATCACTCGCATCTCCCTCGGTGCAAAGGCCCTGCGGAATTACTGCTGGGCCTTCCTCCACGTCGCGTCGGGGTTGTACCTCGACATCGCCTCCGCAATAGAGGCCGTCTGCGCGCCGAGATCCTTCTCGTACACGACTCCCTCGTGATTCACGATGAATGTCATCACGCCCGAGGAGCCATACTTCGCGGGCCACGCGACGGCGGCGAAGCCGCCCATGAGGCGATTGCCCACCACGTACTCCTGCGCGCCCCCGGGCGCGTCCTTGCCCTGCGCCGTGAGCATCCGGTAGTGATAGCCGTGGAACGAGGACTTCTCGTCTTCCTTGCGCGCGTGCTTCCCGTAGCCTTCGGTCGCCGCCTCGGCGACCAGCGGGCCCAGCGGGCTCTGCGGCGCGCCTTCATCCGTCTTCCAGTAGAGGCCGTCCTTCTTGCCCGGGGACGAAACGAATCGCCTCGCATAGTCGGGAAAGCCGCTGGCGTTCGCGTCGCTCGCGGCGTAGTCGCGCTGCGCGTCGACGATCGCGAGCATGGTCTGGATCGTGTCCAGCTCGTTGCGGCCGACGCGCCGATTGACGATCTCCTCGCGCCCGGCCTCGGCATCGAACGCCCACTTGCCGTTCTTCTTCACGATCGGCGCGGGGAACGGCCAGTCGTCCTTGCCCACCGTGAGCGTGGCCTTCGCATCCCCGTCCTTCTGCAGCGCGTTCTTCTCGTCGTAGGAGGCGAGGAAAGTCTTCCAGTCGTTCAGGTCGGAAACCTTGTCGCCCGAGAGCAGCCACGACTTCGACGCGGGGCCGACGACGGCGAGCACCGCCTTGCCGTCCTGCGCCCGCACCGCGTCGGCGAGCGCCTTGGCCGCTTCTTCCGGCGTCGCGAACGTGGTCTGGACCGCGAGGGGTTTCGTCGTCGCGGACTTCGACTCGGCGGGCTTGGCCGCCGAGTCGGTCTGCGCGCCGGCATTCATTGCGAACGCCGCGGCGATCGCGCCGGCCAGCGCCGTGAGCATCATGTGCTTGCGAATCTTCATGTCGATCTCCTGGATGGATGGGTAGCGTTCTAGCGGCGTCCGCCGCCGCCCCGCCCGCCACCGCCGCCTCCACGGCTCGCTCCGCCCCGGCTGCTCGCCGCACGCGTCGACGCTCCGCTGCCGCCTGCGCCCGAGAAGCCACTGCCGCCGCGCGATCCCGACGAGCTCGCCCGCTGGCTCGCCGATGCCCCGCCGCCGCCGCTCGCGCGCTGCGAAGCGCCCGCGCGGTCGCCGCCACCCACGTTCCCGCTCTGGCGATTGGCCGATTCGACGCGGCTGTTGAGCTGGCCCCGGTCCATCGACGAAAGCTCCGAGCGCCCCTGCTCCGCGCGCCCGCGGAACTGATCGCGCGACTGCGCCGCCTGGCGGTCGCCGCCACGGTTGTACTTGTTCGCGGTCGCGTTGTCGCGGTAGCCGACGCCACCGCGGTTCTTCGGATCGTGGTTCCAGTTGCCGTTGCCGATGTTCGCCTTGTTGAAGTTGTTGTACTTGTTCACGTTGATGTTCACGTTGTTGCCGCCCCAGTTGCAATTGCCCCAGATGGCGGCGCCCACGAAGACGCCGGTGGCAAATGCGAGACCCGCGCCATATGCGTAGCCCGGCGGGTAGTAGTAGTAGGGCGGGGGATACGAGTACCACCAGGTGCCGTAGATCGTGGCCGGGTTGTACGTGGGCACGTAGACGACCTGCGGATTGGGCTGCTCGATCTTGATGACCTGGACGTTTTCCTCGGTCGCCTTGGTCACCGTCATGTTCTCGCTCGACTTGAGGTTGCCGGCGGCATCGGCCTTCTTGCGCAGCCCCTGCGCCGTCTTCATCACGTCGGCCTGCTGCCCGAGGAACGCGTCGCCCAGCTTCTGGGTCCAGTCGATCTTCTCGTTCATCATCGTGAGGACCTGCGGCACCGAGGTGAGCGCCTTCACGCTCGGGTCCCACTCCTGCTTCTGCATCGCGTCCTCGAGCGCCTTCTCCTTCATGTTCGGGTTCGCCTTGACCCAGCGCGCGGCCTCGACGACCTGGAGCGGATAGGTCGAGGCCATGAGGACCTGTGCGAGCAGCGCGTCCGGATAGAGCGCGATGGGCGCCATGAGCTCGTCGAGATCCTGTTGCGAGAAGGTCTTCTTGTCCGGTGTCGCCGGAGTACTCGCCGGTGCCGGCGGCGCGCTGCCCGCCGCGGGCTGCTGCGCAAGGGCGATCGGATCAAGCGCGAGGCTCGCCGCGATCGCGCATGCGGCGATGCGAAGGACGTTGGAGGGTTTGCGGTCCATGTTCACCTCATCATGGCTTGCCGGTGGGGACGCCGGCGCGTTTCTCATTGTGGCCCTAACCACCGGGCCGCACCACCCATGGGACCATGGTCCTATTGCGCGCCGGGATCCGCCTTGTCCCGAGTGACGGCGAGGTCCCTTGCCCGGGTCAATCCCGGAAATTCTTGTACGAGAGCGGCACGTCGGTCACGCCGCCTCGGACCAGCGCGATCGCTTCCTGCAGGGAATCCTTCTTCGAGCTCGTGACGCGCACGACGTCGCCTTGGATGGAGGCCGTGACCTTCGCCTTCGAATCCTTGAGCAGCTTCACGATGCGCTTGGCGAGATCGCTTTCAACGCCGTTCTTCACGGTCATCTTCTGCTTCACCTTGTCGCCGCCGACCTTCTCGGGATCCACGAGCTCGAGGAAGCGCGTGTCGACGCCGCGCTTGGCCATCTTCGCGTAGAGCACGTCGCGAACCTGTCCCAGCTTGAAGTCGTCGTCGGCGAACGCGGTGATCTCATGCTCCTTCTCGTTCAGCTCGAAGCGCGCATCCGAGCCTTTGAAATCGAAGCGGTTCGCGATCTCCTTGTTGGCCGTGTCCACCGCGTTCTTGAGCTCCACGGCGTTGGCCTCGCACATGATGTCGAAGGATGGCATGGGTCTCTTTCCCGGAAGTGGATCTGGCGATTCTATTAGAATTCCCCATGGCCACGATCCTGCAGACGCTACCCGCCGGCGAGAAGGTCGGCATCGCCTTCTCCGGAGGACTCGACACGAGTGCCGCGCTCGCGTGGATGCGGGAGAAGGGCGCGATCCCCTACGCCTATACCGCCAACCTCGGCCAGCCCGACGAATCGGACTACGGCGAGATCCCCCGCAAGGCGAAGCTGTACGGCGCGGAGAAGGCCGTCCTCGTCGAATGCCGCCCGCAGCTCGTGGCCGAGGGAATCGCGGCGATCCAGTGCGGCGCGTTCCACATCTCCACCGGGGGGATCACGTACTTCAACACGACGCCGCTCGGCCGCGCGGTCACCGGCACGATGCTCGTCGTCGCGATGAAGGACGACGACGTCCACATCTGGGGCGACGGCAGCACGTTCAAGGGCAACGACATCGAGCGCTTCTATCGCTACGGGTTGCTGGCCAACCCGGCGCTCAGGATCTACAAGCCGTGGCTCGACCAGCGCTTCATCGACGAGCTGGGCGGGCGCAAGGAGATGAGCGAGTACCTCATCAAGCGCGGCTTCGACTACAGGATGAGCACGGAGAAGGCCTACTCGACCGACTCCAACATGCTCGGCGCCACGCACGAGGCGAAGGACCTCGAGTTCCTCGACAAGGGCATGCGCATCGTGAATCCCATCATGGGCGTCGCGTTCTGGCGCGACGACGTGGCGGTGAAGGCGGAGACTGTGTCCGTCGCGTTTGAGCAGGGCGTGCCGGTCTCGCTCAACGGCCAATCGTTCAAGGATTCGGTGGCGCTGCTTGCCGAGGCGAACACGATCGGCGGGCGCCACGGCCTGGGCATGTGCGACCAGATCGAGAACCGCATCATCGAGGCGAAGAGCCGGGGAATCTACGAAGCGCCCGGCATGGCGCTATTGCACCTCGCCTACGAGCGGCTGGTGACCGGAATCCACAACGAGGACACGATCGAGCAATACCGCGACAATGGCCGCCGCCTCGGCCGCCTGCTCTACCAGGGGCGCTGGTTCGACCCGCAGACGATGATGCTGCGCGAGACCGCGCAGCGTTGGGTCGCACGCGCCGTCACGGGCGAAGTGACGGTCGAGCTGCGCCGCGGCAACGACTACTCGATCCTCGACACGAAGAGCCCGAACCTCACCTACAAGCCCGAGCGCCTCACGATGGAAAAGGGCGAGGCTTTCTTCACGCCCGCCGATCGCATCGGGCAGCTCACGATGCGCAACCTCGACATCGCCGATACGCGCGACAAGCTGCGTGTGTATTCGGAAACGGGGTTGCTGGGCCCGGGCGGTGGCGTCCCGCTGCTGGGCGAGGAGAAGAAGAAGTCCTAGCGCGTCACTTCGGCAGGCCGAGCAACGCGCGTTGCTCGCCCGTGGGTTCCTGGCGAAACGCGAGTGCGCGGATCTCGAACGAGGCCGCCGCGACGAAGATCCATGGAAATCCCGCCTCCTGGAACCGCTCCGAAATCGAGCGCTTCGTGAAGGCGTTCTTGTGCGCGTAGTAGTCGTTGCCGCTCGCTGCGATCTGCTTGCCGAAGCCGTAGACCACGTCGTTGGCGGTGATGGGCCCCGCGGAAGACTCGTAGAGCGGCGCGTCGAGCTCGAGGCCGTTCTGCGAGACGGCGGCGAATACCGCCATGAGGTCGGGTACCCTCACCTCGGCGAAACCGCGCGGGCGCAGCACGTGCGCGAACCCGGTGAGGACTCGCGGCACGTCGTGCCGGTAGTAGTGCTCGAGGTTGTGCGAACAGTAGATCGCGTCGTAGAGCTCCGCGGGCAGGCTCGCCAGGTTGCGAGCGTCGCACACGACGTCCGGCCCCTGCGCCGCGTCGATGTCGAGCAGCACGTGCTCCCATCCGTCGTAGTGCGCGGGAATCGGGATCGTCTTGCTGCCGCCGCCCACGTTGAGGACGCGGCTCACGTCTCCACCCGGCCGAGCAGCAGGTATTCCATCAATGCCTTCTGCACGTGCAGCCGGTTCTCGGCCTCTTCCCAGACGACGCTCTGCGGACCGTCCACCACGTCGGCGGCCACTTCCTCGCCGCGATGCGCCGGCAGGCAATGCATGAAGAGCGCGTCGGGCAATGCGCGCGACATCATCTTCGTGTCGACCATGAATCCCTGGAAGGCCTTGTCCCGCGCGCCCGCCTCCGCCTCGAATCCCATGCTGGTCCACACGTCCGTGTTCACCGCGTGGACGCCCGCGCACGCGTCGCCCGGATTCGCGAAGACCTCGACGCGATCGCGGTCGAGTCCCACGAGGCGCGCAGGCTCCACCGCATAGCCTTCCGGCGTGGAGATGTTGAGCTTGAATCCGAACACCTGCGCCGCCTGGATCCAGGTGTTGCACATGTTGTTGCCGTCGCCGATCCAGGCGACCGTCTTGCCGGCGATCGGGCCGCGATGCTCCATGAACGTGTAGACGTCGGCGAGCACCTGGCACGGATGGTATTCGTTGGTGAGGCCGTTGATGACCGGCACGCGCGAGTGCGCGGCGAAGCGCTCGATGATCGAGTGCTCGAAGGTGCGGATCATCACGATGTCCACCATGCGTGAGATCACGCGCGCGACGTCCTCGATGGGCTCACCGCGCCCGAGCTGGGTCTCGCCTGTATTGAGCACGATCGAGGATCCGCCCAGCTGGTGGATGCCGGCTTCGAACGAAACTCGCGTGCGCGTCGAGGTTTTCTCGAACACCATCGCGAGCATGCGGTCCGTGAGCGGCTGGTAGGCGATGTAGTTCTTGAAGCGCTCCTTGATGACCCGCGTCCGCGCGAACAGGTGGTCGAGCTCCTCGCGCCCGAGGTCGCGGAACTGGAGGAAATGCTTCAAGCGGCCGCGGCCGCGGCCGGCGCTTCGGCGAGGAACGCCTTCACGATCGGCGCGAGGATCGACACGAGCTGCTTCGCTTCGTCTTCCTTGATGACGAGCGGCGGCAGCAGGCGCACGACCTTGTCGGCGGTCACGTTGGTCACGAGGCCCGCCTCGAGCGCGCGGCGCACGATGTCGCCGCAGGGCCGGTCGAGCTCGATGCCGAGCATGAGGCCCATGCCGCGGATCTCCTTCACGCCCGCCACTCCGGCGAACTCGCGGGTGAGACCGGACCTGATGATCTCGCCCGTCTTCGCCGCGTTGGCGAGGAGCCCTTCGTTCTCGATCACCTCGAGCGTCGTGATCGCGGCGACCGACACGAGAGGCCCGCCTCCGAACGTGGTTCCGTGATTGCCCGGCTTGAACACCTTGGCCGCCTCGCCGCGGGCGAGGCACGCGCCGATCGGAACGCCAGAGCCCAGGCCCTTCGCGAGCGGCATCACGTCGGGCACGACGCCCGACCATTGGTGCGCGAACCACTTGCCCGTGCGGCCGATGCCGCTCTGCACTTCGTCGATCATCAGAAGCCACTCGCGCTTGTCGCAGAGCTCGCGCACCTTGCGCAGGTATGTCGCATCGGCGACGTGGATGCCGCCCTCGCCTTGCAGAACTTCCATCAGCACGGCGACCACGGACGTGTTGTCGGCGAGGCGCTCGATGGCGGCGATGTCGTTGTAGGGAACGCGAAGGAATCCGCCCATGAGCGGCTCGAAGCCGGCCTGCGCCTTGCGCGAGCCCGTGGCCGACAGCGTGGCGAGCGTGCGCCCGTGCCAGGCTTTCTCCATCACGATGATGCTGGGATTCTCGATGCCGCGCTGGTGCCCGTGAAGGCGCGCGAGCTTGATTGCCGCCTCGTTGGCTTCCGCGCCCGAATTGCAGAAGAACGCGTTGTCCATTCCGGAGATCGCGCACACCTTCGCCGCGGCGCGCTCCTGCTCGGGCACCTCGAAGAGGTTGGATGTATGGATGAGCTTGCCGACCTGCTCGCGCAGCGCCTTCGTGAGCACCGGATGGTTGTGCCCGAGGCCGCTCACCGCGATGCCCGCGAGGCCATCGAGATAGCGCTTGCCTTCCGTATCCCAAAGCCACGCGCCGTCGCCGCGCGCGAAAGCCACGGGTTGGGGGGAATAGGTCTGCATCAGGTGCGTCGCGCTCATGTGCGGTCTCCCAATTGCAACGATTCCGGACCCCCAAAACGAAACGGCGGCCGAAGGGCCGCCGCCGGCCGGGGTGAAGCTTCGATCAGGTACGGGCGCCGCCCAAGGCTTTCACCTGGGCCGCGAGACGGCTCTTGTGACGCGCCGCCTTGTTCTTGTGGATGATGCGCTTGTCCGCGATCGAATCGATGACGGATTGTTCGTGCTGGAGCGCGGCGCGTGCAGCGGCCGCATCGCCCGCGGCGATGGCCTTCTGCACCTTCTTGATGGCGGTGCGCAGTTTCGTGCGCAGGCCCACGTTGGCCGCGCGTTGCTTGATGGATTTCTTGGCGCGTTTCGCGGACTGTTTTGTATTGGCCATTGGGGCGGTTTCCGGTCGGAGTCGAGTATCGAAAAGAGCCTGATATCATACACTACTTGTCCATACAAAACAAAGCCCTAGGCCGGTGAATCTTCTTCGCGCGGCCGCGTCGGTGAGCGCGATGACGTTGCTGTCGCGCATCACGGGCTTCGCTCGCGACACCTTGCTCGCGATCTTCTTCGGCGCGGGCTACACGATGGACGCGTTCGTCGTGGCATTCCGGATCCCCAACCTGTTGCGCAGGCTCTTCGCCGAGGGCGCCTTCTCGCAGGCGTTCGTTCCCGTGCTGGGCGAATACCGCGGCCGCTTCGGCGACGACGCAACGCGCGATCTCGCAGGCAAGGTACTCGCGATACTCGCGGCGATACTCTTCGCGGTGACACTGATCGGCGTGTTGGCCGCGCCCGCCGTGGTTTACCTGTCCGCATCGGGATTCGCCGGCGATCCGGACAAATTCTCGCTCACCGTGACGATGTTGCGGATCTGCTTCCCGTACATCCTCTTCGTGTCGCTGGTGTCGTTCTCGGCGGGCCTTCTCAATACCTACGGCTCGTTCAAGGCGCCCGCCTTCACGCCGGTGCTGCTCAACGTATCCTTCATCGTGTGCGCGATCTGGCTCGCGCCCCACCTCGAAAAGCCGGTCGTCGCCCTCGCATGGGCGGTATTCTTCGGCGGAATCGCGCAGCTGATCTTCCAGGTGCCGTTCCTCAGGCGGATCGGCATGTGGCCGCGCATCACCTGGGCGCCACGCGACGAGGGCGTGATGAGGATCGTGAAGCTCATGGCCCCCGCCGCGCTCGGCGTCTCCGTCGCGCAGTTGAGCCTGCTCGTCAACACGCAGATCGCCTCCCATCTCGGCGACGGGCCCGTGTCGTGGCTCTACTACGCCGACCGGCTGATGGAGTTCCCCTCGGCGATGCTGGGCGTGGCTCTGGGGACCGTGATCCTGCCTTCGCTCGTGCGCCACCACGCGGCCGACGACCCGGCATCGTATTCGCGGCTGCTCGATTGGGGACTGCGCGTGACGCTGGTGCTGGCGCTTCCCGCGGCGCTCGCCCTGGGGCTGCTCGCCGTCCCGCTCATCTCCACCCTTTTCTGGCACGGACAGTTCATGCGCCACGACGTGATGATGACGCGCGCCGCGCTCATCGCCTATGCGGTGGGCCTCGCCGGGATCATCCTCGTGAAGATCCTCGCGCCCGGGTTCTATGCGAAGCAGAACATCCGCACGCCCGTGAAGATCGCGGTGGCCACCCTCGTCGTCACGCAGGTCCTCAACGCGGCATTCGTTCCATGGCTGGGTCACGCGGGACTCGCGCTTTCCATTTCACTGGGGGCGTGCTTCAACGCGGGCTGGCTCTGGTGGTTCATGAGGCGCTCGGGGGCGTACCGGCCGGAACCGGGATGGGATGCGTTCCTCCTCAAGCTCGTGGTGGCGCTCTATCTCATGGGCGGCGCGCTCTGGTATTCGATGGGAAGCGAGCTGTCGTGGTTCGAGATCTCCGCCACGGAACGCGCGCTGAAGCTCACGCTCGTCATTATCGTCGGCAGCGTCGCCTACTTCGCATCGCTCGCGGTGATGGGATTTCGCCTGCGCGACTTCTCGCGCCACGAATGAAGCCGTGAGGATCGTCCGCCACGCGCGGTCCGCGTCCGACACGGCGATCGCCATCGGGAGCTTCGATGGAGTGCACCTCGGGCACCGCGCCATGCTCTCCCACGTCTGCGGCGCCGCGCGGGAACGCGGCCTCGCCGCGGCCGCCCTCACTTTCGAGCCATTGCCGCGCGAATTCTTCTCGCCCGCCACGGCGCCGGCACGCCTTTCGAGCCTCGGCGAGAAGATCTCCGAGATCGGCAACGCGGGCATCGAGACCGTCTTCGCGCAGCGCTTCGACGCGTCCTTCGCGGCGCTCACGCCCGAAGAGTTCGCGGCTCGCCTTCGCGACATATATCGCGCTCGCTGGGTGATGACGGGGCAGGACTTCCGCTATGGCGCGGGACGCAAGGGCGACACCGCGAGCCTCGCCTCGGCCGCGCGTGCGATGGGATTCGAGCTGGAAGTGCTGCCGGCGGTGACGGTGCTGGGAGAGCGTGTGTCGAGCACCGCGGTGCGCGAAGCGCTCGCGCGCGCCGACCTCGCGCATGCCGCGCGCCTGCTCGGCCGTCCGTACGCGATCTGCGGGCGTGTCGTGCACGGAGCCAAGCGCGGACGGGCCCTGGGATTTCCCACCGCGAACATCCGCCTTGCCCGTCCCCGCCCGGCGCTCTCGGGCATCTTTGCTGTAAAATGCTTCGGTGCAGCAACTCGCGGACTCGAGGGAGTGGCGAGCCTGGGAATCAACCCGGCCATCAGGAAAGACGGCCCGGCCACACTCGAAGCGCATCTCTTCGACTTCTCCGGCGACCTCTACGGCAGTCGCCTTTCGATCGAGTTCGTGAAGAAGCTGCGTGACGAAGCGGATTTCGCTTCAGTCGGCGAGCTCGCCGCGCAGATCCGTCGCGATTGCGACGCGGCGCGCGAGCACTTTCGCAGCTCGAGGACCTGATGCCGGACGACACGAAGAAGATCGACTACAAGGGCACGCTGAACCTGCCGGAAACGAAGTTTCCGATGCGCGGCGACCTCGCCAAGCGCGAGCCGGAGTGGGTCCGCGCGTGGCATGACACCCAGGTGTACGAGCGCATTCGCGAGGCGTGCCGCGGGCGGGTGAAGTACGTCCTGCACGATGGCCCTCCGTACGCCAACGGCGACATCCACATGGGCCACGCCGGCAACAAGATCCTCAAGGACATGGTTGTGAAGTCGAAGACGCTCGCCGGATTCGACGCGCCCTACGTCCCGGGCTGGGATTGCCACGGCCTTCCCATCGAGCACGTGATCGAGAAGAAATACGGGCGCAACCTCGAGCCCAACCGCCAGCGGCAACTCTGCCGCGCCTACGCCGCCGAGCAGATCGAGCGGCAGAAGGCGGACTTCAAGCGCCTGGGGATCCTCGGCGACTGGGACCATCCGTACACGACGATGAACCCCGCCACGGAAGGCGCGGAGGTGCGCGCGATCGGCCGCGTGCTGAAGAGCGGCCTGCTCTATCGCGGATTGAAGCCCGTGAACTGGTGCATCGATTGCGGCTCGGCGCTCGCCGAAGCCGAGGTCGAATACGAGGACAAGACTTCTCCCGCCATCGACGTCGCGTTCGAAGCGGCCGATCCCGCGGCCGTGGCGCGCGTGTTCGGCGCGAAGGGCGTGACCCGCGCCGCGGCCGTGATCTGGACCACGACTCCCTGGACGCTCCCGGGCAACCAGGCGATCGCTGCGCATCCGGAAATCGAATACGAGCTCGTCGACACGGAGCGCGGCGCGTTGATCCTCGCCGCCGATCTTCGCGAAGCGTGCCTCGCGCGCTATGGGTTGAAGTCCCGCGCGATCCTCGGCCGCGTCGCGGGCAGCGCGCTCGCGGGCCTGCGCTTCCGCCATCCGTTCATCGAACGCGACGTGCCCATGGTGCTGGGCGAGCACGTGACGACGGAATCGGGCACGGGCCTCGTGCACACGGCGCCCGCGCACGGCGCGGAAGACTTCGACATGGGCGTGAAGAACGGCCTTCCGCTCGAGCAGCCCGTCGACGACACGGGCCGCTACAAGGAGAACGTCGCGCATTTCGCCGGGATGGGCGTTCGCGACGCGGAAAAACCGATCCTGGAATTGCTCCAGTCGAGCGGCGCGCTGCTCAAGCAGGAGCCTTTCCGCCACAGCTACCCGCACTGCTGGCGCCACAAGACGCCGATCATCTTCCGCGCGACGACGCAGTGGTTCATCGGCATGGACCGTCCGGCGCGCGACGGCAGGACGCTGCGGGAGACGGCGCTCGCCGCGATCGGCGAGACGCGCTTCTATCCCGAGTGGGGCCGCGCGCGCATCACCGCGATGATCCAGAACCGTCCCGACTGGACGCTTTCGCGCCAGCGCAACTGGGGTACGCCGCTGACCTTCTTCCTGGACCGCCAGACGGATGAGTTGCATCCCGACTCCGACGCGCTCCTCGAGAAGGCCGCGGCGATGATCGAGAAGGGCGGCATCGAGGCGTGGTTCGCCGCGAGCTGCGAGGACTTCGGCGTGGACCCGGCGCGCTATCGCAAGATCTCCGACACCGTGGACGTGTGGTTCGACTCCGGCACCACGCATTTCTCGGTGCTGCGCCGCACCGGCGAGAAGTGGCCCGCGGACCTCTATCTCGAGGGCAGCGACCAGCATCGCGGATGGTTCCAGTCGAGCCTGCTCACGGGATGCACGATGGATGGCCGCGCGCCCTACGACGCGCTCCTCACGCACGGCTTCACGGTGGACGCCCAGGGCCGCAAGATGTCCAAGTCCCTCGGCAACGTGATCGCGCCGCAGAAGATCTCCGACACGCTGGGCGCGGAGGTCATCCGCCTCTGGGTCGGGACCACCGATTTCTCGGGCGAGCTCTATATTTCCGACGAGATCCTCAAGCGCGT
>DATGGI010000109.1:0-60893 GCA_035308545.1 Usitatibacter sp.
AGCCAGGATCAAACTCTTCAGTTCAATCCGTGCTTAAAACTCATTTCGAATCACTTGGATCCAAAGTGAGCTACTGCAAGTTACCTATGTCTCGGCACCCACAGCACCCACCTCTATCGGCTGTAACTTTTTAAAGAGCGACGCTGATCCGGCCAGAAAAAAGAAGGCCGTGAGGCCTTGTCTCTTAGGCTTTTCGCTTCGATCAGCGGAATCAACGATTATACGCGGTTTCGAGGCCGCGGGTCAACACTCATCCAGCCTGGAAATCAGGCCGCCTTGCGCAGCGTCACCTTCGCGAACTTGCGTTTCCCGACCTGGAGGACGTAGGTGGAGCCCGCGATGAGCTTCAGGCCCTTGTCCGTCACCGTATCGCCGTTCACCTTGACCCCGCGCTGCTCGATCATCCTGACCGCTTCGGAGGTCGACGGGCAGACGCCCGAGGCCTTAAGGACCTGCGCGATCGCAGCGCCCTCCGGGCCCACATCGATCTCGTGCTCCTCGATGTCTTCCGGAATTCCTCCGTGCCTGAAGCGCGATTCGAAGTCCTCGAGCGCGCCGACCGCCGCGGCCCTGTCGTGGAATCGCGACACGATCTCCTGCGCGAAGCGCACCTTCGTGTCGCGTGGATTCGCCCCGCCCTCGATCTCCTTCTTCCATTTCGCGACGCTCTCGAGCGGCTCGAACGACAGGAGCTCGATGTAGCGCCACATGAGGTCGTCGTTGACGGACATGAGCTTGCCGAACATCTCGCCGGGCGCGTCGTCGATGCCCACGTAGTTGCCCAGCGACTTCGACATCTTGTTGACGCCGTCCAGCCCCTCGAGCAGCGGCATCGTGATGATGACCTGCTGCTCCTGGTGGAAATGCTTCTGCAGCTCGCGGCCCACCAGCAGGTTGAACTTCTGGTCCGTGCCGCCCAGCTCGACGTCGGCCCTCATCGCGACCGAGTCGTAGCCCTGCATGATCGGGTAGAGCAGCTCGTGCACCGAGATCGGCTGCTGGGCGGCAAAGCGTTTCGCGAAATCGTCGCGCTCGAGAAGCCGCGCCACCGTGTAAGTGCCCGCGAGCTTGATCATTCCCGAAGCGCCGAGCTGCTCGCTCCAGGTCGAGTTGAACATGATCTCGGTCTTCGACGGATCGAGCACCTTGAAGACCTGCGCCTTGTAAGTCTCCGCGTTCTGCGCGATCTGCTCGGGCGTGAGCGGCGGCCGGGTGGCATTGCGTCCGCTCGGGTCGCCGATCATTCCCGTGAAGTCGCCGATGAGGAACATCACGTGGTGGCCGAGATCCTGGAACTGCCGCATCTTGTTGAGCACGACCGTGTGTCCCAGGTGCAAATCGGGTGCGGTCGGATCGAAGCCGGCTTTCACGCGAAGGGGCTTGCCCTTGGCGAGTTTCCGTCGCAGGTCTTCCTCCTGGATCAGTTCGTCTACGCCGCGGCGGATGACCTGCCAGTCGTGCTCTTGAGTCATTGATTTGATTCCACTTTCGATGCCTCTTTTGCTATTCTTCGGACGTGCAGCACATGACCGCCCAAAAAGGCGACATTCTAGCGCAGCGTCGAGGCGAGTCCCGCCTCTTGCGCCCACTCATCCTGGGCCTTCTCGCGCTTCTTGTCCCCGCGCTTACCGTCGTCACCGCATTCGGCATCGCGCCCGGGACCGTTCCTGCGGACGCCGAACGGCGCATCGTGAGCCAGGACATCGCGCTTCCCGAGATCGCGCCCACGCAGGAGCAGGCGCCGCGATACGTGACGCAGGAGCGCGTGCTGCGCGGAGATACTGTCGCGGCGCTCTTCGACCGGCTCGGCATCGGAGATCCGCGCGCCCTCGAATGGCTCAAGACCGATGCGAGGGGCCGGCTCATTTTCCGGCAGCTCGTGCCAGGACGGATGATGCAGGCGGAAACGGGGGCCGAGCACGAACTCCTCGCGCTTCGCTACTTCACGGGGCCGACTTCCCTCATCGAGGTCACGCGCGCGCCCAATGGATTGCAGTCGCGGCAGCGTGCGATCGCCGATTCGCCGCGCATCGTCTACAAGACCGCGACAATCCAGTCATCGCTCTTCGCCGCCACCGATGCCGCGGGCATCCCCGATGCGATCGCGATGCAGGTCACGCGGATCTTCGCCACCGATGTCGACTTCCACACGGATATCCGCAAGGGCGACCGGATCGCGGTCGTCTACGAAATGATCTACGAGTCGGGCGAGCTCGTGGCGCCGGGCCGCATCCTCGAGGCGCGCTTCGTGAACGACGGTCGCACGCTCGATGCCGTCCTCTTCCACGACGACGACGGCGTCGAGAGCTACTACTCCCTCGACGGAACGAACCGTGCGAAGGCGTTCCTGCGCTCGCCGGTCGAGTTCTCGCGCGTGAGCTCCAACTTCGGCGCCCGCTTCCATCCCATCTTCAAGAACTGGCGGGCGCACACGGGCGTCGACTTCGCCGCGCCCAAGGGAACGCGAGTGCTCGCGACCGCCGACGGCGCGGTGATCGGCGCGGGTTATCGCGGGGGTTACGGCAACGCGATCGAGATACGCCATGGCGGCGGCATCACGACGCTTTACGGACACCTTTCCGGGTTCGCACCGGGCATTCGCGCCGGCGCGCGCGTGCACCAGGGACAACCGATCGGATATGTCGGCGCGACGGGCTGGGCGACCGGGCCTCACCTTCACTACGAATTCCGCGTAGCCGGAATCTTCCAGGATCCGCTGCGCGTGCCGCTGCCCAAGGCCGAGCCCGTTTCCGCGAAGCTGCGTGCGCAGTTCGACCAGGTCGCCGCCGATGCGCGCACCACAATCGACCTCGTGAGCACGACAACGCCCGCGCGCTTCGAGTGACGTGAGCGAGATCTACCTCGGCGTCATGTCGGGCACGAGCGTCGACGGCGTCGACGCGGCCGTCGTCGATTTCTCTTCCCCCGCGCCACGCACGCTAGCGTTCGCATCGCTCGGCTTCGACGATCGATTGCGCGCGGACGTGCTCGCATTGTCGGCGCCGGGCACCGACCCGCTCGATCTCGCGGGCCGCACAAGCGTCGAGCTCGCACGAACGTATGCGCGCGCCGTCGACTCCGCTCTCGGGAAAGCGGGCGTCGAACGAAAATCCATCACCGCGATCGGATGCCACGGCCAAACGGTGCGCCATCGTCCCGAGTTGGGCTTCACGATCCAGCTCAACGATCCGGCGCTCCTGGCCGAGCTCACGGGAATCGATGTCGTCGCCGATTTCCGCCGTCGCGACATCGCGGCGGGAGGCCAGGGCGCGCCGCTCGTGCCCGCCTTCCACGAGGCGGTGTTCCGGCACGCTTCCATCGCGCGCGCCGTCGTGAACATCGGCGGCATCGCCAACGTGACGTGGCTCTCGCCGAAGGGGCCGGTGACCGGTTTCGATTGCGGCCCGGGAAACGTCCTGCTCGACGCGTGGGCGCATCGCCATCTCGGAGCGCGATTCGACGAGGACGGCGCGTGGGCATCGCGCGGACGTGCCGATCCCGGATTGCTCGGGCGCCTCCTCGGCGATCCCTACTTCGATCGCGCGCCGCCGAAGAGCACGGGCCGCGAGCTCTTCCGCATGGAATGGCTCGAGCAACGGCTCGGCGCGCCGATGGATCCGGTGGACGTCCAGTCCACGCTCGCGGATTTCACCGCGCACGCGATCGCCACGGCCATCGATCGATTCTGCGTCCCGACGGACGAGATCTACCTCGCGGGAGGTGGCGCTCGCAATCCGGAGCTCGTATCACGCATCAAGGCGCTCTTGCGCGGCCGCCCGGTCGCATCGACCGACGCGCTCGGCGTTCCTTCAGGACACGTGGAGTCGATGGCCTTCGCGTGGCTCGCGATGAAATGCGTACGCCGCGAGGCGATCGACCTGGCCTCCTCCACAGGCGCACGCGGTCCCCGCATCCTCGGCGCGGTCTACCCGGCCTGAAAACGCGAAGGGGAGCCGAAGCTCCCCTTGTGCGCGGTGCGGTACGGCGCTAGACGGTGAACGAAGAGCCGCAGCCGCAGGTGGACGCGGCGTTCGGATTCTTGATCACGAACTGCGCGCCCTCGAGGCCTTCCGTGTAATCGATCTCGGCGCCGATGAGGTACTGGTAGCTCATCGGGTCGATCAGCAGGCTCACGCCGTTCTTCTGCATCACCGTGTCGTCCTCGTTGGTGAGCTCGTCGAACGTGAAGCCGTACTGCAGGCCCGAGCAGCCGCCGCCCGTGACGAACACGCGCAGCTTGAGCTCGTTGTTCCCTTCCTCTTCGATCAACGCCTTCACTTTGTTGGCCGCGCTCTCCGTGAAAACGAGCGGATCGGGCATCGTGGTGGACATGTCGTTCATTTCGTCTCTCCTGCGGGGTCAGTCGGACTTGCCGGCGACGGGCTTCAGCTCGACGACCTTGTCGCTTTTCTGGGTGTTCTCGTAGATCAACTGGCCCATCACGATCGCGCCGACGTGAATCTCGATGGACTTATAGGACACATTTCCTGTGACCCGGGCCTTCGGCAGGAGTTCTACATACTCCGAGCCCCGGACCGGGCCGGCGACCGTCCCATTGATCACCACATGGGCTACATCGATGTCGCCTTCGACTTTTGCAAGCTCCGAGATCACCAAAGTGCCGGGCTTGTTGCCCGTGGCGGTTACGTTGCCCTTCACATGGCCGTCGACGCGCAGGCCGCCAGTGAAGGCGATGTCGCCCTCGATTGTCGTGCCGGCGCCGATGAGGCTGTCGATCGGGCTGGGCTTGTTCGATTTTCCGAACATCGGGCCTCCTTACAGCAGATTGATCGTCCGGGACAGTTTAACCTGTCCCCCGGGGAGCGCCAAAACCCTTACCTCGGCGCCCTTGAGGGTGCTTCCGTCGGGGATGGCGAAATGCCCCTCGATCTTCTGGTAGAAGCGGAATTCCACCGCGCCGGCGGCTTCCCCGGCGGTTGTGTCCGGAAAGGTCGCTGTGGATACCGCCCCGTCCTTGTCCAGGCGGGCGAGGATCTGCACCTTGCCCTTGAAATCCTGCTTTCGCTGGCCGCCCTGCGTAAGCAGCATGCGGTAGCGGAATTCGTTCGGCTTGCCGTCGCGCTCGATCTTCAGGTTGGTAAGCGCGAGGCCTTCCGGCGTCGCGCCCGAAGACATGATGTTGCGCAGGAATCCGAGGTCTTCCTTGAGCCCCGCGTTCTCGTCCTGGAGCTGCGCCACCGTGCGGGCCAGCTCGCTTTGCGCGGCCTTCTCGATCTGCAGCTGCCGGTCGCGCTCGACGAGCGAGGCCTTCGTGGTCTCGAGGTCCTGGCGCAATCCCTTGTCTTCTTCCGTAAGGCGCGTGATGCGCTGGCGCACCTCCTCGATGTCGGATCCCGTGATGCGATAGCTGTTCTGCACGAGCCACCACACCACGGTCGCCACCACGGCCATCATCAACACGTTCAGGGTCCAGCGCCAGTACCACGCGAGCTGCGAGCGGATCGCCATCCGCGAGGAGCCGATCCCGAAGCTGCTGCGGATGCGGCGGCCGATGCTTCGCATCAGGGAACCACCGCCAGCTGCCGGAGGCCTTCGGTCTCGGCAAAGCCGAACATGAGGTTCATGTTCTGCACGGCCTGGCCCGCGGCGCCCTTGACGAGGTTGTCCTCGACCGCGAGCACGACGAGCGTTTCCGCATCCAGGGGACGATGGACGGCCATGCGGACCTGGTTGGTGCCACGCACCCATCGCGTCTCCGGCTGGGAGCCCGGCGGGAGCACATCCACGAACGGCTCCTTCGCGAAGCGTTTCTCGTAGAGCGCCTGGAAGTCGGTGTCGGCGGTGATGCGCGCATAGACGGTGGCGAGGATGCCGCGAACCATGGGCACCATATGCGGCACGAACGTGAGGCCGAGCTTGCGGCCCGACGTCGTCTCGAGGTTGGCGAGGCTCTCGAGGATCTCGGGATGATGGCGATGGCCCTTCACGGCATAGGCCTTGAAGTTGTCGGTCACCTCGGAATAGAGAAGCTCGGCCTCGGCCTTGCGCCCCGCGCCGCTGGCGCCCGACTTCGCGTCGGCGATGAGATGCGCATGGTCGACGTGTTGCGTTTCAACGAGGGGCAGCAACGCGAGCTGCACCGCGGTCGCATAGCAACCCGGGTTCGCGACGAGGCGCGCTTTCCGGATCTTCTCGCGGTTGATCTCGGGCAAGCCGTACACGGCTTCCGCCAGCAGCTCCGGCGACGCGTGCGTGACCTTGTACCACTTCTCCCACGTCGTGCGGTCCTTGAGGCGGAAGTCCGCCGAGAAGTCGACGATGCGCGCGCCCGCATCGAGAAGGGGGCGCACCTGGCTCATCGCAACACCGTTGGGCGTCGCGAAGAAGATGCAGTCACAGCCTTTGAGCGGCGCGCTCGCCGGATCGGTGAAGGCGAGGTCGTAGCGGCCGCGCAGCGATGGGAAGTGATCCGCGACCTTCACGCCGGCTTCTGCTCGAGACGTGATCGCCGCAACCTCGACCTGCGAATGTCCCGCGAGCAGGCGCAGCAACTCGACGCCCGTGTAACCGGTCCCTCCGACCACCCCGACCTTGATCATCCGGTGCAACCCTCCAGTGATGCCCTGCAACGGCGTCGCCAATCCAGAACGACAAAGCCGCTGCTAGGCGGCTTTGTTCGTGGACAGCAATACCGAACCTGCGTTCTCCGCTTAGCGTTTAGAGAACTGCTTGCGGCGTCGCGCCTTGTGCAGGCCCACCTTCTTGCGCTCGACCTCGCGCGCATCGCGCGTGACGAGCCCGGCCTTGGACAGCGCCGGCTTCAGTGTGGGGTCGTATTCGATCAGCGCCCGGGTGATCCCGTGGCGTATCGCGCCCGCCTGGCCCGACTCGCCGCCGCCGAAGACGTTCACCTTGATATCGAATGTCTGGACGTGGTTCGTGAGCTCCAGCGGCTGGCGAACGATCATGCGCCCCGTCTCACGCGAGAAGAAGACGTCGACGGGCTTGTCGTTCACGATGATCTCGCCCTTGCCGGCCTTGATGAACACACGGGCGACCGCGTTCTTGCGGCGGCCCGTTCCATAGTTGTACTTGCCGATCATTCGTGGCTCCTTAGATCTCGAGGTTCTTGGGCTGCTGCGCCGTGTGCGGGTGCTCGGGGCCGGCGTAGATCTTGAGCTTCTTGATCATCGCGTAGCCGAGGGTGCCCTTGGGCAGCATGCCCTTCACCGCGAGCTTGAGGACGCGGTCCGGATGGCGCGCCTGGAGCTTGGTGAAGTTGGTCTCGTAGATTCCGCCCGGATAAGTCGAATGGCGGAAGTACTTCTTGTCGGTGGCCTTGGCGCCGGTCACGCGAAGCTTCTCCACGTTCACCACGACGATGTAGTCGCCGGTGTCGACGTGGGGCGTGAACTCGGGCTTGTGCTTGCCGCGAAGGCGGCGCGAGACTTCGGCCGCGAGGCGGCCCAGTATCTTGTCCGTGGCATCGACGACGAACCAGTCGCGACGGACCTCTTCCGGCTTGGCCGAGAAGGTCTTCATCGAATACATCCTTTCTTTACGCAGCCCTGGGTGCCCACCGGCTCTCCTTGGGGAGTGACGCGCGCCGGTTGATACTTTGACCGCTTTGTTTTGGTTTCACAGCGAACCCGAAATTATAGGGAAATCAGGGTTTTGTGTCAAACGTGGTCTCGGCTAGAATGAACCCGATGACCGAGCCCCGCTTCGAGCTGTATGCCCGGATGGTCGCCGTCGCGCTGCTCGCGATCGGTTGCTTCTTCGTCCTGCGGCCGTTCGTCGGAGCCATCATCTTCGCCGCGATCCTCGTCTTCTCGACCTGGCCGATCTTCGAGCGCCTGCGGCACAAGCTCGGAGGGCGCTCCTCGCTCGCGGCGCTCGTGATCGTCCTCGTGCTCATTGTCGCGCTCGCGGTTCCGGTGGCGCTTTCGGCGCAGAGCATCGTCGCGCATTCGTCGCAGGTCTTCGAGCTCTTCCGCGGATTCCTCGATCGCCGCGAGAGCTTCGAGTTGCCGGCGTTCATCGCCAACATCCCGATGCTGGGCCCATGGCTCGACGATTACACGCGTACGCTGGTCCTGGGCGAGGGCGAACTGGCCTCGCTGCTCCGGCGGCTGAGCGAGCCCGCCAAGGACTTCATGATCGCGATCGGGCATGGCATCGGCGCGGGGCTCGTGCAGGTGCTCCTCGCGCTCTTCGTGGCGTTCTTCCTCTATCGCGACGGCGAGCAGGTGCGCAAGCTCGTGCTGGGCATGGTGACGCGCCTCGCGGGAACCGAAAGGGGCGGCGCGTTGCTCGCGACCGCGCAGAGCGCGGTGCGCGGCGTGGTGTATGGCCTCATCGGCACGGCAATCGTCCAGGGCATCGTCGCGTTCATCGGCTTCGCGATCGCCGGCGTCCCCGGCGCGTTCCTGCTCGGCGCGCTCACGTTCATCCTTTCGCTCGTGCCCATGGGGCCGGTCCTCATCTGGGGCGGCGCGGCCGCGTGGCTGCATTTCCACGGCGAAGATGGCTGGGCGATCTTCATGGTGATCTACGGCATCTTCGTGATCAGCTCGGTCGACAACTTCGTGAAGCCGATCCTCATGAGCCGCGCGGGCAACCTGTCCATGCTGCTCGTCGTGCTCGGCGTGTTCGGCGGCGCGATCGCATTCGGCTTCATTGGCCTGTTCATCGGGCCCGCGCTCCTCGCCCTCGCCTGGAACATCTTCAAGACCTGGCTCGAGCTTCCTCCTCCGGGGCCCGAGACGGCCACGGCGAAATGAAGGCACGCATCAAGCTGGTCGAGGGAATCACATTCGTTGCCGAGAGCGGGAGCGGCCACGCGATCGTCGTGGACGCCGCGCAGGACATCGGCGGCAAGAACCTCGGCGCGCGCCCCATGGAGCTCGTGCTGATGGGCACCGGCGCGTGCACGGCGATCGACGTGATGCATATCCTTCGCAAGGCGCGCCAACCGGTCACCGACTGCGTGGTCGACCTCGAAGCCGATCGCGCGGCAGAGGACCCGAAGGTATTCACGAAGATCCGCATGCACTACATCGTCACGGGCAAGGGCTTGTCGAAGGCGCAGGTGGAACGCGCGATCAGGCTCTCGAAGGACAAGTATTGCTCGGCGACGAAGATGCTCGAGGCGACGGTCGAAGTGAGCTTCGGCTTCGAGGTCCGCGAAGCCTGACCTCAGACGCGGTAGGCGGTCCGCGTCATCACTTTCGAGGCTGCCGCCATCGCGGCCTTCACGACCTCCGGCAGTTCCGCGGCGCCCAGCGAGCGTCCCGCGTTGCCGTGTCGAATCTCGTCCTCGCGCATCTTCTCGACGATCTGCCGGCTGCCGGCATCGTCGGCGGGCAATCGTTCGAGATGGCCATGCAGGTGACGCTCCACCTGCGCTTCAGTCTCCGCGAGGAAACCCAGGCTCCATCGATCGCCGGCCGCGCCGGATGCCACGCCGAACGCGAAGGATCCGGCATACCAAAGCGGGTCGAGAAGGCTCGGGCGCGCGTCGAGATCGTCGAGCCTTCCGCGGCACCACGCGAGATGGTCGCGCTCTTCCAGCGCTGCGGTTTGCAACGCGGCGTGAACACGTTCGTCGCGCGCGACGAGCGACTGGCCGCTGTAGAGCGCCTGCGCGCAGATCTCGCCGGTGTGGTTCACGCGCATCAAGCCCGCGGAAAGCTCGCGATCCTGCGTCGACTTCGGCACGGAGCGATCGATGCATGGCGACGGCCGGGCCGCGGTCCCCGCGCCGGAGAGCGTGCGCAGCGTCTCGCCCAGCGCCGACAAGAGTGAATCGACGGGACCTGGAGGACTGCGGAAGGATGAGTGCATCACCGGAAAGAAAAAGGGCGCGGCATCAAGCCGCGCCCCGTTCCATTGCTTCTTTCCCTGTGTCGCTTAGAACACGTGACGCAGGCCGAGCGAAACGCCCTTCGGGTCCTGGCCGGCCGACGTAAGCGTCAGGCCGCCCTGGCCGAAGTTGCAAGTCGCCGTGGCGTTGTTGTCGATCGTCACGTACTGCGCGAGGAAGAACGTGCGCTTCGAGAAGTTGTACTGCCAGCCGAGCGTGTCCACGTGGCAATGCGGCTGCGTCGCGATCGTGTTCACTTCGCCGTTCTTCGTGTCGCTGTGCGTGTAGATCAGCTGGTTGTTGCCGATGGTCCAGGTGATGGCACCGTACCAGGCGTTCTGGTCGGTCAGGCCCGTACGCATGTTCTTGTCGAACTTGGCGCCGAAACGCAGCGGGCCGACATCGATGTAGCCGAACAGCGTGTTGGCCTGCTGCTTCTGCAGGACCGGCGTGCCGAACGCGGTGTCAAACAGCTCGTGGTAAGCGTAGCCGGCGTAGATCGGGCCGCCCTTCCAGGTCAGGCTCGCGCCGTTGCTGCGCGGGTTGAGCGTCGCGGTGCGGCCTTCGTTGGCCGAGTAGCTCGCGCGGACCTCGAAGCCCGCCCAGTTCGGCGACCAGTACTGCACGATGTTCTGGTCACGACGGTCGAACTCGCCCGTCACGCCACGCACACCGGAGCCGCTCATCGCATCCGTGATGTCGCCGATGGTGAGGTCGCCGTACGGGTCGACCGCGATCGACGTGGTCTTGTAAGGCGTATCCCAACGACCCATCATCACCGTGCCCCAGCCACCCTGCAGGCCGACGCCGCTGTTACGCGCGGCGAACGTGGTGTCGTTCTGATCGGGCTTGAAACCCGTTTCCAACTGGAACACGGCCTTGAGTCCACCGCCCAGGTCTTCCGTGCCGCGCACGCCGAGGTAGGACGCCTGGTCGTTCACGCGGTTGCGCGACGGAACATCCGCGCCCGCGCCGCCCGTGGCCTGCACGACTTCGAACGTCGCATAGATGCGGCCATAGAGGGTAACCGGGTTCGCGGTCTGCGCCATGGCGGCAGGCGCAACGCAAGCGCCCGCGACTGCCAGAGCGATCAGCTTCTTGTTCATCAGAATCTCCTTTGTTGAAGTGAGGCCGTGATTGCTTTTTGCTTTTTCGCGATTTCTTTAGGGAACCTCGTGGGGATTTTTGATCGCCCCCGGTTTTTTGGAACTTCCCCGAACCTTTTTCGAGAAGTCTCCCGCATGATGCCAAAGGGCACGCGCTGACTCAAGCGCTTTTTCGCCTTTCATGCAACAAACGGGGGGCGTTGTTGCAGCCTCGCAACATCGCTATCTATCCCATTGAAAATAAACGTGAAAGCTCCGCGCCAGGATCGTCCGCGGCCATGAAAGCGCTGCCTACTAAGTAGGCGCTCACCCCCGCGCTTTGCAGCCTGCCCACGTCCGCAGGGGTTGATATACCACTCTCCGTTACCATCAATCGCGCGGATGGCACGCGATCGCGCAGTGAGAGCGTCGTCTCGAGGCGAGTGTCGAAAGTCCGCAGGTCGCGGTTGTTCACTCCGATGAGGGGCGTGCGAAGACGCAGCGCCTGCTCCAGTTGCTTCCCGTCGTGGCATTCCACCAGCACGTCCAGCCCGATTCCGCGCGCTTCGTCCTCCAACGACGCGAGCTCGCGATCGGGAACCGCATCGACGATGAGCAGGATGCAATCGGCGCCCCAGGCACGCGCTTCATGGACCTGGTACGGATCGACGATGAAGTCCTTGCGCAGCACGGGAAGCGCGCACGCCGCGCGCGCGGCGACGAGGTCGTCGGCCGAGCCGCCGAAGAATTCCCGGTCGGTGAGGACCGAAAGGCACGCGGCGCCGTTCGCTTCGTAGGAAGCGGCGATGCGAGCCGGATCGAAATCGGCGCGGATCAACCCGCGGCTGGGGCTCGCGCGCTTGATTTCCGCGATGACCGCCGGCAAGCCGCGCGCGACCTTCGCGCGGATCGCGCTTTCGAATCCGCGCGGAGGCGTCGCTTCGCGCGCGCGCCGCCGGATCTCCGCCGGATCGATGCGGGCTTTCGCCGCGGCGACCTCGACGCGCTTGGCTTCGAGGATGCGCGTGAGGACGTTCGACTTGTCAGGCTGCGAAGCCACGCGTGAACTTCACGAGCTGGTCGAGCTTCGCGCGCGCCGCGCCGCTCGCGATGCAGTCGCGCGCGACGGCGACGCCATCCCAGAGGCTCGGCGCGACACCGGATACGTAAAGGGCGGCCGCGGCATTGAGGATCACGATGTCGCGCGAGGGGCCGGGCTCGTTGGCGAGCACGGATTCGACGCGGGCCTTCGATTCGGCCGAGTCCTTCACCTGGATCGCCTCGATGGGCGCCACGTCGAACCCGAACTGCTTGGGCTCGATCGTGTACTCGGTGATGAAGTCGTGCTTGAGCTCCGCGACGAACGTGGGGCCCGTGAGGGTGATCTCGTCGAGCCCGTCGTGCCCGTGCACCGTGATCACGTGCTTGCTGCCCAGCATCTTGAGCACGCGCGCCTGGATGCCGACGAGGTCGGCGTGGAAGACGCCCATCACCTGGTTCGGCGCGCCCGCGGGATTGGTGAGCGGCCCGAGGATGTTGAGGATCGTGCGCATGCCGAGCTCCTTGCGCACCGGCGCCGCATGCTTCATCGCGGGATGGTGGCTCGGCGCGAACATGAATCCCAGCCCCACTTCGCGAATCGATAGCGCGACCTGCTCCGGCGTGAGCGCGAGGTTCACGCCGAGTCCCTCGAGCACGTCGGCGCTGCCCGATTGCGACGACACCGAGCGGCCGCCATGCTTGGCGACGTGCGCGCCCCCCGCGGCGGCGACGAATGCCGAAGTGGTCGAGATGTTGAACGTGTGGGCCTTGTCGCCGCCGGTGCCGCACGTATCCACGAGATGCTCAACGCCCGAGGCGTCCACCTTCGTCGAGAACTCCCGCATCACGGAGGCGGCCGCGGCAATCTCCGAGACCGACTCGGTCTTCACGTGCAGGCCCATGAGGATCGCCGAGAGCTGCACCGGCGAGACCTTGCCCTCCATGACCTGGCGCATCAGGTCGACCATCTCGTCGTAGAAGATCTCGCGCTTGTCGCAGAGGCGGTTGATCGCTTCCTGTGCCGTGAACATCGTCGTTTACCTCTGCTCGCTTAGGAAATTCTTCAGCAACGCGTGGCCGTGCTCGGTCAAGATCGATTCCGGATGGAACTGGACGCCCTCGATCGCGAGCTTGCGGTGGCGCACGCCCATGATCTCGCCGTCCTCGGTCCACGCGGTCACCTCGAGGTCGGCCGGGCAGCTCGCGCGCTCGATCGCGAGCGAATGGTAGCGGGTCGCCTCATAGGGCGTCGGCAATCCGCGGAATACGCCCTCGCCGCGGTGATGGATGCGCGAGACCTTGCCGTGCATCAGCTCCTTCGCATGCACGACCTTGCCGCCGAAAGCCTGGCCGATCGCCTGGTGCCCGAGGCAGACACCGAGGATCGGGACGCGGCCCGCGAAGCGTCCGATGAGATCGAGGCACACGCCCGCCTCGTTCGGCGTGCACGGACCCGGCGACAGGACGACGCGCGCGGGAGACATTCGCTCGATCTCGTCCACGGTGAGCTCGTCGTTGCGCGCGACCTTCACGTCCTCGCCCAGCTCGCCCAGGTATTGCACCAGGTTGTAGGTGAACGAGTCGTAGTTGTCGATCATCAGAAGCATGGAATCTCTCCGCCGGAATTTCCTACCTGCTTTCCCCGGGGCGCTGCGCCCCGTCACGTCCGTGAATTTCGCGCGCGCGACGCGTGGCTAGCGCCAGCGCCAATGCCAGGCGGCGAAGGGGACGGGGGCGGTGGATCGATGCATGAACCGATTATCCACGACAACGCGTGCCCGCGGCAACCGCGAAGGCTCCGCGAATGGATTTCGCATGGCTCGCGAAAGATATCCGTACGGCGCGCGCATGTTTGCGCAAGCCACGCGATCGCGGCGCATCCCGCGTTGATCACGATCATTTATCGAGCCGGACACGCGGCGCTCAATGAGCGCCGCAGCCAGTTTTTCATCGAACAAATACCCCGGGGGAGAACGACGATGAGATACAAGCGACTCACGCTCTTGTGCGCGATTGCCGTGGGCTCTGCCGCATTGGGATATTCGGGCATCGCAGGCGCCCAATCGGCGGACGAGATGAAGAAGCAGATCGACGAGATGCAGCGGCAGATCCAGATGCTGCGCGATCGCGTCGAACAGATGGAAAGGCAGGAGAAGCAGAAGGCCGCCGCTCCCGCGCCGGCTCCCGCGCCCGTCGCGATTTCGCCGCAGCAGATCGCCGGCCACGAATTCCTCGAGCGCAAGCCCGGCGACGGCATCACGTTCTTCACGCGCGGCGGCGAGGTGAGCGTCTACGGAAACCTCGACGTATCGGTCGACTCTTCGACGAAGGGCATCAGCGGCCTCACCGACGGCAACGGCAACCATCCCCCGGGCAACGGCGGCTGGATGGCCGATATCTCGACCAACTTGTCCTACATCGGCGTGCGTGGATTCCAGGCGCTGCCCAGCACGTCCGCGCGCTTCGTCTACCAGCTGGAGACGCAGCTCGACGTCTCGGTCACGCCGGGCGCGGCCGACACCAACAGCAACACGAGCGGCCAGGTGAAGTCGGGCCTCGTGTCGCGCAACAGCTATATCGGCCTCGCGGACGAGTGGGGCGCGATCAAGATCGGCAAGTCCGATGCGCCCTACAAGAACTCGACGTCGCGCATGAACGAGTTCTCGGGCATGTGGGGCGACTACTCGGTGATCATGGGCAACACCGGCGGAGACAACCGCACCGAGTTCGGCACGCGCCTCGCGCACGCCATCTGGTACGAGTCGCCCAACATGGGAGGCTTCACGGTGAACGCGCTCTTCTCGCCCGGGCAGAACCGCGCGGACGACGACAGCAACATCCCTGCGGGCGAGCCGGAGTGCGCGGGCGGCAACCTGCCCGGCAGCGGCGCGCTCCCGGTGGCCTGCAACGACGGCTCGTTCGGAAACGCGTACAGCGTGAGCGCATCGTGGGAATCCGGCCCGATCTACCTCACCGGCGCCTACGAGATGCACAAGAAGGTGAACCGCACGAGCGACCTGCCGTTCTACACGTCGCTCGATATCGCCGACGAAGATGCGTTCAAGGTCGGCATCCAGTGGAAGTTCCCGACCCACACCACGGTGAGCGCGATCTGGGAAGACATGAAGCGCCACGTCGATGCGTCGCTCTCCGACCAGAACGAGCGGCAGCGCAGCGGCTACTGGTTCGCCGTGAGCCAGGTCCTCAGCGACTCGGACAGCGTTCACTTCGGCTGGGCGCACGCGAACAAGACGCCGGGCGATCCGGGGCAACACAACCCCGACAACTCGCAGGCCGACGCGAACGGCTTCTTCCCCAACGTGAACAACTCCGCGAACATGTACACGGTGGCGTGGAAGCACCTGGTCGACAAGAACTTCAGCTGGTACCTCGACTACGCGACCACGATCAACGAACGTTTCGCGCACTACGACCTGGGCGCTGGCGGACGCGCGGTGACGACCGACTGCCACGACGCGTCGAACCCGGACCAATCCGGATTCGACCCGAACGGCGGAGCGCCGCACTGCTACACGGGCGGCAAGCTGCAGGGCGTTTCGGTGGGGATGAAGTACCGCTTCTGATCGCCCGCTCACGCGAGCGGCGCATCCAGGCCCGCGTGCACTTGCTCGGCGGCAGCGAGCAGCGCGCGGGCCTTGTTTTGCGTCTCGCGCCACTCGTTCTCGGGAATCGAGTCGGCGACGATCCCCGCGGCGGCCTGCACGTATAGCGTCCCGTCCTTCACGACGCCGGTGCGGATCGCGATCGCGAGGTCGAGGTTCCCGTTGAACCCGAGGTATCCCGCGGCGCCCGCGTAGACGCTGCGCGCCTCGGTCTCCAGCTCGTCGATCACTTCCATCGACCGCACCTTCGGCGCGCCCGTCACCGTGCCCGCGGGGAACGTCGCGCGCAGGAGCTGCATCGGCGTGAGCGACGATTCCACCTCGCCTTCGACGTTGGACACCATGTGCATCACGTGGGAATAGCGCTCCACAACCATCGTCTCGGTCACCTTCACCGAGCCCACCTTCGCGATGCGTCCCACGTCGTTGCGTCCCAGGTCGATCAGCATCAGGTGCTCGGCACGCTCCTTCGGATCGTTCACGAGCTCCTTCTCCATCGCGAGGTCCTTCTCCGGCGTGGAGCCGCGCTTGCGCGTGCCCGCGATGGGACGAAGCGTCACCTTGTCGCCCTCGCGGCGCACCAGGATCTCGGGCGAGGCGCCCACGAGCTGCGCGTCGCCGAAATCGAAATAGAACATGTACGGCGACGGATTGATCGAGCGCAGCGACCGGTAGAGGTTCACCGGCGAATGCGGAAACGGCTGCGACAGGCGCTGCGAGATCTGCACCTGCATCATGTCGCCGTCGGTGATGTATCGCTTGCACTTCGCCACAGCCTCGTAGAAGGCGCTCTCGCCGATGTTGGAACGGGGCGCCTGCATCGACGAGCGCGGCTCGTGGGGCGGAAGGAGATCCGCGTGGCTGCGCAGCTGCGCGCGAAGCTCCTCGAGGCGCAGCGACGCGCGCCGGTATGCGCCGGGCACCGACGGATCCGCGTACACGATGAGGTGGAGCTTGCCCGACAGGTTGTCGACGACCGCGAGCTCGTCCGACAGCAGCAGGCGAATCTCCGGCAAGTCGATGGGATCGGGCCTGGCGGGCCGCTGCAATCGCTTCTCGATGTAGCGCACGGTGTCGTAGCCGAAATAGCCCGCGAGCCCGCCGGTGAAGCGAAGCGCGGGCCCGAGCGGCGCGGCGCGGAACGAGCGCAGGTACGCATCGATGCGTTCGAGCGGGTCGTCGACATCGGCCTGCTCGACGAGCTTGCTTTCGCGCGTGATCGTCACCCGTTTGCCGGAAGCCTCGATGCGCTCGCGCGCGGGGAGCCCGACGATCGAGTAGCGGCCGAAGCGCTCGCCGCCGATCACGGATTCCAGCAGGTATGAGCCGGGACGGTTTGCGAGCTTGAGGTAGATGGACAGCGGCGTGTCGAGATCCGCGAGTGTCTCGAGGCGCAGCGGGATTCGGTTGTAGCCGGCGCGGGCGAGCGCCTGGAATTCGGTTTCAGTCATGGGTCACCACACGGTTCGTTTCGAAGGGACGATGCAGTACGAGCGCGCTAGCGCCAGCTTTGCCATCGCCAACCGAAACGTCCGCGCAGTGCCATGGAAACCATCATGCGATTGTAGCGCGCTTCAATTCGTCGCGCAGCCGCTTCACCGCGGCCTTGCGATCCTTCTCGCCGAAGACCGCCGATCCCGCGACGAACGTGTCGGCGCCGGCCGCCGCGACCCGCGCGATGTTGTCGGCCTTGATCCCGCCGTCGACTTCCAGCCAGATGTCGCGGCCGGTCGCGTCGATGCGCTCGCGCGCTTCGGCGACTTTCGCGATCGCCGACTCGATGAAGGACTGGCCGCCGAACCCGGGGTTCACCGACATGATGAGGACCAGGTCCACCTTGTCCATCACGTGGTCGAGGTAATCGAGTGGCGTGGCCGGATTGAATACGAGACCCGCCTTGCATCCGACGTCGCGGATGAGGCCGAGGGTGCGATCGATGTGCTCGGTCGCTTCGGGATGGAAGCTGATGATCGCGGCGCCCGCCTTCGCGAAATCGGGAACGATGCGGTCCACGGGCTTCACCATCAGGTGGACGTCGATGGGCACCGTCGCGAACGGACGGATCGCCTCGCAGACCACCGGGCCCACCGTGAGGTTGGGAACGTAATGGTTGTCCATCACGTCGAAGTGGATGAGGTCCGCCCCGGCCGCGATCACCTCGCGAACTTCCTCGCCCAGGCGCGCGAAGTCGGCGGAAAGGATGCTCGGAGCGATGCGGAATTCGTTGGCGGCCATGGTGTCGGAGTGCCTAGCGCGAGACGCGCGATTCTACGCTACCATCGGGAAATGCCCGCAGTGTCCAAAAAATACAGTGTCGCGGTGACCGCTCACTCGACCTATCTCCCCGATCAATCCGACGAGGAAGAAGATCGCTACGTCTTCGCCTACACGATCCGCATCACCAACAACGGAAGCGTCACCGCGCAGGTGATGAGCCGACACTGGATCATCACCGACGCGGACAACCAGGTGCAGGAAGTGCGCGGCATGGGCGTCGTCGGCGAGCAGCCGGTGCTCAAGCCCGGCGACACGTTCGAATACTCGAGCGGCTCGTCGATTCCCACCGCGGTCGGGACCATGCGCGGCACCTACCAGCTGGTCGCCGAAGACGGCACGCGCTTCGAGGCGCCGATCCCGGAATTCACGCTGAGCGTCCCGCGCGTCCTGCATTGACGCCACTCAGCGATCCCCGCCGTCCTTCGGCTTCTTCGGAAACGTCCACCACACGATCCCGATCGCGATCGCGAGCGCCAGCACTATTTCCAGGAACACCCAGCCCACGTCTTTCTCCATGCAGTCGCGCGTGACGTCATTATCGGTCATCGCGCGCGCCGTTGCGGCGGCATGCATTTTCTCCGCGCTCGTCACCGGCTGCGTCACCGAGCCGCCGCAGGCGAAGATCGAACCTCTCGCCTGCCCGCCGCTCGAGAAGCCCGTGTGCCCCGCCGCGCCGGGACCGAAGGAAGCCGCGCCGCCCGCGCCGCCCGTCGAGTATCGCGGCAAGCTCGAGGCCGCCGCGTGGGGCGACATTCCCGAGTGGGGCAAGGAGAGCCTGTACCCGTCGCTCGACGCATTCGTGAAGAGCTGCGCGGTGCTCGAGAAACAGGATCCGTGGAAGGGCGTCTGCGCGGGCGCCGCGACCTTCGGTCCGGCGTCTCCCGAACGCGACATCGCGGATTTCTTCCAGCTCAACTTCGATCCGTGGACCGTGGTGAACCCGGACGCATCCACATCGGGCATGGTGACGGGTTACTACGAGCCGCTGCTGCACGGGAGCCGCGCGAAATCCGCGCGCTACAAATACGCGATCTACGGCGTGCCGCCGGACCTGCTCACGATCGACCTCTCGTCCGTGTATCCCGACCTCAAGTACAAGAGGCTGCGCGGCCGGCTCGAAGGCAACAAGGTCGTCCCCTATTTCTCCCGCGGCGACATCGACGACAGCGCGGCGAGGCTCGCGGGCAACGAGATCGTCTGGGTCGACGATGCGATCGACCTCTTCTTCCTCCACATCCAGGGATCGGGGCAGGTCGAGCTCGACGACGGCGAGCGGATCCGCGTGGGCTATGCGGACCAGAACGGGCACCCCTTCCGCTCGCTGGGGCGCGCGCTCATCGAGCGCGGCGAGATTCCCGCGGAGCGCGCGTCGATGCAGGGCATCAAGGATTGGGCGCGGCGAAACCCGAAGAAGGTGCAGAAGTTCCTCGACAAGAATCCGAGCTACGTCTTCTTCCGCGTGCTGCCGGACGACCTTTCGGGGCCGCTGGGCGCCCTCGGCGTGCCGCTCACTCCGGAGCGATCGATCGCGGTGGATTCGCGCGTCGTGCCGCTGGGCGTTCCCGTGTACCTCTCGACGTCGTATCCCAACACGGCCGAGCCGCTCAATCGGCTGATGGTCGCGCAAGACACGGGCGGCGCCATCGCGGGCGCCGTGCGCGCGGACTTCTTCTGGGGATTCGGCGATGCGGCGGGCGCGCAGGCCGGAAAGATGCGCCAGTCGGGAAGGATGTGGGTCCTGCTGCCGAAAGGCTATACGCCGCCGGCCGCCACGGCGGTCACGCCCTGACGCGAATCACTTCGGCGCGTTCGCCTGGGGCGCCGAAATCTGCACGGGCGCCGTGGCGCCGCCGCTCAGCGCGACCTTGACCTGCGCGAACTTCTTCTCCAGGTCCGCGGCGGGAATCGCGCCGGGAATGCGGTCGCCGTTCTCGAAGATGAGCGTGGGCGTGCCGCGAACGCGCTTCGACTGGCCGAGCGCGAGGTTCTTGTCGATGGGCGTCGCGCATTTCGTGTCGCCGTTGATCGCCGCGTCGCGCACCATGTGGTCGAGCCACACCTTGCCCGGGTCCGCCGAGCACCAGATCGCCTTCGACTTCTCCATGGAATCGGGCGACAGGATCGGATAGAGCATCACGTAGATCGTGATGTCGGTGAAGCCCTGGAGGTCGCGCTCGAAACGCTTGCAGTAGCCGCAGTTCGGATCCTCGAAGATCGCGATCTTGCGCGAGCCGTTGCCGCGCGTGATCTTGATCGCCTGGTCGAGCGGCAGCGTGTCCCACTTGATCGCGGTGAGCTGCTGCATGCGCTTGTCGGTGATGTTCTCGCTCGTCTTCAGGTCGATGATGGCGCCGGTGATGATGAAATCCATCGTCGCGTTCGTGTAGTAGATGTCGCCGCTGATGACGGCTTCGTAGAGGCCGCCGTAGGGAATCTTCCGGACCGATTCGACGACCGCTTCCGGGACCTTGTGCTGCAGCTCCACTTTCATCTTGTCCGTGTCCTGCGCCCCGGCGGAGAACGCCACGAGGATGGAGACGCCGGCTGCCGCGACCAGGGTGCTGAGCTTCATCAAGGTTCCAATCGAAAGTTGAGATTCTAAGGCCGCGCGGGACAGGGGAAAGTTCCCCCTCCGCTACGCCTGTAGCGAATTATCGCATCGCCCGGTCCGCAAGAGCGTCACGGACCCATGGTTGCGACTCGACAAGTCGTAACCCGAGGTTACGAAGCATGCGCACGCCCGGATTTCCAGTCGCGAAGAGCTTGTCCAGGCCATCGGTGACGAAGTGCATCGCGGTCACGTCCTCGCGTCTTTCGCGGGCATAGCGTCGCAGCACGCGCGCGTCGCCGGGCCGCTCGAGCGCCGAGCGGTGCGCGAGGACGTCCGCCAGCACCCTCGCATCCTGGAAGCCGAGGTTCACGCCCTGTCCCGCGAGCGGATGCACCGCGTGGGCCGCGTCGCCGATCAGCGCCACGCCGGGCGCGACCGGATCGCGCACGCGAATCGAACGCAGGTCGAAGCGCGCGACACCCGGGATCAATCGCATCTCGCCGAGGGCCGACTCGCCCGCCTCGCGCACGCGCTGCCCGAGCGTGGCGGCATCGAGCACGGCCAGCGCGTCGGCCATCGATGCCGGTGCCGACCAAACGATGGAGATCCGGTTGCCCGGCAACGGAAGCCAGGCGAGCACGCCATCGGCGCGAAACCATTGGCGCGCGACGGCGCCGTGCTCCCGCTCCGTCTCGAAATTCGCGACGACGGCCACTTCACCGTAGGGCTCTTCGTCCGCGGCGAGACCCAGTTGCGAGCGAACGCGCGATCCGGGACCGTCGGCGCCCACGAGCAGATCGCCCTCGATGCGGCGCCCGCTTTCGAGCTGCGCCCACGCGAGTTCCGCCTCGGCCCCGAACGCCGAGGCCGCGTCGCCGCGAAGGATCTCGACGTTCGGCAGCGACGAGGCCTGGGTCTCGAGCGCATGCGCGAGGCGCCCCGCTTCCACGATCCAAGCGAGCGACGTGGTCGGCCGCGCCGCGAATGAAAGCCGCGCGCCCTCGTCGCCGAGGATTTCCATGCGGCGCACGGGCTGGATGCGCTGCTGCTCGAGGTGATCCCAGGCGCCGATTTCCCGCAGGAAGGCTCGCGCGCCGGGGCTCAACGCGAAGATCCGCAGGTCGAATGCATCGGCAAGCGCCGCGGGCCGCGGCGTGGATTCGATCACCTGCACGTCGCACTCCGGCAGCGCGCACGCGAGCGACAGCCCCACGGGACCGCCTCCCGCAACGATGATGCGAGGGCGGCTCATCGACGAGCGCCGTGGATCATGCGCTGGGCGAACGCGCGCCGCGCCGGCGGCAACAGGTCGAGGACTGTGAGGGCGAGACCCCGTCCCCACGTGGGCAGGCGCCGCTCGTCGGTGAACGCGGAGGCGAGGAAATCCGTGAATGCGACGCCACGCGAGGTGTCCCTCTCGCGCGAAGCGCGATAGTTCTCCAGCATCGTCGCGCCGCCGATGGCGGAATGCGCGGTGGCTTCGACCACGGCGGCGAGCGACGCGGCATCGCGCAACCCGAGATTGAGGCCCTGCCCCGCGATGGGATGCAACGCCTGCGCCGCGTTGCCGACGATGGCCGTGCGCATCGCCACGGGCGAATTGATGGCGCGAAGCTTGAGCGGAAACGACGCGCGCGCGCAAACCGAGGTGAAGCGGCCCGCGCGATCCCCAAAGTGCGTTTGAAGTTGCGCAAGGAACGCGGCATCGCCCAACGCGAGCAATCGAAGAGCCTCGTCAGGCGAGGCGGTGTAGACAAGGGCGAATTGCTCGCCCACCGGCAGCAGCGCCACCGGCCCCTGGGGCGTGAATCGTTCGTACGCACGCCGGCCGTGGGCGCGATCGGTCGCCACCTTCGCGACGACGGCTCGCTGCTCGTAGTCTTTCTCGCGAAACACGATGCCCGGAATGCGCGAGGCGTTGGCGCCGCCGTCGGCGAGCACCAGCAGGCGCGCGCCGATCTCCCGGCCGTTCGCAAGGCGCAGGCGCGCTTCCCCGGCATCGAGCGCGATGTCCTCGCAGGCGGCGCCGTAATGCAATGGAATCCGCATCGCGCCCAATCGGGCCGCGAGCGACGCGGTCAGCGCGGCGAAGCTCACCGTGTAGCCGAGCGCGGGGATGCCCTGCTCGGAAGCTTCGAGCAACGTGCGCCCCGGCCCGCCCTTCTGCGAGATGTGGATGGAATCGATCGGCGTCGTGCCCGAAGAGGGCCACGCGTCGATGGACTCGAGGAGCTCCCGCGACGCGTGCGAAAGGGCCAGCGTGCGCGCGTCTTCCGCCGGCTTCGTTCGCGCCTCGAAGACTTCGATCGAAAGGCCTTCGCGCCGGCAAAGCGCCGCGACGGTGGCGCCGACAGGGCCCGCGCCGACGATCGCGATGTCGAGCAAGACTAGCGGCCGAGGACTGTCGCCTCGACGTCCTTCACGGTCTTCGGGCACTCGGCAGTGAGGATCTCGCGGCCCTTCGCCGTCACGAGCACGTCGTCCTCGATGCGCACGCCGATGTTCCAGAACGGCTTCGGCACGTTCTGCGCGGGACGGATGTAGAGGCCCGGCTCGACCGTGAGCACCATGCCGGGCTTCAACTTGCGCCACTTGCCCTTCTGCATGTAGTCGCCCGCGTCGTGCACGTCGAGGCCCAGCCAGTGGCCGGTGCGGTGCATGTAGAACTGCTTGTACGAATTGTCCTCGAGCACCGAGTCGACGCTGCCCCTGCAGAGCTTGAAGTCGATGAGCCCCTGCACGAGCACGCGCGTGGCGGCGTCGTGATAGTCGATGAAGTCGGCGTTGGGCTTGACCGCCTTGATCGCCGCTTCCTGGGAAGCGAGCACCAGTTCGTACACGTCGCGCTGCGCGGCGGAGAATCGGCCGGCGATCGGGAACGTGCGCGTGATGTCGGACGCGTAGCTGTCCAGCTCGCATCCGGCGTCGATCAGCATGAGCTCGCCCTTGCGCAGCTCCGCGGTGTTGTCGCGGTAGTGCAGCACGCAGGCGTTCGCGCCGGCGGCGACGATGGAGCCGTACGCGGGAGCGCGCGCGCCGTTCCGGCAGAACTCGTGGATCAGCTCGGCTTCAACCTGGTACTCGCGCATGCCGGGCTGCGCGAAGCGCATGGCGCGCGCGTGCGCCGCGCTCGAGATCGACGCGGCCTTGCGCATCACGGCGAGCTCCTGCTCGTCCTTGAAGAGCCGCATGTCGTTCACGGCCGCGCGCACGTCGACGATGCGATCGGGCGCGGTAACTCCGGTGCGAACGCGCGCGCGGACGGCATTCAGCCATCCTGCGACGCGCTGATCCCATACGGCGTCCGCGCCGACGGGCGTATGCAGCGCGTCCTGGTCGACGATGAGGTCCGGCAACCGCGTGTCGAGCTCGGCGATCGGATACGCCTCGTCGAATCCGAAGTGCTCCTTCGCGAGCTGCGGGCCGAAGCGGAAGCCGTCCCAGATCTCGCGCTCGAGGTTCTTCTCGCGGCAGAAGAGGATGGATTTCGCCTTGTCGCCCAGCACCATCACCAGCACCGCCTCCGGCTCGCGGAAGCCCGTGAGGTAGTAGAAGCCGCTGTCCCACCGGTAATCGTAGTGGGTGTCGGCGTTGCGGGTGCGCTCGGGTGCGGTCGGCAGGACGACCACGCCGGAGGCCAGGCCCTGCGCGAGGCGCGCACGGCGTTTCTTGTAAATCTTCGTCTGCAGGGGGTTTTCGATCTTCATGCCGTGATTTTACCCCTTGGCCGCGGGTGCATGCTCGCGCATCAGGCGCGCAAGGGCCTTCTCGCCGGAAGCCTCCAGGCGCTCCGCGACGCCGGGAATTTCGACGGGGCGGTTCTGGGAAAGCTTGAACTTGCCCTCGAGGCGCGCGACTTCAATCTCGAAACCGACGATCGCGCCCAGCATGGACGTCACGTAAGCGGCGGGCTGCCCGGAAAGTTTCCACGGAGGATCGTTCCCCGCCTCGTAGAACGCGGAGAGCTCGGAAACGATCTCGTGCAGCTCGGCTTCATCCGTGAGGCGCACCTTGCCGGTCGCATGCACCGCCGTGTAGTTCCAGGTCGGCACCGAAGGATGCGTCACGTACCAGGTGGGCGAGACGTACGCGTGCGGGCCCGTGAAGATCGCGAGCGCGTCCTTCCCGTCGATCGATTCCCAGTGCGGGTTCGCGCGCGCGAAGTGGCCGCGCAGCATCACCTTGTCGCCCACGATATCCGCGAGCAGCGGAAGGTGGCTCGCGTGCAGGCCCGCGCCGTCCGCGGAAACCACCGCGGCGAACGCGTTCCGGCGCATGAATTCCACGAGCATCGCGCGATCCTCGACGCGGAAGTGCGCGGGTACGTAAAGCGTCATCTCGATATCCTCTCGTCCAGTGCCTGCAGCTGTTCGGCCGTTCCCACGTTGTCCCACGGGCCGCGATAAAGCTCGCCGGAAACGCGCCCCTCGTCGGCGAAACGGTACGCCCAGGGAAAGAGCTTGCGCGGCGTATCGGGCGCGACCTCCGCGAAGATCGACGGATGGAAGGCCGCGATGTTGCCGTAGGTGAGTCGCGGGCCGTTGCGCACGATCCTTCCGTCCACCACGCCCATGTCGTCGCCGCGCGGATGCCAGGAGGGATTCTCCACGAGAACCCAGTGCGCGCAAGTTCCGGAATCGAATGCAATCGATGCGAGGCGCGCATGCAGCGTGGCGTAGTCGAAATCGGTGTGGATGTCGCCGCTCACCACTACGAAGGGCGAGCCGTTCACCAGCCTGAGCGCCCGCGCGATGCCGCCCGCGGTTTCCAGCGCGGGCGATTCGGGCGAATAGCGGATGCGCGCGCCGAAGCGCGAGCCGTCGCCCAGCGCCGCTTCGATCATCGCGCCCAGGTGGGCGTGGTTCACGACGAGATCCGCGAAGCCCGCGCGCACGAGGCGCTCGACCTGCCACACGATGAGCGGCTTGCCGCCCACCTCGAGCAGCGGCTTGGGCACCGTGTCGGTGAGGGGCCGCAGGCGTTCGCCGCGGCCGGCCGCGAGGATGATCGCCGCGGCCATCAGAACGTGTAGCCGGCTTCGGCGCGGCGTCCCTCGATCGCATCGAGCAGGCGCCCGAGCGGCGCGAGCTCGTCGTAGCGCGAGACGGCGTGGCGCAGGTAGCCGATGAATCGCGGCGTGTCCGCGAGGTAGTTCGACTTGCCGTCGCGATAGTGCAGGCGCGCGAAGATCCCCGCGACCTTGAGGTGGCGCTGCACCGCCATCCACTCGACGTCGCGCCAGAACGCCGCGAAATCGTCGCGCACCGGAAGGCCGGCGCGCCTCGCCTTTTCCCAATAGCGGATGGTGCCGTCGAGCACGAGCTCCTCGTCCCAGCTCACGAATGCGTCGCGGTAGAGGCACGCGACGTCGTAGCTGATGGGCCCGTGCACGGCGTCCTGGAAATCGAGGATTCCCGGGTTGGGCTCCGTCACCATGAGGTTGCGCGGCATGAAGTCGCGATGCACGAAGACCCGGGGCTCCGACACATTGTTTGCGACGACCTTGCGGATCACGCCGTCCATCGCCTCGCGCTCCTGCGGCGTGAACTTCACGCCCAGATGGCGCTCCACGTACCAATCGGGAAAGAGGTTGGCCTCGCGCGTGAGCATCGCCTCGTCGTAGGCGGGCAGCTCGCCCGCCCGGCTCGACGCCTGCCACTTCGCGAGCGCGGTGGTCGCGGCGCCGAAGAGCTCCTTCGCATTGCCCGCATTCAGGGCCGACAGGTAGGACGTGACGCCAAGGTCGGAGACAAGGAGGAACCCCTGCCCGAAATCGTGACGCAAGATTTCCGGCGCGTTGAGGCCCGCGGACCGCAGCAGCCCCGCCACCTGCACGAAGGCGCGCGAGTTCTCGCGTTCGGGCGGCGCGTCCATGGCGATGAGCGTGCGCCCGTCGTCGAGGAAGACGCGGAAATAGCGCCTGAAACTCGCATCGGTGGAGGCGCGTTCGACGCGCATGGGCGCATCGACGAGCACTTCGGCAAGCCACGCGCCGAGCGCGCGAAAGCGGTCATCCATGGTGAAGCCGAGGGGGATTTTGCGTGTATCCTTCGCCATTCATTCTAGCACCCGGTCGAGAGCCCTCTTGAGCCGAAGAAGCACCCGGACGCTCGCGATCGCGGCGGCATTGGCGATGGTCCCGGCCTTCGCCGACGACGACGCCGAGGGCATCCGCCTCAAGATCGAGAAGCAACTCCACATGGCTCCCGTGCGTCCGGAACGCGAGGGCGCCAAGTTCCTCGAGGCCGACCACATCGAGGGCGACCAGAACAAGAAGCTCACGGCCACGGGCAACGTGACGATGCGCCAGCGCGGCGTCACGATCGGCGGCGACCACGTCGACTACTACAGCGACGAGCAGAAGGCGATCGTCACGGGCCACGTGAGGATCGACCGCGACGGCGACGTCGCCACCGGTCCGCGCGCCGAGTACCACATGGACACGGACACCGGGACCATGGACAAGCCCGTGCTCACGCTCGCGAAGAAGGCCGAGCGGCGAACCGCCTCGCGCGGGCAGGCGCAGAACGCGATCCTCGAGCCCGAACGCAAGACGCGCCTCATGAAGGCCGAGTACACGTCGTGCCCCGTGCCTCGCGACGACTGGTTCCTCCGCGTGAACGAGCTCCTCCTCGACAGCGAGAAGAACATCGGCGAGGCGACGCACGGCACGGTGTATTTCCTCGGCGCGCCGATCCTCTACGCGCCCTACATGACCTTCGCGCTCGACAACAAGCGCAAGAGCGGCTTCCTCGCGCCCACCTTCGGCACCTCGGGGCAGAGCGGATTCGAAGTCGCGCTGCCCTACTACTGGAACATCGCGCCGGACATGGACGCGACGATCACGCCGAAGCTGCTCACCAAGCGCGGCATGCAGGTAGCCGGCGAGTTCCGCTACCTCGAGCCGAAATTCAACGGGCAAGTCGACGTGGAGTTCCTGCCCAACGACCGCATCGCCGAGGAAGACCGCTATTTCCTCGGCATCCACCACGCGCAGGCCCTCTGGCCGGGATGGACGGCGTCGCTCAACGCGCAGAAGGTTTCCGACGACAACTACTTCCGCGACCTCACGACCAAGATCGCGCTCACGTCGCAGACCAACCTGCCGCGCGACCTGCAGCTGAACTACGGCAGCGACATCTGGACGTTGAACGCGCGCGTGCTGGGCTACCAGACCCTGCAGGACATCACCAACGACGTCCCGATCCCCTACAACATCCTTCCCGCGCTCACCGCGGTGGGCTCGGGCCAGAACATCAGCGGGTTCGACTGGCAGCTCTACTCGGAGCTTTCGAACTTCCGCCACCCGGTGCTCACCAACGGCCAGCGCTTCATCGTGCAGCCCTCGATCTCCTTCCCGATGAACGCGAGCTACGGCTACATCACGCCGAAGGTCGGCTACAACTACACGCGCTACAACGTGGATCCGAACAACTCGCAGGGCCTGCTCGATTCGAGCCGCGGGCTGCCGATCGCGAGCCTCGACTCGGGCCTCTTCTTCGAGCGGCTCACCACGTTCGGCAACACGGGATTCCTGCAGACGCTCGAGCCGCGCCTCTACTACCTCTACGTCCCGTTCAAGGACCAGACGCAGCTGCCGAATTTCACAACGGCGGAAGCCGACTTCAACTTCCAGCGCATCTTCTCCGAGAACCGGTTCGTGGGCGGCGACCGCATCGGCGACGCGAACCAGCTCACGATCGCGCTCACCTCGCGCCTCGTGGAGTCGGCCACCGGGCTCGAGCGGCTCAAGATGGGCATCGGGCAGGTCGTCTATTTCGAGCCGCCGCGCGTGACGCTCTCCAGCGAGCCGCCGCCGCCGGCGAAATCCTCCGACATCCTCGGATTCGTCTCCGGCCAGGTCGCGCCGTCGACCACGATGGATGCGGGGCTCCAGTACACGCCGAACACGGGGCAGTCGGAAAAGATCTACGTGGGCGCGCATTACTCGCCGGTGGCCGGCAGCATCTTCAACGCCGCCTACCGCTACACGCGCGGAAGCACCGATCCGAACGATCCGGCGGGGCCCACCGGCATCCAGCAGGTCGACCTGTCCACGCAGTGGCCGGTGCTGCGGAACGTCCAGGCATTGGCGCGCTGGAACTACAGCGTGGTGGACCACAAGCTGATCGAAGGACTGGTGGGCTTTGAGTATAATGCGGGGTGCTGGCAGCTCCGTGCGGTGGCACACCGGTTCATCACGGCCACCGAGACGTATTCGACGTCATTCCAGATCCAGCTCGAGCTCACCGGGCTGTCGAGGATCGGGATCAACCCGCTGGAAACGTTGCGCCAGAACATCACCGGCTACAAACGGACTGACGAACTGAATCAATGAAATCCGCATCCTTCCGCCTCGCCATCGCATTCGCCGGCGCCGTCGCGCTGGGCGTGTTCGCGCAGGCGAAGATGGACACGAAGCTCTCGACCACGCCCTCCCGCATCGTCCCCGTCGATCGCATCGTCGCCGTCGTCAACGACGAGGTGATCACGCAGAACGACCTGAGCGAGCGCGTGAACCTCGTCGTGAAGCAGCTGCAGCGCGGCGGCGGCCAGGTCCCGTCCGGCGAGGTGCTGAACCGCCAGATCCTCGAGCGCATGATCAACGACCTCCTCCAGATCCAGCTCGCCAAGGAGAACGGCATCAAGGTGGACGATGCCACGCTCGACAAGACGATCGAGCGCATCGCGCAGGAGAACAACCTCTCGATGCCCGACTTCCGCACCGCCCTCGACCACGACGGCGTGAAGTACCCGCGCTTTCGCGAGGACATCCGCCAGGAGATCCTGCTCTCGCGCCTGCGCGAGCGCGAGGTCGACAACCAGGTGATCGTGACGGACGCGGAAGTCGAGACCGAAATGGCGCGCGAGGCGAAGGAGGCTTCGAGCGACTCGGAGTTCCGCCTGTCGCACATCCTCATCATGGTCCCGCAGCAGGCCACGCCCGAGCAGATCGAGCAGAAGCGCCGGCGCGCCGTGCTGGCCCTCGCGGAGCTGCGCAAGGGCACGAACTTCCCGCAGGTCGCCGCGACGTATTCGGACGCGCCCGACGCGCTCCAGGGCGGCAACCTCGGCTGGCGATCTTCCGCGCGCCTGCCCCAGCTCTTCCTCGACGTGATCGACAAGATGCAGCCCGGCGACGTGAGCGACATCATGCGAAGCCCCAACGGCTTCCACATCGTGAAGCTGCTGGAGAAGCGCGGCAAGGCCGCCGTCACCGGCGTGCAGCAGACGCACGTGCGCCACATCCTCGTGCGCCCGAAGGAAGGCCTCTCGGAGGCCGAGGCACGCAGGAAGCTCGAAGACCTGCGCGCGAAGATCGCGAGCGGCGCCGACTTCGCGGAAATCGCGAAGAGCAACTCCGACGACGCGAGCGCCTCCAAGGGCGGCGACCTCGGCTGGGTCGCGCCCGGCGACACGGTTCCCGAGTTCGAGAAGGTGATGAACGGCCTGAAGGACAACGAGATCAGCCAGCCGGTGCAGACGCCGTTCGGCTGGCACCTCGTGCAGGTCCTCGGCCGCCGGTCCGACGAGATGTCGGCCGACCGCAAGAAGATCGTGGCCCGCCAGGCCATCCGCCAGCGCAAGGCCGACGAGGCCTACCAGGACTGGATCCGCCAGTCGCGCGACCGCGCGTTCGTCGAGAACCGTTACGACGAGCGCTAGTCCCCTCGTCGCGATCACGGCGGGCGAGCCGGCCGGGATAGGCCCGGATCTCTGCGCGCTGCTCGCGCACAGCAAGTTCTCCCAGCGCGTGGTGATCGTGGGCGACCGCGGCGTGATCGCGCAGCGCGCGAAGATGCGCGGCGTGGCGCTCGAGATTCCCGACTACCGCGGGCGCGACTATTCGTCGCACATCTCCATCAAGCACATTCCAGTCGCCGCTCCCGTCACGCCCGGCGTGCTGGACAAGGACAACGCGAAGCACGTGCTCGCGCTCCTCGATTTCGCGATCGACGGCTGCCTGCGCGGCGAGCTCGACGCGATGGTGACGGCGCCGGTGCAGAAGAGCGTCATCAACGACGCGGGCATTCCCTTCACGGGCCACACCGAATATCTCGCGGAGCGCACCAACACGCCGCTCGTCGTGATGCTGCTCGCGGGCGGCGGGATGCGCGTGGCGCTGGCGACGACGCACCTCGCGCTGTCGCAAGTGCCGGGCGCGATCACCGCGGATCGCCTCGAGTCCATCATCCGCATCCTCGACGCGGACCTGCGCAGGCGCTTCGGATTGACCGCGCCGCGCATCCTCGTCGCGGGATTGAATCCGCACGCCGGCGAAGGCGGTTACCTCGGGCGCGAGGAGATCGACGTGATCTCGCCCGTCGTCGAGAAGCTCAAGCGCGAAGGATTCGGCGTCTCGGGTCCTTATCCCGCCGATACGCTCTTCACGCCGAAGATGCTCGAGAAAGGCGACGCGGCGCTCGCGATGTTCCACGACCAGGGCCTTCCGGTGCTGAAGCACCACGCGTTCGGCGAGGCGGTGAACGTGACGCTGGGACTTCCCTTCGTGCGCACGTCGGTCGACCACGGCACCGCGCTCGATCGCGCCGGCGCGGGCGAGATCGACGAAGGAAGCATGCGCGCGGCCGTCGCGCTCGCCTGCGAGATGGCCGGGCGCGGCCGCTAGCGGCCATGCTGCCTCGCGCCCGCAAGCGCTTCGGACAGCACTTCCTCACCGACGCGCACTATCTTTCGCGCATCGTCGCGGCGATCGATCCGAAGCCGCGCGACTCCATGGTGGAGATCGGGCCGGGCACCGGCATCCTCACGGCGCCGCTCGCCTCCGTCGTGGAGACGCTCGACGTGATCGAGATCGATCGCGATCTCGCCGCCGCGCTGCGCAGGAGCTTCCCCGCGGGCAACGTGGTCGTGCACGAGGCCGATGCGCTCGATTTCGATTTCACCGGGCTCGCGCCACCGCTGCGGGTCGTCGGCAACCTGCCCTACAACGTCTCCACGCCGATCCTCTTTCGCATGGCCGAGCTCGCCGAGCGCATCCGAGACTGCACGTTCATGCTGCAGAGGGAGGTCGTCGAGCGGATGGTGGCCGCCCCGGACACTCCGGACTACGGGCGCTTGTCGGTGATGCTCCAGTACCGGTTCGAGATGGAGATGCTCGTGAAGGTGCCGCCGGGCGCGTTCACTCCGCCGCCGAAGGTGGATTCGGCCGTGGTGCGAATGGTGCCGCTCGGCGCCGATCGATTGCGGGCGAGGGACGAAGCGCTCTTCGCGAAGATCGTCGCGGCCGCCTTCTCGCAACGGCGCAAGATGCTTCGAGGCGCGACGAAGCACGTGATCCCGCCGGAAGCCATCGAGAAGTCGAAGATCGACCCGTCGCGCCGCGGGGAGACGTTGTCCTTCCGCGAATTCGTCGCGTTATCCGACGCTGCCGGTTAGCGATAGGGCGTCCACTGCTTGCGGCCGTGGTCCGTCTCCGCGTCGTAGAGCTGCTGCTTGCGGCTGTGCTCGTTGAAGATCCGCTGCGCCTTCTCTCCGGCGAGCGCGTTGAGGGCCTCGCACGAAGCCTGCTCGGGAATCGCCTTCAACGTCCTCTCCAGCTCGCGCGCCGAATCCAGGCTGATCTGCACGTGGCCGCGCTCGTGAAGATCGAGCGATCGCAGGACGCCATCCCAGGAGGTCTGCAGGTTCGCCGGCCCTTCGTAGCGGTTCACCCACCGCGGCAGGCGCACTGTCGAATCCGCGTTCACGATGACGGCGTCGATGACGCATTTGCCGGGCGTGCTTACCGAGCGGAACTTGTATGAGATCTTCGTGCCCGCATTGCCCCACCAGCCTTCCGGGCCCTTGCCGTTGATCTGGCGGACGAGGTCGTCCCATGTCGTGCCGCGGATGTCGTAGTACTCGATCTTGATGCTCGCGTTCGGCGCGATGGTCGGCCCGCCCGTGGGAGGTCGAATGTCCACGATCGCGTCATCCGCTCCGCAGGGGGCGTCGGAATAGACCTTGCGGCCATTCGCGTCCTTGCACAGGTGCATCTGTGCGAACGCGGACGTGGCCGCGAGCGCGACGACGGCCACGAGAGATCGTTGCGCAGCCATCCTAGGGGCGGTAGGGCGTGCGCTCGCGCCAGCCGTGGTCGGTGCGAGCATCGTAGTCCCGCTGCTTCTGGTCGTGGTCCGCGAGGATTTGCGTGTACTGCTGGACCGCGAGCGCGTTGAGCCCTTCGCATGTCGGTTGATCGGGCATCGTCTTCAGCACGCGTTCGAGGTCGCGCGCGGCATCCAGCGTGAACTGCACGTGGGTGCGCTCGTGCATGTCGATGGACCGGGACGCGGCATCCCACCAATCCTGCAGCGACACCGGGGCATTGTAGCGATCCACCCAGTTGGGCAGGCTGATCGCCGAATCCGCGTAGACGGTGACCGCATCGATGGCGCAGCCCTTCTGCGTCTGGCGGGTGAGGTACTTGTACGAGATTCTCTTCTCGGATGCGCCCCATCCACCTTCCGGGCCCTTCGCCTGCATCTCGCGCCGCAGTGCTTCCCACGTCGCGCCGCGGATGTCGTAATGCACGATCTCCAGGTTGGCGTTCGGCTTGATCTGCGGTCCGCCGGTGGGCGACTTGATGTCGACGACCTTGTCGTCCGCGCCGCACGGGGCGTCGGAATAGACCTTGCGCCCGTTCGCGTCCTTGCACATGTGGACCTGCGCCTGCGCGGACATCGCCAGCATGGCCACACCAAGTGCGAACAGGGATCTCACGGCCGCTGGATGAACTCGATCTTGTAGCCGTCCGGATCCTCGACGAAGGCGATCACGCTTCCGCCGAACTTCATCGGGCCCGGCTCGCGCGTGACCTTGCCGCCCTTCGCCTTCACCGCGTCGCACGCCTTCTTCACGTCCTCGAAGGCGAGCGCGATGTGGCCGAAGCCGTTGCCGAGGTCGTACTTCTTCGTGTCCCAGTTGTGCGTGAGCTCGATCACCGCATGCTCGCTCTCGTCGCCGTAGCCCACGAAGGCGAGCGTGAACTTGCCGTCGGGGTAGTCCTTGCGCCGGAGCAGCTTCATGCCGAGGACGTCGGTGTAGAACGCGATGGAGCGATCGAGGTCGCCCACGCGGATCATGGTGTGCAGGAGTCTCATGTCAGAAGGTCCGGTAGAGGTGGTCCATCTCGTTCAGCCGCTCGCGGCGCGCGCGATAGTCGGGGCATTGTCGCCCGACTTCCGCCCAGAAGGCGCCGGAATGGTCCATGTGCCGCAGGTGCGCGAGCTCGTGGCAGATCACGTAATCGACGAGATCCGCCGGCGCCTTCACGAGCCGCCAGGCAAGGCGCACCTCGCGCTTGGAGCTGCAGCTTCCCCATCGCGCCATCGCCGACGAGATCGTGAGGGTGGGCTGTGACAGTTTCGCGGCGTCGGCCAACGCGCGCAGGCGCTCGGCGAGGTAGGCATGGGCCGCGCGCTTGTACCAGCGAACGACGGCCTGCTCGATCTGCGATGCGGTCCCGTCGCGCGTGACCACCCAGAGCTCCGCATCGCGGCGATCGGCACGCGAGCGCGCGCCCCGCGCAAGGCGCAGCGTGAGGCCGCCGCCGAGGAACGGGATGCGCTCGCCTTCGCGCCAGGCCACGGGCGCCACCTTGCGATGGCTCCATTCGGCGATCTTGCGCAGGATCCAGCGCTCGCTCTCGCGGACGATCGACTCGATCTTCGCGAGCGGCATCGTGGAAGGCGCGCTCACGGTGAGGCCGCTCTCGTCCACCTTGAGGCCCACGCCGCGCCTGCCGTAGCGGCGCACCAGCACGTATTCGACGGCGTCGGCGCCGAGCGCCAGGGTGCGGGTGTCGCGCGAGACCAGCTCACGCGTCGGCATGGCGCTCCGGCGAGATGACGCGCATCTGCCCCTCGATCCAGTTCTCGACCTCGTTGTTCACCGAGATCACGTCGCGCCCCGCGGTGGCGATCGGCGGCCCGATCACGACCTTCACGACGCCGGCGCGTTTCTTGAACGCATAGCGTCCCCAATATTCGCCCGCGTTGTGCGCGATCGGGAGGATCTGCGTGCCGGTGCGCGTCGCGAGCGTGGCGCCACCGATTCCGTAGCGACCGCGCTTCCCGGGCGCGACGCGAGTGCCTTCCGGAAAGATCGTGACCCAGAGGCCTTCCCGGATTCGCTCCGCGCCCTGCTCGACGATCTGCTCGCGCGCGGCGTGCCCGCTCGAGCGGTCGATCGCGATGCAGCGGATCGCCATGAGGCCCCAGCCCACGAACGGGAGCCAGAGCAATTCCTTCTTGATGATCCAGCATTGGTTCGGGAACCTGCTCTCGAGGAAGAGCGTCTCCCACGCCGACTGGTGCTTCGACATGATCACCGAGGGCGTCTTCGGGACGTTCTCCCAGCCGCTCACCTCGTGGCGTATCCCCAGGCTCCACTCGATCCACACGAGCATCACCGTGGTGTACATGCGCGCCAGCGCGAAAGGCACGTATCTTCCGAAGATGCGCCCCAGCGGCACGGCGAAGCCGAACGGCGCCGTGATCGCGAGCGCGCCCACGAGGAAGATCACCGAGCGAAGCGTCGTCATGCGTGCGCGATGAGGTGTCGGCTCGCCTCGGCGAGGTCTTCGAACACGAGTGTCTTGCGCGGCATGCCGCCCGTTTCCTGCGTGGCCTTTCCCTTGCCCGTGAGCACGAGTATCGGTTGCGCGCCCACGGATTCGGCCGCCTGGAGGTCGCGAAGGCTGTCCCCGATCGCGGGCACGCCCTTCAGCTCCGTGTGGAAACGCGCCGCGATCTCCTCGAGCATTCCGGTGCGGGGCTTGCGGCAATTGCAATCCTCCGCCGCCGTGTGCGGGCAGAAGAAGAGCGCGTCGATGCGGCCGCCCTGGCGGAACACCATCTCCATCATCTTGTCGTTGATCGCATTGAGCGTGGCCATGTCGAAGAGCCCGCGCCCGATGCCCGACTGGTTCGTCGCCACCGCCACCCGGAAGCCGCTCTGGTTGAGGCGCGCGATCGCCTCGATGGACCCGGGCAGCGGCCGCCACTCCGACGGCGCCTTGATGTACTGGTCGCTGTCGAAGTTGATGACGCCGTCGCGGTCGAGGATGACGAGTTTCACGCCGCCAGCATCGAGATGTCCGCGACGCGATTCATCTCGAACTCCAGCTCGAAGAGGAGGTTCAGGCGCTTCTTGCGCACGGCCGGATCATCCACCATCACCATGACGCCTTCGAAGAACGCATCGACCGGCGCCTTCAGCATCGCGAAGCTCTTCAGGTAATCGGTGTAGTTGCCCTTCTCGAAATGCGGCGCCGCCTTGTGGGAAGCCTGGCGGAGCGCATGGAGCAGGTCCCGCTCGATCTGCGTCTCGAAGTTGTCGCTTTCGACGAACCCGAACTTCTCGCCCTTCTCGTGGGCCTGCTTGAGGATGTTGGAGATGCGCTTGTTCGCCGCGGCGAGGCTCGCGGACTCGGGAAGCTTGCCGAACTCGCGCACGGCCTCGAGCTTCTTCGGCAGCAGGTCCAGGCGGTCGGGCTTCGCCTCGATGCTGTCCACCGCGAGCACGGCCGCAACCTCGTTGGCGGTGAAGCCGCGCTCTTTCATGAGGTTCGCCACGCGATCGCGCACGAAGGCTTCGATCGACGCGATGAGCGCCGCGACATTCTCCGGCGGGACCTTCATCACCTCGGCCGCCGCCTTGATGAGGGGCGCGAGCTCGAACTGGAGCGAGGGCTGCGTCTCCATGAGGATGCGCACCACGCCCAGCGCCGCGCGGCGAAGCGCGAACGGATCCTTGTCGCCCGTGGGAACCAAACCGATCGAGAACATGCCGACCAGCGCGTCGAGGCGATCGGCGAGCGCCACCGCGATGCTCGTGTCTCCCGTCGGCAGCGCGTCACCCGAGAAGCGCGGCAGGTAGTGCTGCTCGATCGCGCGCACGACCGAGGGCTCCTCGCCGTCGTGCTCGGCGTAGTACTTGCCCATCGTGCCCTGGAGCTCGGGAAACTCGCCCACCATGAGCGTGACGAGGTCCGCTTTCGCGAGGAACGCCGCGCGGTCCGCGTAGGCGCGGCCCTTGTCGCCCCGGGGCAGCGTCGCCTGGATGCGGCTCGCGAGCTTGCGCAGCCGCTCGACGCGCTCGAGCTGCGTGCCGAGCTTGTTGTGATAGACGATCGAAGCGAGCTGCGGCACGCGATCGGCGAGCTTCGTCTTCCTGTCGGTCTCGAAGAAGAATCGCGCGTCGGCCAGCCGCGGGCGCACCACGCGCTCGTTGCCCTGCACGATGTTCGCGGGATCGGCGAGCTGCATGTTCGACACGATGAGGAACCGGTTCGTGAGCTTGTCCCCGCTCTTCAGCGGAAAGTACTTCTGGTTCTTCTGCATCGTGAGGATCAGGCATTCCTGCGGGACCGCGAGGAATTGCGGATCGAACTCGCCCACGTAGACCGCCGGCATCTCCACCAGCGCCGTGACTTCCGCCAGGAGCTCCGGATCGAAACCGGAGGATCCCGCCTTCCCGGCGAGCTGGCGCTCGATCTCCGCGCGGCGCTTGGCGAAGTCCGCGATGACGTGGCCTTCGTCGCGAAGCTTCGCCTCGTAGTCTTCCGCGTTCGCAAGTGAGATCTCCGCGGCCCCCTGGAAACGATGGCCGCGCGTGACGCGGCCCGCCTTCAATCCGAGCGCCTCCACGGCGACGACCTCGGTGCCGTGCAGCGCGACGAGCCCGTGGGCGGGCCGCACGAATTGAACCGTCGTCTCGCCGTCGCCGAGCTGGTAGCTCATCACTTTCGGGATCGGCAGTCCCGCGATCGCTTCTTCGAGCGCGCCCTGCAGCGCCGCCGCGAGAGGCGTCGCCGGCGTCATCGCATCGGCGAAAAGCATCTCCGCCTTGCCGTCGACACGCTTCTTGAGCTTCGCGGGATCGAGCCCCGCGAGCCCCGCCGCTTCGAGTTTCTTCGCGAGGGCCGGCGTCGGATTGCCCGAGGCGTCGAGCCCCACGGAGACCGGCATGAGCTTGAGCTCCGCCGCCTTCGACTCGGACCTGGGCTTCACGCCCGTGACGAGCACTCCGAGGCGCCGCGGCGTCGCGAACGCATGATGCTGGTGGTTCGCATCGAGGAGGCCGCGCTTCTTGAGGCCCGCGTTTATCGAATCGGCGAACGAGCGCCCGAGCTTTTCCAGCGCCTTCGGAGGCAGCTCCTCGCAGAGAAGCTCGACCAGCAGCGTCGCGCTCATGGAGCGGCCGCCCTCGGAAGCATCGGGAACCCCAGGCGCTCGCGCGATTCGTGGTAGCTCTGCGCGACGCTCTTCGCAAGCGCGCGGATGCGCCCGATGTAGCCCGCGCGCTCGGTGACCGAGATCGCGCCCCGCGCGTCGAGCAGGTTGAACGTGTGCGCCGCCTTCAGCACCTGCTCGTACGCCGGCAGCGCGAGCTGCGCGTGCATGAGGCGCTTCGCGGAGCTTTCGTGGTCAGCGAAGTGCTGGAAGAGCACCGCGCTATCCGAGTGCTCGAAGTTGTACGTGGACTGCTCGACTTCGTTCTGGTGATAGACGTCGCCGTACGTGACGCGTTGCGTGCGCCCCGCCGCGTCCTTGAACTCCGTCCACACGAGGTCGTACACGTTCTCCACGCCCTGGAGGTACATCGCGAGGCGCTCGAGCCCGTAGGTGATCTCGCCCGTGATCGGCTTGCAGTCGAGGCCGCCCACCTGCTGGAAGTACGTGAACTGCGTGATCTCCATGCCGTTCATCCACACTTCCCAGCCCAGGCCCCACGCGCCCAGCGTGGGATTCTCCCAATCGTCCTCGACGAAGCGCACGTCGTTCTTCGTGAGGTCGAAGCCCACCGCGGTCAGCGATTCGAGGTAGAGGTCGAGGATGCCCGGCGGCGAAGGCTTCAGGACGACCTGGAATTGGTAGTAGTGCTGCAGGCGATTGGGGTTCTCGCCATAGCGGCCGTCCTTGGGACGCCGCGAGGGCTGCACGTACGCGGCACGCCACGGCTCGGGGCCGAGCGCGCGCAGGAACGTCGCCGTGTGGGAGGTCCCCGCACCGACTTCCATGTCGTAGGGCTGGAGGATCGCGCAGCCCTTCCGGTCCCAGTAGTCCTGGAGCCTCAGGACCAGTTGCTGGAAGGTCAACATGCGGCGGGGAGGATTTCCAAAAAAGCGAGTTTACCGCAGAGCAACAATCCGGCGTTCCCGCCCCATCCAGGCGGCCAGGAGAGCGAGCGCGGCCGCCAGCCCGAGAGCGAGCCAATCGCCGCAACGCGCGAACGGCGTCATGCCCTTGCGCGGCTCGACGCTCGCCACGAGCGTGCCCCGCTCGAATTGCGGCAGCCGCGATACGACAGCGCCGTGCGGATCGATCGCAGCCGTGACGCCCGTGTTCGTCGCCCTCACCATCCAGCGCCCGGTTTCCGCCGCGCGCACCTGCGAAGCCTGGAGGTGCTGGTCCGCGGCAAGCGAGTGCCCGTACCAGGCATCGTTGCTCACGTTGAGCAGGATCTGCGCCGCCGGGAGCGCATCGACGATCTCGCGGCCGAAGAGGTCCTCGTAGCAGATCGCCACGCCGAATGACGTTCCATCCACCATGAGCGCGCCCTGCCCGTCGCCGCCGCGCTCGAGATCTCCCATCGGAATCTTCAGGAGCGCGAAGACCCAGGCGAATCCCGGCGGCTTGAATTCGCCGAAGGGGACCAGGTGGCGCTTGCGATAGGACGCGGAAGCACCGCTTCCGAGCGTGACCACGCTATTGAAGTACGCGTAGCCCGCACCGGCGCGCTCGCGCTCCAGCACGCCGGTGACGATTTCCTTGCCGTCCTTGCGCGCCATGTCGCGAAGGCTGTCGAGGTACGCGTCGGGAAGTCGATCGAAGAGCTCCGGCAGCGCGGTCTCCGGCAGCACCACGATCTTCGCGTTCGCCGCGGCGACCATGTCGCGATAGTCGTCGAGCGTCTTCACGCGAGTCTCGTCGCGCCACTTGAGCTCCTCGGGCACGTTGCCCTGCAGGAGCGCGATCGAGACCGGCGATCCGGCGGGTTCGCTCCAGTCGAGCGATCGCAGCGCGGCGCCGATGCCGAAGACCGCGGCGATCGCGACCACCATCGCGGACTTGGTGCGCACTTTCGATTCGCGGCGAATGGCGATCACCGCGAGCGATGCGAGCATGCAGGCGACGAGCGTGACGCCATACATTCCCACGACCGGCGCGAATCCCGCGAGCGGGCTGAGCGGCACCTGGGAAGTCCCGATCGCGAGCCATGGAAAGCCCGTGAAGATCCAGCCGCGCAGCATCTCGGTAAGCGCATACAGGGCGGGCGCGAGCACGAGGCGCCACCCGGGATTCGTCACGAGGCGCACCGTGAGCCAGCCCGCGAGCGCCGGGGCGAGCGCGATGAACGCACAGAAGAGAAGCACGGCGAGCGCCGCGAGGATCGCGGGCATGTCGCCGAAGTCGTGAAGCGCCACGTAGATCCACGACACGCCCGCGAGGAAGAATCCCAGTCCGAACGCGTATCCCGAAAGGAACGCCGAGCGCGCCGACGCCGCGCGCGACCAAGCGAGGAACGGCACGCACAGCGCCAGCATCGGGATGGGCCACGCGTAGTACGGCGCGAAGCCGAAGACGCACGCGGCGCCCGCGAGGGCGGCGAGGATCACGGTTCCTTCGGCTTCGGCTTGTCGACGAGCAGCACCGTCACCTTGCGGCTGTCGGCGCGCAGCACCTGGAACGTGAATCCCTCGACGTTGATGGACTCGCCGCGCTTGGGCAGGCGCCCGAAGCGGCTCACAACCATCCCGCCCACCGTGTCGAAGTCCTCGTCGGAGAAATTCGTGTTGAAGTGGTTGTTGAAGTCGTTGATCTCCGTCACCGCCTTCACGCGGTAGCGGCCGCTCTTGTCGGCGAGGATGTTGTCCTCGGTCTCGTCGAAGTCGTACTCGTCCTCGATGTCGCCCACGATCTGCTCGATCACGTCCTCGATCGTGACGAGCCCGGACACGCCGCCGTATTCATCGACCACGATGGCGATGTGGTTGCGGTTGGCGCGGAACTCCTTCAGGAGCACGTTGAGGCGCTTCGACTCCGGGACGAACACAGCCGGGCGCAGCATCTCGCGGACGTTGAACTCCTCCTCGGCGTAGAAACGCAGGAGGTCCTTCGCGAGCAGGATGCCGATCACGTTGTCCCGGTTGTCCTCGAAGACCGGGAAGCGCGAGTGGGCCTTCTCGATCACGAACGGGATGAAGGCCCCGGGGCTCTCGGCCACGTCGATCATGTCGGTCTGCGAGCGCGGGATCATGACGTCGCGCACCTGCGTTTCGGAGACCTGCAGCACGCCCTCGATCATCGAAAGCGCGTCGGCGTCCAGCAGGTGCTTCTCGAACGCGGAGTGCAGCAGGCCGATCAGCTGCTCGCGATCCTCGGGTTCGCGCAGCAACATCAAGGACAGGCGCTCGAGCAGGCTCGGCTTGGGGCGTTCGTTCATCGGGGTGGGAATACTCTAGCAGACCCGGCTAGGGCTCGTAGGGATCCGGGAACCCCAGCTTCGCGAGGATTCGCCGCTCGCGATTTTCCATGCGCGCGGCCTCGTCGCGCCGCTCGTGGTCGAAACCCTGCAGATGCAGCAGCCCGTGCACGAGAAGGTGCGCGTGATGCGCCGCGACGCTCTTGCCTTGCGCCTTCGCTTCCCGCGCCACGACCGGCGCGCAGATCACCACGTCGCCTTCGAGCGGCTTCGTGCCGTAGATGAACGTGAGCACGTTGGTCGCGTAGTCCTTGCCGCGGTACGACCGATTGAGCTTGCGGCCTTCGGACTCGGCGACGTAGCGGATCGTCACGCTTGCCTCGCGGGAAAGCGCCGCGCGTGCCCACTTTCGCAGCGTCGGATCCGGTGGAATGTGGGACGCGCGCGACGCGCGCTGGATGATCACTTCTTCTTTTGACGTCGATCGTAGGCATCGACGATCGCCTGGACCAGCGGGTGGCGAACGACGTCGTCGGACTGGAACTCGGTGACCGCGATGCCGCGCACGCCGTCCAGCACCTGCCGCGCGTCGATCAGTCCCGAGGCGTGGCCCTTCGGAAGGTCGATCTGCGTCACGTCGCCGGTCACGACGGCCTTGGAGCCGAAGCCGATGCGCGTGAGGAACATCTTCATCTGCTCGGGCGTGGTGTTCTGCGCCTCGTCGAGGATCACGAAGGCATGGTTCAGGGTCCGGCCGCGCATGAACGCGAGCGGCGCGATCTCGATGGCGCCGCGCTCGAAGGCGCGGTTCACGAGGTCGTAGCCCATCAGGTCGTAGAGCGCGTCGTAGAGGGGACGAAGATAGGGATCGACTTTCGCCGCGAGGTCGCCGGGAAGGAATCCGAGCTTCTCGCCGGCTTCCACCGCGGGACGCGTGAGGATGATGCGCTTCACCGCATCGCGCTCGAGCGCATCGACCGCGGCGGCGACCGCGAGGAAGGTCTTCCCGGTGCCCGCGGGTCCCACGCAAAACGTGATGTCGTTGGAACGCATCTGCTGCAGGTACTGCCCCTGCCGCGCGGTGCGCGCCGTGAGCTGCGCGTGCCGCGGAATCATGAGCGAGGGCGACTCCACCTCGTTCTTGCGCCGCGCGTGCACGACCTCCACGAGGCCCAGCTGGATGTCTTCCACCGTGAGATCGCGCGCCGCCTGGTCGTAGAAGCGGCGCAGGGCGGTGGCCGCCTGCGCCGCCTTTTCCTTCGGGCCCGAGACCGCGAAGCGCTCGCCGTGCCGTGAGATGTGCACGTCGAGCGCCGTCTCGATCTGGCGCAGGTTCGCGTCCACGGGACCGCACAGGGCGGCAAGCCGGACGTTGTCGACCGGCTTGAACGACACTTCCTCCGTGGGCCTGCGCCGCGCCGTCACTCGCCTCCCGTCTAACCCGCGCGCTGCATCGGCGCCTTGAGCGCTTCCTGCAGCGTGTCCAGGCTCTCCGCGATGTGCGCCTTCGCCTCCTTCGAATACCCCCCCTTGCCCTGCGCGGCCCTGAGATCCGCGACGAGCGCCTGAGCATTCATGCGCATGAGGCTGCGCGCATCGGGCGGAGTCGAGGGCGCCGGGTGCAGCAGCATCGTGGTCATGATGCGAAGGTCCTCGCGCTGCAGGTTGCGGCGGATCATGGTGATGTCGCGCCCTGTCTTCAGCTCGCTCCAGATCGACGCCTGCAGCGTGTCGTACATGTCCGACAGGCGCAGGACCTTCGACGCATCGGGCGCTTTCTCAGGCGCATCCAGCAGGCGCAGCGCGACAGCGTCCGACATCATTTCGCCCAGCATCGCCTTCTGCACCGCAAAGACGGTGGCCGACAGCGAGATGTCCGGGTTCGCGGGACGGTTGAACTGGTCGAGCGCGAGGCGTCCCATGAACTCGGGACGGAACCTGAAGCTGTCCACCGTGAAGAAGTCGTTGGTGACCAGCGTGAGCGCTTCGCGCTGCTTGGCCGCCGACGTGGGCTCGAAGAGCGCGCGTCCCGTGCCGGCGCGATCGCGGTGCGTCGTCACTCCACCCACGTACTTCACGGCGAGCGGCGCGATGCGCGCGACCTGCAGGAAGCCCGCGGCGAAGCTGCGGGTGAGGCGCTCGTAGCTCTCGCCCGGGGCGAGCTTCATGGTCTGCAGGCGATCCCACAACTCGCGCGACAGCTTCATGCGGCGCTTGTAGTACTCGAGGGGATCGCTGCCCAGGTCGAAGCGGTTCACGTCCGGGTCGATGCCGATGAAGGCCTTTCCCGCGCCCGCGTCCTCGTCCGTGGCGAACGCGAGGAGCGGCTCGTTGGAACGCGAGGCGATCTTCGCGAGCTCCGCCGGTTCGCTTGCCTCATCGAACTCGCGGTAGCCGTACTCGATGGCCCAGTAGTCGTAGGGCCCGAGCGTGCTCATGACGTACTCGCCCTGCGCCTCGCCCGTGGGCGCGATGTTGAACGGCGTGTAGTCCATCACCGAGGCCGTGATGCCGTTGGCCTTCGAGAACGACTTGTCGGCGATCTGCTTGAGGCTGTAGACCTTCGAGGCCACGAAGTTGTGGCGAAGGCCCAGCGTGTGGCCCACCTCGTGCATGATCACGTCCTTCACGTACTCCTGCGCGAGCGCGGAGGCCTCGGGACCGTCCATGTCGAGGCCACGGGCCTCGAGGAGGTCGAACGCGAAATCCGTCTCCTGCTCGGCCGCGGCGCCGTAATCGCACGCGAGGTAGCCGTTATGGGTGCGAAGCGGATTGCCCATGAACGCGTCGTTCGATTCCATGCCGATGCGGCCGAGGTCCTCGACCACGAGGCGACGTGCGCCGCGCGCGAAGACGTCCGACATGCCGATGTCCGCGTCGAGGATCTCGCCCGTGCGGGGATCCACGTGCGACGGGCCGATCGCGAATCCGATGTCGGCGCCGGTGAACCAGCGGATCGACGCATGGCGCGCGTCCATCGTGTCGAACGTGTCCTTGTCGGTCTGTTGCTTCACGACCACCGCGTTCTTGAAGCCCGCCTTCTCGAAGGCCTTGTTCCACTCGAGGATGCCGTCGCTCACGGCCTGGCGATATTTCTCGGGGATGTTCTTGTCGAGCCAGTAGACGATCGGCTCCTTCGGCTCGGAAATGGCGGCGGAAGGATCCTTCTTCTCGAGGCGCCACCGGTGCGCGATGTTGAAGCGCGGCTTCACCTGCACGTCGTCGGTGTAGTCCACGCGCGCCGTGGTGAAGTAGCCCACGCGCTCGTCGGCGACGCGCGGGCGCATCGGATGCTCGGGCAGCGGCGAGAAGTTGTAGTAGAAGCTCACGAACATGCTGCGCGGATCGGGCAGCGCCTTGGGCGGCGGCGGCGTGGGGACCGGCGGCGGCGTGAGCGGCGGTGCGGGCAGCTTGGGCACCGCGAAGTGCGCCTGCACCTCGATGCCCGTGTTCGCGTCGGTGTTGCTCACCGATTCGATCGTCGTGTTCTTCGCATCCAGCGCGTAGGGCAGGCGGAAGGCGATCTCGAGGTTCGTGAGATATCCCGGGATGTCGCCGAAGAGCAGTGCCCCGACCTCGATCAGCACGGCCTTGTCGTCCGCGCTCGGCTGCGACACGACAACCGCGCTGCCGATGAGGCTGTCGGAGAAGGACTCGTGCACGAAGTGCGCCTGCGGCGTGCCTTCCTTCGCGAAGAATTCGGTGTTGAGGGCGATGAGCTGGACCACGCTGCCCACCTTGTGGAAGATCGCGATGCCCGAGTCTCCCATCTGGCTGCCGTAGAGGCCCCGCTCGCCGATGGAGCGCGGGATGTTGTACGAGAAGAAGAACGGCTTGTCGAGCTGGCTCGCCCTGATGGCCATCCAGACCTTGTCTTCCTTCTCGTAGAGCTTGAAGTAGCCGGGCATCTCCTTGGCGCCCTTGATCACTTCGGCGAAGGGCTTGGGCTGCGCTGCGGGCGGTGTCGCCGCTGGCGCGCCTGCCGGGGGCACGCCCTGGGGCGCGGGCGGCGCGGGTGGCGCGCCGTTCGGTGCGGGCGGTGCGGGCGGCGCGTCATCGGCGCGGGACCATCCGGCCGAGGCGAGCGCGAGTCCGATTGCGGAAACGAGTGCTGCCCTGCGAAGTGCTGCTGCTTTCATGAATGCTCCTCTGTGAAGACCGCACGGCCTCGTAGGCTGTGCGGATAGGCTCCCGTGATATCGACCTCCACGAAGTGGCCGATGAGCCTTGAAGGTCCTTCGAAGTTGACGACGCGGTTATTGTCGGTACGCGCGGCGACGTCATTCGCGCTCTTGCGTGAAACACACTCGACCAGCACGCGCTGGCGGCTTCCCACCATCGCGTTCGAATATTGTTCGCCGAATTCCTGGATGCGCGCCTGCAGGCGCTGGAGGCGCGCGAGCTTGACCGCGTGCGGCGTCTCGTCCTTCAGGTTCGCCGCGGGCGTGCCGGGGCGCGGGCTGTAGATGAAGCTGAAGGAGCCGTCGAAGCGGACGTCCTCGATCAGCTTCATCGTCTGTTCGAAATCCGCATCCGTCTCGCCGGGAAAGCCCACGATGAAATCGCTCGAGATCGAGATATCGGGCCGCGCGGCGCGCAGCCTGCGGATGATGGAGCGGTACTCCATCGCCGTGTAGTTGCGCTTCATCGCGGCGAGCACGCGGTCCGAACCCGACTGGACGGGCAGGTGCACCTGCGACACGAGCTTCGGAATCTTCGTATAGGCGTCGATCAACCGCTGCGTGAACTCGAGCGGATGGGACGTCGTGTAGCGAATGCGCTCGATGCCGTCGATCTTCGCGACCTGCGCGAGCAGAAGCGCGAAATCCGCGGGGCCGCCGTCGTCCAGCTCGCCGCGATAGGCATTCACGTTCTGCCCGAGGAGCGTCACCTCCTTCACGCCGGACGAAGCGAGATGGCGGATCTCCTTCAGGCAATCCGCGAGCGGCCGCGACACCTCTTCGCCGCGCGTGTACGGCACGACGCAGAAGCTGCAGTACTTGCTGCAACCTTCCATGATCGAGACGAAAGCTGAAGCGCCCTCGACGCGGGCGGGCGGCAGGTGGTCGAACTTCTCGATCTCGGGGAAGGAGATGTCCACCTGCGCTTCGCCGGTCGCGCGCCGCTTCGCGATGAGCTCCGGCAGCCGGTGCAGCGTCTGCGGTCCGAACACGAGGTCGACGTAAGGCGCGCGGCGCACGATCTCGCCGCCTTCCTGGCTCGCGACGCAACCGCCCACGCCGATCATCACGCCGGGTTTCGCAAGCTTGAGATCGCGCACGCGCCCGAGGTCGGCGAACACCTTCTCCTGCGCCTTCTCGCGCACGGAACATGTGTTGAAGAGGATCAAATCGGCATCCGCGGGATCGGCGGTCTTCTCGAAGCCTTCGGCGGCGGCGAGCACGTCGGCCATCTTGTCCGAGTCGTACTCGTTCATCTGGCATCCGAACGTGCGGATGAAAACCTTCTTGTTACGCGCCATGCGTCCTGGGGTCGGAGCGGAATCCGGGCAGGGAAAGAGGAGCGGATTCTACTCGATCCGGGGCCGGGCTTCAGTAACGGAGTGCTACGCCCTCAGTAGAACTCGGGCACCAGCATTTCGGGGGGCAGCGGGTGGCGCGCGTATCCCTCGTGGCGTTCCCGGTCGGGAAGGTGGATTTCCGGGCGCTCGATCTCGGCGTAATCGTGCAGGCTGAGGAAGTGGCGGATGCAATTGAGCCGCGCCTTCTTCTTGTCCACGGCATTCACGAGCCACCACGGCGCCTCGGGAATGTGCGTGCGCTGGAGCATGATCTCCTTGGCGGCGGTGTACTCCTCCCAGCGCCGGCGCGACTCCAGGTCCATCGGCGAAAGCTTCCACTGCTTGAGCGGATCGTGGATGCGCGCGAGGAAGCGCAGCTCCTGCTCCTCGTCGGTGATCGAGAACCAGTACTTCACCAGCTGCACGCCCGAGCGCACCAGCATGCGCTCGAACTCCGGCACCGAGCGGAAGAATTCCTCGTACTCCGCGTCGGTGCAGAAACCCATCACGCGCTCGACCCCGGCGCGGTTGTACCAGCTGCGATCGAAGAGGACGATCTCGCCCGCGGCCGGGAGGTGCGGGACGTAGCGCTGGAAATACCATTGCGTGCGCTCTCGATCGCTGGGCGCGGGAAGCGCCACGGTGCGGCATACGCGAGGGTTCAATCGCTGCGTGATCCGCTTGATGACCCCGCCCTTGCCCGCGGCGTCGCGCCCTTCGAAGATCACGACAACCTTGCGCTTGCTCGCGGCAACCCAGTCCTGGAGCTTCACGAGCTCGCCCTGCAGGCGGAAGAGCTCCTTGAAATACGCCGCGCGTTCCGCTTTCGCGCCGTCGTCGGCTTCGCGCACGCCCGCTTCGCCGGCGAGGACGTCCTCGTGGGTGCGGTCCTCGATCTCGAGCTCGAGCTCCTCGTCGTAGCCGTCGATGATCTCGCGCTCGATGCGCTTCAGCAGCTCGTGCTGTTCCTGCGGCAGGCCCACATCGCCCTCTTAGAAGAAGTGGGTGAAGACCCAGTATAGCGTTCCGGAAAGCACGATCGCCGCCGGCATGGTGAGCACCCACGCGAGCACCAGGTTCCTGATCGTGGACATCTGCAGGCCCGACTTGTTCGCGGCCATCGTGCCCGCGACTCCCGAGGACAGGACGTGCGTCGTGGAGACCGGGAGGCCGAACATGTCCGCCGCGCCGATTGTCGTCATCGCGACCAGCTCGGCCGAGGCGCCCTGCGCGTACGTGAGGTGCGTCTTGCCGATCTTTTCTCCCACCGTCACCACGATGCGCTTCCAGCCCACCATGGTGCCCAGGCCCAGCGCGATCGCGACCGCGACCTTCACCCACAGCGGGATGAACTTCGTCGCGTTGTCGATCTGCTCCTGGAAGGCCTTGAGGTTCGCCTGCGTGTCGGCATCGAGCTTCACCTTGTCGCTTTTCAGCACCAGGCGGATCGACTCCGAGGCGAGGTACATGTCGTTGCGGACGTTGGAGACCGCGGCCGACGGGATCTTCGCGAGCGAGCCGTGCTCCTTCACCTGCCGGCCGATGCTGCCCGCGACCGCGGCGAGCGCGGGCACGAGCTCAGGCTTCACTTCCTTCGTGCGGACATATTCCGACAGCGTCGCGCGCGGATCGGCGGGCGCGGGCGCCGGCGCGGCTTTCGCGAGCGAGGCCTGCGTCACCTGCGCCATCGCCGTGAACTGCACCATCTGCTCGGCGGGCATCGCGCGATTCAACGCGTACGACAACGGCACCGTTCCCACGAGGATCAGCATGATGAGTCCCATGCCCTTCTGCCCGTCGTTGGAACCGTGCGCGAAGGAGACTCCCGTGCACGTGAGGATGAGGATGCCGCGGATCCACCAGGGCGGCGCCTTCCTGCCGGCCGGCGCTTCGTAGAGCTCCGGTTTCTTCACGATCGACTTGAGCACCAGCAGCAGGATCGCTGCGCAGATGAACCCCACGAGTGGGGAGAGTAGCAGCGAGTACCCCACCTTCGTCGCCTGGCCCCAGTCCACGCCGCTCGTGCCGTCGCGGCCGTGCATCAGCGCGTTCGCGATGCCCACGCCGATGATCGAGCCGATCAGCGTATGCGACGACGACGCGGGCAGGCCCAGCCACCACGTCCCGAGGTTCCACATGATGGCGGCGATCAGCAACGCGAACACCATTGCGAAGCCCGCGTTCGATCCCACCTGGAGGATGAGCTCGACGGGCAGGAGCGTGATGATCCCGAAGGCGACCGCGCCGCTGGAATAGAGCACGCCCGAGAAGTTGAAGAGGCCCGACCAGAGCACCGCGAACTGCGGCGGCAGCGAATGCGTGTAGATCACGGTCGCGACCGCGTTGGCCGTGTCGTGGAATCCGTTCACGAATTCGAACCCGAGCGCGATCAGCAGCGCCACGCCGAGCAGGAGGAAGGGCAGCCAGTTGCTGGTGTCCGTTCCCGCTTCCGTGATGTCGTTGCCCAGGCTCCAGGCGGTGAAGAAGAGGCCGATGCCGAGCAGGCTCATGAAGATGAGGACTGTCATCGCCGAGTTCTTCGAGTCGAGGCTCGGCTTGGAATCGTGGTGCGCGTGATGCGCAGGCGCGGCGTGGCCTGGATGCGCGTGGGCGGCAGTGTTCAATGGATTCTCCCTGGGCTGACGCGGCGGGAGTTCGATCATCGGGCCCGAATAAGACCGCTCCGTGACAGGCTAGAATCCTTCACTGCCATGTCCCGCAAGCTCATCAGCTCGGGCTCCGAGTTCGAGGCCCGCATCGGATACAGCCGCGCCGTCGGGCAGGACGGCTGGGTCTTCGTTTCGGGAACGACCGGCTTCGACTACGCGACGATGACGATCTCCGACGACGTCGTGCGGCAATGCGAGCAATGCCTGAAGAACATCCAGGCGGCGCTCGAGAAGGCGGGCGCGAGCCTCGCCGACGTGGTTCGCGTGGTCTACGTGCTGCCGGACGGCGGCGATTTCGAGAAGTGCTGGCCCGTGCTGCAGGAGTACTTCGGCGACGTGCGGCCCGCGGCGATGATGATCTCCGCCGCCCTCCTCGATCCCCGGATGAAGATCGAGATCGAGGCGACGGCGCTGAAGCGCGGTTAGTCCGCTATTTCACCGGGGCGTCGCAGCGCACGATGTTCGACATCGGCGTGCTTCCGTCCCTGCCCTTGGTGATGTCGCTGCAGTAGCAGGCCTGGTCCCAATGCCATTGCCCCGTTTCATCCTGGCGCTGCACGAATTCGCAGTCGGCCTGGCCCATGGAGTTGGGAATCTTCTGCGGCCGCAGGCCCGTCGGCGCCGTGGGGGGCGCTGCTTCGGGCTTGGGCGGCGGCGTTTCATAGAGCGTGTCGCAGACCGGCATCTGGCGGCAGCCACCTTCGCCGTTGCAGAGCCACTCCCAGTGACAGATCGCGGAGGCGTTTCCCGCGGCGAGCATGGCCGATGCGGCCAGCATTCCCGAAATCCTTCGCATGGTGTTCTCCCGTTGATCCGACTTCATGCTAGTCCGGGCACGGACCGCGGGAGTGACACTGGGTTGCGCCTGCGTTACTTCATGTTCCGGTTCAGGAGGTGATCCAGAGGAGGGCGGCCATCATGAGGCCCATGAGGATCCAGTCCAGCGGGAAGCCTTCGTCGTCCTTGCGCCTGCGTGATTTGTCCATGTCCTACACCACGAGCATCACGACGAGAGCCACCGCGAGGGCCATGAGGCCCACGACGGCGGCGGTTCCTTCGTTGCGTTCACCAATGTCGTTCACGGGACGTTTCCTTCACTACTGTAGCGATCGATATATAACGCAACTCTAGGCGCCTGCGCCATGCGATGTCAAGACATTTTTTATCGATCGCTATCTAATATTGCAACCCGCCTCCCGGGGGCTGCATGATGGCGATGGCGGCGGCGCTGGCGGCTCAGTAGACGGTTTCGACGTTGACGCTGAAGACGTAGCCGTTTCCACGCTCCGTGCGGATGTACTTCGGCTTCGCCGGATCGGGCTCGATCTTTCGCCGAAGCCGCATGACCTGGATATCGATGGCGCGGTTGTAGACTTCGTCGTTGTGCAGCCGGGAAAGATCGAGAAGCTGGTCCCGATTGAGGATGCGATGCGGCGCGCCGAGAAGCACGACCAGAAGGCTGAACTCGCCCTTGCTGAGCACCGCGACGCTGCCGTCGGGCGCGGTGAGCCGGCGCGTGTTCAGGTTGAGCTCCCAGCCGTCGAACCGGTAGGCGCGAATGCCCTCGGGACGTCCCTGGCGCACCTCGGCGTGGCGGCGGCGCAGCACCGTGCGGATGCGAGCGAGCAGCTCGCGCGGACTGAAGGGCTTCGTCACATAGTCGTCGGCGCCGAGCTCGAGGCCCATCACGCGATCGGCCTCGTCGCTGCGTCCGGTCAGCATGATGATCGGGATGGCCGATTCGTCGCGAATCTTTCGCGCGAGGCTCATGCCGTCCTCGGCGCGAAGCTTGAGGTCCAGCACGACGAGGTCCACCACCTCGCTCGCGAGCACTTCGTTCATCGAGCGCCCGTCCGCGACGGCCGTGACACGCACGTCGTGCCTGGCGAGATAGTCCGCGATCATCTCGCGGATGATCGGGTCGTCATCGACCGCCAGGACGTGCGGATCGGCGGCCTGCGGTTCGGGGGCTTGCGCAATCACGTCGGTGTCCACTCTCATGTTGCCGAGGATATCCATTGCCCGGCACCACTGTTTCAGCTGAAACGATGAAGCTGTCGACGCTCTCATCATACGAGCATGGACGAACCCCGGCGAATCCTCGTCATCGAGGACGATCCCATCCTGCGAGAGCTGATGTCGGACTGGCTGCTCGCGGCCGGCTATCGCGTGGCTGTCGCGCCGGGAGGCGAATCGGGGATCGTCGACGCGAAGGCCTGCCGCCCCGATCTCGTTGTGACGGACATCAACATGCCGGGAACGGGCGGCGCGGCCGTGATCGCGCGACTCGCGCGAATCTATCCGGGCCTTCCGATCATCGCGATCTCGGCGCACTTCAAATGCGACCGCGGCCTGGCTCCCGGCGAGGCCACTTTGCTCGGTGCCGCGCGCACGCTGGCGAAGCCCTTCAGGCGCGCGGAAATGGTCGGTGCGGTGAGAGAGCTCATCGGAACACCGGCTGCGTGAATTGATGCGGATCGCTTCGCGAGGCCTTTCGGGCTTGACGATGAGGCGGATGCTCTTCGCGCTCGGCGCCGTGCTGATCGGCATCAACCTGCTGTCGGCGGTTTGGGACGTGCGCAACGATCGCGGCCTCGTCGAGCGCGACGCGCTGCGCGATTTCAACAACCTCACGGCGCTCATGGCCGACCAGACCGCGCGCTCCCTCGAATCGGTCGGCGTATTGCTGAGCGCCGCGGCCGGCGACATTTCCTCCACGGGCGTCGGGGAACCCTCGGCCCGTGGCCTGCGCCTCAGGGAGCGCGTCTCGGGAATCCCCCAGATCCGCGCGGTGCTGGTGCTCGACCGCGGCGGACGCGTCATCGTGAGCACCGACGAGAGGTCCGAGATCGGCGCGGACTACTCGGGCAGGGACTACTTCATGGCGCAGCGCGACGCGACGGCTCCGGGCCGGTATGTGAGCGACCCGTTCCTCGGGAGGGTCACCGGCCGCTGGGTGTTCGCGGTTTCCCAGAGAATCATCGACGCGAACGGGCGCTTCGCGGGCGTGCTCGCGGCGATCATCGACGTCGACTATTTCAATCGTCTCTACCGGTCTCTCGACCTCGGGGAGCACGGCTTCGTGACGCTCCTCACGCGCGAAGGAACCGTCGTGACGCGCATTCCTGTCCGGGAAGAACTGTTCGGCAAGAAACTCACCCATCGCGGCGAGGTCCTGGACGCACTCAATCGCGAGGGCCGCTATTCGGGCTGGTCGCCCAGCATGGTGGCGGGACAGTCGTGGCAGGTGCTGTTGTCGGCGGCGCCCGTGCCACAGACCCCGCTTGTCGTCATGGTCGGCAAGCCCGAAAGCAGCGTACTGGAGCCGTGGTACGCCGAATCCATGCGCGTCGTCATGCGCACGCTGCTCACCTCGGCGGTGATGATCGGCCTCGTGTGGCTTGCCGCACGCGAGCTCGCGCGCCGCGCGCGCGCCGACGCCCGGATGCAGGAAGACCGCAGGCTCGCGCAAGTCGAACAGGACCGCCTGCAAGACAGGCTTCGGCAGGCCGAGAAGATGGAAGCCATCGGACGCCTGGCGGGCGGTGTCGCGCACGACTTCAACAACGACCTGGGCGGCATCATCGGCTACGGCGAGATGCTGCTCGAAGGCACTCCCGAGGGATCACCCGAGCAGCGCTATGCACGCAACCTGTTGACTGCCGCCAACCGGGCTCGCGACCTGGTCGATCGGATCCTGGCTTACAGCCGCAGCCAGAAGGTGGTCCGCCAGCCGGTCGAGATGGGACGAGTGGTCCGCGAGACGCTGGAGGTGATTCGTGGCTCGCTGCCTGCGGGAATCTCTCTGGACCCGTCGATCCCGGAGTCGCCCGTCCCGGTCATGGGCGATTCGACACAGTTGCACCAGGTCGTGCTGAACCTCTGCACCAACGCGATTCACGCGATGGGCGACTCGGGAACGATGAGGGTTTCCCTCGAAGCGGCCGATCTGCGGAGTGAGCGCATCTTCGTCCATGGCGTTTTGGCGCCCGGGCCCTACGTTAAGCTCGTGGTGAGCGACACGGGCGTCGGAATGACCGAGCGCATCCTGGCGCGCATCTTCGAGCCTTTCTTCACGACCCGGGACCTGGGGCGCGGCACGGGGCTCGGCCTGTCCGTGGTCTACGGGATCGTCACGGATTCGGGCGGCGCGATCCACGTCACGAGCGAGCCTGGCCATGGCAGTTCGTTCGAAATCTATCTTCCACGCGCGGACGCCGGCGATGTCGTTGCAGAGGAAACCCCGGGGCCCATCGAGCGCGGCCGCGGCGAGCGCGTATTGCTCGTCGACGACGACAAGTCCTTGCTCATCATGACCGCGGAGCTGCTCACCCGGCTGGGGTACGAGCCCGTGCCGTTCTCGGATGCCGGCTCGGCACTGGCTTCGCTGCGGGCGATGCCCGCGGCCTACGATGTGGTCCTCACCGACGAGATGATGCCCGGGCTCAGCGGCAGCGAGCTTGCGCGCGCCGCCAAGCAGGCTTCTCCTCACCTGCCCATCATCCTTTTCAGTGGCCGGCCAAGCCCGGCGCTCACGCAGCTCGCGCTCGAGGCAGGCGCAATTGAAGTCCTGAGAAAACCGGTCCAGTCGCGCGAGCTGGCGGGCGCGCTTGCGCGCGCCCTGGCCACGTAGCTTCGCTCGAACTCATTTCCCGGCTTCGGCCGAGCCCGCGCCTTGCGCCATCGCCGCGGGCTGGTCTCCCGGGAGAACGATCTCCTTCGGGGTGTAGCCCTCGCCTTCAGCCATCTGCCGCGCGAATGCGTTGTCGAGCGCCACCTGGCGCGCGGTTTCGGGAGTGGCCGGCCTCGCCTGGACCCGGTATTTCGAGATGTAGCCTTCGCCCTCGGCCATCTGCAGCGCGAATTGCTTGTCGCGCGCCAGCTGGAGCGCCGTCTCGGGCTTGAGTGGCTTTTGCGGCGACCGGTCCGGATATTGCGAATAGTAGCCGTCGCCCTCCGCCATTTGCTGCTCGATCGAGAAGCCCTGGTCCGCGGCCCGGGAGCCGAGCGCGGACGCGGCCGCGACAAATGCGCTGGTGATGAGAAGAGCTTTGCGGGTGTTCATGATCTTTCCTTTGCGAGTGTTCGTCGGATCGACGTGAGTGCATTTCGAACCTCCCGCGTCTCGGCTTCGTTTCGCTTTCGGGCGATCGTGTTTCGTGCGAAACGAAGGGCGGTGTCCGCCGCGTCGGTTTCGCCTGAAACCGCGAGGCCCGCGTCCGAAACGAACTCGCGACGCGCCGCCGAGAAACTGCCGGTCGGACACCCAAGGAGAGATGAATCCATGTTCCCAGCGATGATCGGCCTCATTCGCACCGGCCCCAGGGGCGCGGCATGCGTCGCTTCGCTCCTCGCCATGGCCTGCGTGGCCGGATGCGGCGCCGACGCGGCTTCCTCGCCGGTCGCGCCCGTCCCGGAAGTCTCGGTAGTCACGGTGCACAAGACCAGCGTTCCCGTGACGATGGAGCTACCCGGCCGCACGACACCGGTTCTCGTCGCGCAGGTTCGCGGCCGGGTCGACGGCATCGTCCTCGCACGGGATTTCCGCGAGGGTGCCGACGTGAACGCGCATCAGCGGCTCTTCAAGATCGATCCCGCACCGTATCGGGCGGCGCTCGACAGCGCCGAGGCCACGCTCGCACGCGCGCAAGCCAATCTCGCCGCGGCCACGGTGCTGGTCGAGCGCTACAAGATACTTCTCGCGGGCAATGGCGTGGCGAAGCAGGATTACGACAACGCCGTCGCGGCCCAGGGCCAGGCGGCCGCCGACGTCGCCTCGGGCAAGGCCTCCGTGCAGATCGCACGCATCAACCTTGGCTATACGGACGTCACTTCGCCGATCAAAGGACGCATCGGCCCATCGACAGTGACGCCCGGCGCGTACGTGCAGGCGAACACCGCCACGCTCATGGCCACGGTCCAGCAGCTCGATCCGATCTACGTGGACCTCAATCAGTCCAGCGTGCAGGGACTGCAGCTGCGCCGCGACGTGGCGAGCGGCAAGCTCAAGCTGAATGGTCCCGGCCAGGCGAAAGTCGCGCTCCTTCTCGAAGACGGCACGACATACCCGCTGCCCGGCACGCTCCAGTTCACCGACGTGACCGTCGATCCGGGCACGGGCTCGGTCACGGTGCGCGCGTTGTTCCCCAATCCCCAGGGCGTGCTGCTGCCGGGAATGTTCGTCCGGGCCCGCATCGACGAAGGCGTGAACGACAACGTCGTGCTTGCGCCGCAGGTCGGCGTGACCCACGACTCGGCGGGTAACGCCACGACGCTCGTGGTCGAGGGCGACAACAAGATCGCGCGGCGCACGATCCAGGCGACCCGGACATCGAGCGGCGACTGGGTCGTCGAAGGAGGATTGAACGACGGCGACAAGATCATCGTGGCCGGCGTACAGAACGTGCGGTCCGGATCGACGGTTCGCGCCGTCGAGGAGCCCGCTCCCGTTTCCCCGCCGTCGAACTGAGGATGCCATGGCCAGGTTCTTCATCAATCGTCCCATCTTCGCGATCGTCATCGCGATCATCATCATGCTGGCGGGCGCGCTGTCCATCTCGCAGCTTCCGATCGAGCAGTACCCGCCGATCGCGCCGCCCAGCGTGCAGATCAGCACGAGCTACCCCGGAGCCTCCGCGATCACGGTGAACGACGTCGTCGTGCAGGTGATCGAGCAGCAGATGAGCGGGATCGACAACCTGATCTACATGTCGTCCGTGAGCGATGACAGCGGGCAATCCACCACCACGCTCACCTTCACGCCGGGGACCAATCCCGACATCGCGCAGGTGCAGGTCCAGAACAAGCTGCAGCTCGCCGTGCCGCTGCTTCCGCAGCAGGTGCAGCAGACCGGCGTGCGCGTGACGAAATCCACCAACGCGTTCCTGATGTTCGTGGGCTTCATCTCCACCGACCACAGCATGTCGAAGTTCGACATCGCCAACTACGTCGTGTCGCACGTCCAGGATCCCATCAGCCGCGTGAACGGGGTGGGCAACTTCAACGTGCTGGGAACGCAATATGCGATGCGCGTGTGGCTCGACCTCGACAAGCTGAACGCCTACGCCCTCACGCCGATCGACGTGAGCAACGCGCTCCTCGCGCAGAACGTGCAGATTTCCGGCGGCCAGCTGGGCGGCGCGCCCGCGGTCTCCAACCAGCAGCTCACCGCGACGATCACCGAGGCGACGCTGCTGCGAACGCCCGAGCAATTCGGGGCCGTGGTGCTGAAGGCCCTGCCCGATGGCTCCCAGGTGCGCCTGGGCGACGTGGCGCGCGTCGCTCTCGGCGCCGAGAATTTCGTGATCGACAACAAGTACAACGGGCAGCCCGCATCCGGGATCGGCATCCAGCTCGCCACCGGTGCCAACGCGCTCGCGACCGCGCAGGCGGTGCGCGCGAAGATCGATGCGTTGAAGCCCTACTTTCCGCCCGGGCTGGCGGTCGTCTACCCGAACGACACGACGCCGTTCATCAAGATCTCGATCCAGGAAGTCGTGAAGACGCTGCTCATCGGCATCGCGCTCGTGGTCCTGGTGATTTACCTCTTCCTGCAGAGCGTCCGCGCCACGCTCATCCCCGCGATCGCGGTGCCCGTGGTGCTGCTCGGCACGTTCGGACTCATGGCCGCCGCGGGCTTCACGATCAACATCCTCTCGATGTTCGGCCTGGTCCTCGCGATCGGATTGCTGGTCGATGACGCGATCGTGGTGGTTGAAAACGTCGAACGCGTCATGGCCGAGGAGAAGCTCCCGGCGAAGGAGGCCACGACGAAGGCCATGGGCCAGATCACGGGTGCCCTGATAGGCGTGGCGATGGTGCTCTCGGCGGTGTTCGTCCCCGTGGCGATGTCGTCGGGAACCGTCGGCGGGATCTATCGCGAGTTCTCGCTCACGATCGTCGCCGCGATGCTGCTCTCGGTATTCGTGGCGCTCACGCTCACGCCCGCCCTCTGCGCGATCCTGCTCAAGCCGTCCGTCACCGAGCAAGCGCGAGACGGCTTCTTCGGCTGGTTCAACCGCCGTTTCGATACGGCGCGCGACGGCTTCACGGGCGGCGTACGCGGCGTGATGGCGCGCACGGTGCGTTGGGCCGCGATCTACCTCGTGGCGGTCGCCGCCGTCGGCGTGCTGTTCGTGAAATTGCCCACGGCGTTCGTGCCGAACGAGGACCAGGGCTACCTCCTGGTGCAAGTGCAGTTGCCGCCCGGCGCCACCCAGCAACGAACCGGCGCCGTTCTCGACGACGTGGCCCAGTACCTGCTGAAGAACGAAACCGCGACGGTGAGCGATGCATTCGTGATCAACGGCAACAACTTCGCCGGGCGCGGACAGAATATGGGCATGATCTACGTCCACCTCCGGGACTGGAGCGAGCGCGCTTCCCGCGACCTGTCCGCCCAGTCGCTGATAGCGCGCCTCTCGCGGCAATTCGCCTCCTACAAGGACGCGACGATCACACCCGTGAACCCGCCGCCCATCCAGGGCCTCGGCACATCGGCGGGATTCGATTTCGAGCTCGAGGATCGCGGCGGCGTGGGCCACGAAGCGCTCATGAAGGCCCGCGACCAGCTCCTCGAGATGGCGCGCCAGGATCCCGATCTCGCCCAGGTGCGCGCCAACGGGCTGGACGACAACCCGTCCTTCCGCATCGACGTGGATCGCGAGAAGGCCGCCGTGCTCGGCGTGTCGCTGAGCGACGTCGACCAGACGTTCTCGATCGCCTGGGGCTCGCGCTACGTGAACAACTTCCTCGATACCGACAACCGCATCAAGAAGGTCTACGTGCAGGCCGACGCCGCGTTCCGCATGAACCCCGAGGACCTGGGTGAGCTGTACGTTCGCAATTCGCATGGCGTGATGGTGCCGTTCTCTTCGTTCGCCACCGGAAAGTGGACGTTCGGGCCGCCGCAGCTGCAGCGATACAACGGCGTGCCGGCGATCGAGATCCAGGGCCAGGCCGCGCCCGGCAGGAGCACGGGACAGGCGATGCTCGCGATGGAAGCGCTGGCGAAGAAGCTGCCGCCGGGATTCGGCTTCGAGTGGACGGGACTATCGCTGCAGGAGCGGCAGGCGGGATCGCAGGCGCCGTACTTCTACGCACTGTCGGTGCTGGTTGTGTTCCTCAGCCTCGCGGCGCTCTACGAAAGCTGGTCGATCCCGCTTTCCGTGATCCTCGTGATTCCGATCGGCGTGCTGGGCGCGCTCGGCGCCGCGGCGCTTTCCGGAATGCCGAACGGAGTCTACTTCCAGGTCGCGCTGCTCACGACGATCGGCCTCAGCGCCAAGAACGCGATCCTCATCGTCGAGTTCGCGCGCGAGCTGCACGAAGCGGGCCGATCCGCGCTCGAGGCGGCCGTCGAGGCCGCGAAGTTGAGGATGCGTCCCATCGTGATGACCTCGATGGCATTCCTGCTCGGAGTGCTGCCCCTCGCGATCGCCAAGGGCGCGGGATCCGTGAGCCAGAACGAGATCGGCATCGCCGTCATCGGAGGAATGTTGACAGCGACCTTCATGGGCCCATTCCTCGTGCCGATGTTCTTCGAGGTGATCAGCCGCAGGCTCGGACGACGCGCGCACGAAGCGGCGCCCGCCCTCGCTCCGGGAGACTGAGATGACTGCATATCGCTTCGCGCTCGGCGGCCTCGCCATCGCACTGCTCTCGGGCTGCTCGTTGCAGCCGACCTACGAAAGGCCGCCGGCGCCGGTGGCCTCGAGCTTTCCCGCCGGGGCGGCCTACGAATCCGCGGCGCGCGGAACGGCCGGCACCGCGCTTCCAGCCGAGGAAATCGGCTGGCGCGATTTCCTGCGCGACGCCCGCCTGCAACGACTCGTGCAGGCCGCGCTGGCCAACAACAGGGACCTGCGCGTCGCCATGCTGAATGTCGAGCAAGTGCGTGCGCAATACCGGATCCAGCGCGCGGCGTCGTATCCGCAGGTCGGCATGTCCGCCGAGGCGTCGCGATCCCATGCACCCGCGGGCATCGCATCCAACGGCGCGGCGAGCACGACCCAGGCCTACCAGGCGAGCGTGGACGTTTCATGGGAGATCGATTTCTTCGGGCGGCTGCGAAGCCTCGATGACGCGGCGTTGCACCAGTACTTCGCGACGGAGTACGCGCGCAGGGCCGCGCAAATCCTGCTCGTCTCGCAGGTCGCCGACCAATACCTCACGCTGCTCGCCTTAGACGAGCAACTGCGCGTCACGCAGGAAACCCTGGAGGGCGCGCGGGCTTCCTACGACATCGTGAAGCTGCAGTTCGATACGGGCACCGGCACCGAGCTCGCGTTGCGCCAGGCGCAGACCGTGGTCGCGCTCGCGCAGGCGAATTACGCCGCGCAGATCCGCGGCCGGGCGCAAGCCGAGAACGCGCTCGTGCTGCTTCTGGGCGAATCGCTGCCACCCGACCTTCCACCCGCCGCGCGATTGGGAGTGCAACCGATTCTCAGGGACATTCCCGAGGGCCTGCCATCGGACCTGCTCGAACGGCGCCCGGACATTCTCGAAGCGGAATCGATCCTGCGCTCGGAGAACGCGAACATCGGCGCGGCGCGAGCCGCATTCTTCCCCAGCATCAGCCTTTCGGGAAGCCTCGGCAGCGCGAGTCCATCCCTTGCGGGACTGTTCGGCGCCGGCACCTCCGCGTGGTCGTTGATTCCGTCGCTAACGCTCCCGATCTTCGACGCGGGCGCGCTGCAAGCGCGCCTCGACGTGGCGAAAATCCAGAAGGACATCGGCGTCGCGCAGTACGAGAAGGCGATACAGTCCGCCTTCCGCGAGGTCTCGGACGGGCTTGCGGCGCGCGGCACCTATGACGAACAGGTGGCCGCGACCGAGAGGTGCGCCGCCGCACAACAGGGCGCGCTCGAGCTTTCCAGCTTTCGCTATCGAAACGGCGTCGACAATTACCTGGCGGTGCTCACCGCGCAGACGGGCTACTACGACGCACAGCTGGCACTCGTGTCGGCGAGGCTCGAACGCCTGACGAATCTCGTCGACCTCTATCGGGCGTTGGGAGGCGGATGGCTCGAGAAGACGGGCGACGTTCCGCGCGCTTCCGGGGCTCCGAAGGCGTGAAATGAAAGGGCCGCGATCGACGCGGCCCTTGATGGAATTGGTGGCGAGTCAGGGATTTGAACCCCGGACCAACGGATTATGATTCCGCTGCTCTAACCACTGAGCTAACTCGCCGAGCCCGTAATTTTATCAGAAGGCGATGCCCAGGGCACCGATCGCGATCTGGTCGGACGAGCCGGGGTTGAACCAATAGGCGCTCAGCGTGAACTTCCCCTGGGTGAATTGCACGAGGCCGCCGCGCTGGGTCTCACGGTCGCCGCCATAGACGCGCGAGTGCTGCCCCACGAAGCCCACGCGCAGCCACTCGGCGGGCCGCCAGCCCAATTCCGTCCACGCGTAGTTGTAGTTGCCGCCCACGCGATCGTTCACGTGCTCGGTTTCGATGTAATAGTCGAATGGGCCACCGGACACGGTCGCCTCGATCCCCGCGATGGGCCCGCGCGCCGTCCCCGTCACGCCGCCCACGATGGGACGCGCGTCGAGCTTCACGGAATCGCCCCATGAAAACGAGTAACCCACGAACGCCGATTGCGCGTGGATGGCTTCGTAGTTGGCGCGCGCCTCGAAGTGCCACGCATCGCGGTCCGCCGTGAAGATGCCCGAGGCGAAATCGCTCTCGCCCTTCGGCGCGTTCCAGTAACCGGTCGCCGCGAACGACCACGCCTTCTCTTCCGCGTGGGCGCCGATCGAGAGCGCGCCGATGACTATGGCGAACGCCGCGCGGATCTTCATCCGCCGAGCGCGATGACGGCCATCGTGAGGACGACTCCCATCACGGCCATCCCGAATCC
>DATGGI010000110.1:0-32995 GCA_035308545.1 Usitatibacter sp.
GCGATCATGAAGTCCTCGATCAATTCCTTTGCGCGATTCTTCTCGTCGGGCAGGAGATCGGCAAGCGCACCGCCATCGAATACGGCGCGAACCTCCAGCGTCTCGAGTCGCAATGCCCCATGGGCGTGGCGCACCTGTCGCAACGCTTGCGCGACGCGGTCCTGGATCCGGATCTGCTCATCGAGGCCCGGGACCGCGGCGAGCTTCGGCGGAGCGGGCGCCGTGCCGGCGAGCCACGCCGCGAGGGCATTGTAGGCAAGCTTGGCGCGATTCAGGACCGTGGCGCGATAGATGTCCGACGCGGTCACGGCGCCGCCGGTGGCGACCGTCATCTCGATCACGATCGCGAGGCGCTCCTCGCCTTCGCCGAGGGAACTCAAGCCGGTCGAGAGTTTCTCGGGAAGCATCGGGAAGATCTCCGCGGCCGTGTAGACGGAGGTCGTGTTGGTCCACGCATGCCCGTCGATCGCGGAATCCTTCTTGACCAGCGCGTCCACGTCCGCGATGGCCACGAAGATTTTCACCGCGCCGCCGGGCAACGCCTCGGAGACCGAGAGCTGGTCGAGATCGCGGGAGTCGTCGTTGTCGATCGAGCACCACAACAGCGCGCGCAGGTCGCGGATCGCGGGGCCGGACTCGACGGCGGCGCGCGTGATGCGATCGGTTTCGGCGATGACAGCGGGGGAAAAATCCGGCAGCAGCCCGCGCCGCAGCATCTCCCTGTGCGCGATGTCCCGAAGCTGTTCCCTGCCGCTGCCGCGCTGTGTCGTAACCATTTGTATCAGGATACGCGCCGATCGGCGCGCCACTAGCGCTAGCTTACGTGCGATTCTGCGTGCGTGGCTTCGCCGCCGCTAAGTCGCCGGCAAACGGGAAGCCACTGCGGCGCTACTCGGAGAGCTTGTTCCCGATGAAGAGGCCCGCGGCCAGCAGGATGATGAAGATCGCGAGCGCCACGAAGAACAGGAACTTCGCGATCGCGGCGCTATCGGCCGCGATCCCGGTGAACCCGAAGATGGCGGCGATGACCGAGATCACCGCGAAGATGATCGCCCATTTGATCATTGCGGCGATTCCTTCCCGGTAAGCCACTCCATCGCCAGCTCCTGCTCGCCATAGGGAAAGCGCTTCACCTCGGCGGAGGTGAAGTGATTGCCCAGGGTTTCGGCGATCGGAGCAAGCGCGCTGTCGGTCACGACAGCGATGCGCTCGACCTTCTCGTGGTTGTCGCGCACGAAATGCATGTGCGCGGTGAACCCGTCGAAGTCCTGCCAGCCGGGAAATTCCTTCGATTCGATGAGGACGCCGTGCAAGCGCTCGTGATCGCCCATGTAGGCGTTCACGGCGGCGCTCACGCCGCTGAAGTCTTCCTTGGACAGCGGCGCGTGCGGTTTCAGCACGAGGATGCCCTCGGGTTTCATGACGGAGTAGTCGAGCATCGAATCCTCCGGATCAATGATGGTTGAGCAGGATGTCCGCGATCACGCCGGTTGCGACGGCGGCGAGAACGTAGTCGTCGCCATTGCGGACCCAGTGGTAGCCGCGCGGCGGTTCGCTCAGGTGCCGCTCGTGCCAGTCGCTCACCACGTATTCGCTGCGATGGTCTTCGTCGCGCAGGCGGTCGCCCTTGTGATAGCCGTGGAAATCGCGGCTGTGCTCGCCGGCCGGAGGCATGTAGTGATCGCCTTCGGCAAACGTGGCGCACGGAACGGCAAGCATTGCGATGGCGGCCAGGACTGAAAGCATTCGATTCGCGTTCATGTTGTTCTCGCAGGTTGGGGTGCAGCCTCCAGCTTGCCGATCCGGGCGGCATGGGTCTGTCCGTCGCCGCGACCGGGGCGTGTCAGCGAACTCCGACGCAGCCGGGGTGTCTTCCGATACGCGGATTCACACCTTTAGGGCGGGGCGGGTTATCCTTACCCAAACTACAAAGCCGGGGGGAGTGGCACCACGCACATGAAGGACAAGAACCTCCTCAAGGGGTTGTTCCTCATCGCCATCGCCCTGGCCTTCGGCCTCGGGGCGCTCAAGTATCCCGTGGGCAAGCTCGAGCGCGCCGGGCCGGGATTCTTCCCGCTGATGGTGAGCGGAATCCTCTTCCTGCTCGGCGCGGCGATGGTCATACGCTCCCGGTTCACCGAGCGCATTCCCATGGAGTTCACCGCGAAGAACATCGCGATCATCATGGCGAGCCTCATCGGCTTCGCGGTCCTCTCGCGCTACCTGAACATGATCGCCGGCATCACCTTCCTCGTCTTCGTTTCAGCGAGCGCGGGCACCTCGTATTCCTGGGTCCGCAATGCGCTCGTCGCCGCGGTGCTGATCGGCATCGCATTCGTCTTCCAGAAGGGCCTCGGGTTGCAGCTTCCGCTCATCAGCAACTGATGGAAATCCTCCACAACCTCGCCTTCGGCTTCGAGCACGCGCTCACGATGCAGAACCTCATGTTCTGCGCGATCGGTTGCGTCGTCGGCACGCTCGTGGGGCTGCTTCCGGGGCTGGGTCCGCTCGCCACGATCAGCCTGCTGTTGCCGCTCACGTTCTCGATCCCCACGCAGGGCGCGCTCATCATGCTCGCGGGCATCTACTACGGCGCGCAGTACGGCGACAGCGTGAGCGCCATCACGATGAAGATCCCACACGCGAGTTCGATCGTCGCGTGCATCGACGGCTACCAGATGACGCTGAAGGGCAAGACGGGCCTCGCCCTCTTCACCGCGGGCGTTTCGAGCTTCATCGGCGGCACCGTGGCGATCATCGTGCTCGCGGCACTGGCGCCCGCGCTGGGCGAAGTGGCGCTGAAATTCGGTCCCGCGGACTATACGGCGCTCATGTTGTTCGGTTTCGTCTGCGTGAGCTTCGTCACGACCGGGAGCCTCCTCGACGGGCTCGCCATGTGCATGGTGGGCGTGCTGCTCGGCCAGATCGGGACCGACATCAACAGCGGCGTGCAGCGCTACACGTTGGGGCTGCCGATGCTCGTGGACGGCGTGGGCCTCGTGAGCGTGGCGCTCGGCTGCTTCGGCATCGCGGAAATCACGAAGAATCTCGACAGCCGCACGGAGCGCACGCCTTTCAGCGGCAAGATCAAGCTGATGCCGACGTGGCCCGAGTTCAAGCGCATCATTCCGAGCGCGCTGCGCGGCAGCGCCGTGGGCTCGTTCCTCGGCATCCTTCCGGGGGGTGGCCCGGTGATCGCGCAGTTCGCGGCGTATGCGATCGACCGCAAGGTGAGCAAGTACAGGCACGAGATCGGCAGCGGCGCCATCGAAGGCGTCGCGGGCCAGGCCGCGGCGGACGAGGCCGCGGCGCGCACGAGCTTCATTCCACTCATGAGCATCGGCATCCCGGAAAACGCGGTGATGGCGCTCATGATGGGCGCATTCATCATCAAGGGCATCCAGCCGGGCCCGAACATGATCGCGCAGCACCCGGACCTTTTCTGGGGCCTCGTGGCGAGCATGTGGATCGGCAACTGCTTCCTGCTGATCCTCAACGTCCCGATGGTTCGCTACCTGCTCTCGGTGTTCAAGATTCCCTACGCCGTCCTCTTCCCGTCGATCCTGTTCTTCTGCTGCGTGGGCACCTACAGCGTGAACAACAGCCTCGAGGACATCTACATCACGACGGCCTTCGGCCTGATGGGCTACATCTTCGTCCGGCTGTTGCTGGATCCGGCGCCGCTCATGCTGGGATTCATCCTCGGCCCGATGCTGGAGGAGAATTTCCGCCGCTCGCTGCTGCTCTCGCGCGGGAGCTTCACGGTCTTCGTCACGCGGCCCATCGCCGGCACGCTGATCGGGCTGATCGCGATCTTCATGCTGTGGCAGCTCATCGTGTTCGTGCGCGACAGCCGCAAGGGCAAGCCGATCGAGGCGCCCGCGCCGGCGACATGACGGTTCGCGTGGTCCGTCTCGGGACCGCCCGCCGTCCGGGGGAAGGAATCCGGATCGGCACCGTCCGCCGACCGCCGCGCGGAGTCCCCAAGGCGAGATTTTCCCGTGACGACTGGTACGACGTGTGGTTTCCCACGCTCGCGCCCAGCGTGGCGACGATGAAGAAGGGGCTCGCGGCCGAAAGCGATGCGCAATGGCGTGCCTTCGGAAGGAAATACCGCGCCGAGATGGGTTCGCCCGAGGCCACGCACGCGATTGCATTGCTCGCCGCGATGTCGCAGGCAACGAACTTCTCGGTCGGCTGCTACTGCGAGCGCGAGGAACGCTGCCACCGGTCGATTCTTCGCGAGCTGCTGGTCCGGGCCGGCGCGAAGGTCGCGTAGCGCATGTTCGAGCAGCTCCTCCACCATCCGCTGATCCTGGGCATCGTCGTTTTCGCCGTGCTTTCGGCATCGACTTGGATCGGCGTCACGGTGCTCACAAAGCTCAAGGAGGAAGTGGCCGAGCTCCGCGATGACGTGCGCATCGTCGAAGGCGCGACACTCACGCTGCTCGCGCTCATCATCGGCTTCAGCTTTTCGATGGCGGTGAGCCGCTACGACCAGCGCAAGAATCTCGAGGAGGCGGAGGCGAACGCGATCGGCACGGAGTACGTGAGGGCGGAGCTGCTGCCGGCGGAAGACTCGGCAAAGGTCAAGGCGCTGCTCGTGAAGTACCTGGACCTGCGAGTCGAGTTCTACGCGTGCCGGGACGACCTCAGACCCGGGCTCGACACCGACACCGCGAAGATGCAGGACCAGCTGTGGGCTTCGGTGCGCGGCCCCGCCTCGGCGCGAACGGATCCGGTGATGGCCCTCGTCGTCTCGGGAATGAACGACGTGATCAACTCGCAGAGCTACACGCAGGCCGCGTGGCTCAATCGCATTCCGGTCGCCGCCTGGGTCATGATGGTTGCGATCGCGGTCGGATCGTCGCTCCTGGTCGGGGTCGGCGCGCAGACGGCGAAGTCATTTTCGCGCGTGCTGCTGATCCTGCCGCTCGTGCTGTCGGTCGCGCTCTACCTCATCGCGGACATCGACGCTCCCCGCAAGGGAATGATCTGCGTCACGCCGCAGAACCTCGACCTGCTGTCGGCGCAACTCCACGCCCCGCCCGCGAAGCCGTAGCGGTCACTCCGACTTCACGTCGGCCCATCCGGCTTGCGTGAGCGAGCTGAGCTGCGATGGCGTGAGCGGAAAAACCGCGAAGGGCGTCCCGCCCGCGGCCCAGATCGATTCGAAGCGCTGCAGGTCCTCGTCGAGCAGCATCTTGACGGGCTTCGTGTGGCCGACGGGCGCCACGCCGCCGATCGCGAAGCCCGTCGCCTCGCGCACGAAATCCGCGTCGGCCCGCCCGAGGGACTCACCGACCAGTGCTTCGACCTTCTTCTCGCTCACTCGATTGGCGCCGCTTGCGACGACAACGACCGCGAGCCCGCTCGCCTTGCCGCGGAACACGATCGTCTTCGCGATCTGGGCGACTTCGCATCCGACGGCGGCCGCCGCTTCCGCGCTGGTGCGCGTCGTCTGCTCGAATTCGACCACCTGTGAATCGACGCCGGCATCGCGCACGAGTTGCGAGATGCGAAGGGCGGTCGGGTGCTGTGCGGGCTTCATGGCGGGGCTCATTCTGGCGGCATTGCACCGGGATCGCAAACGCGGCTAGCATCCCGGTTCGACCTCGCGTCCGTCCGAGGACTTGCGCGAGACTTAACGGAAGGGGAAAGCCATGAAGAAGATCACCGCACTCATATTCAGCGTCGCCCTCGCATCCGTGCTGAGCGTCCCCGCGATCGCGGAGCAGCCCACGAAGACGGCCCAGTCCGACAAGGGCGGGGCGACCGAGCAGCAATGCCTCGCGCACCAGGCCAAGGAGTACGAGGCTTGCAAGGCGAATTGCGCGAAGCTTCCCGACCAGAAAAGTTGCGACGTCCGTTGCGACAAGCGGGACAAGGACGCGAAGCTGCTCTGCAAGAAGCCGCAGGTCTAGATGGAGGTCATTCCCATCGCGATCGTGGCCGCCGACGCGCCGCCGCGCGCGAAGCAATCGGTGCTTCCCGAGCCGTTCGCCTCGAAGATGAGCGGGCGGCGCAAGCAGCCGCTCGGCGACCTGTTCGGGCTCGCCAATTTCGGCGTGAACCTCACGCGCATCGCGCCCGGCGGAGTCTCGGCGCTTCGCCACGCGCATTCGAAGCAGGACGAATTCGTCTACATCCTCGAGGGGCACCCGACGCTGCACACCGACGAGGGCCTCACGTCGCTCAAGCCCGGGATGTGCGCGGGATTCAAGGCGGGCACGGGCAACGGCCATTGCCTCATCAACGAGACCCCCGAGGACGTCGTCTATCTCGAAATCGGGGATCGCACGCCCGGCGACGAAGGAACATATCCCGACGACGACCTCAAGGCGAAATATTCGGGGGGGCATTGGGTGTTCACGCACAGGGACGACACTCCATACTGAGGCAATGACGCGTCTTTTCGCACTGGCACTCGCATTCGCGCTCCATGCGGCCTGCGCGATGGCATCCCCGCTCGGCCCCGAGGGGACGCCGGGCCAGCGCTTGCCCGGCAAGTTCGTCTGGATCGACCTCGCGACCGAGGATCCGGCGGCGTCGCGCGCGTTCTACGGTGCCGTCTTCGGGTGGAAATTCCGCGAGGCGGAGCATTCCCGCGTGTCCTACACGCTGATCGAGAATGCGAGCGGCAAAATCGGTGGAATGTTCCGGCAGGTGCGTCCCGCGGGCGCCGGTGTTGGCGCGCGATGGATCGCGGTGATGTCGGTACAGGATCCTTCGAAGGCAGCCGAGCTCGTTCGCGGGCAGGGCGGGCGGGTGTTGCTGGCCCCCACGGTGGTCCCGGGGCGCGGTACCCATGCGGTCTTCAGCGATCCCGAGGGCGCCATCTTCGCGGTGATGGCCAACGACGGCGGCGATCCGAACGACACTCCGGTGGAAGACGGCGACGTCTTCTGGCTCGATCTCTTTGCCCACGATGCGGCGAAGGAAGCCGCGTTCTACGCCGCGATCGGGGGATACGAAGTGGACCAGGGTGAAGTCGCGGGACGCAGCCGCACGATCCTCGCCACGAATTCGATCGCACGCGCCGGCATCGCGCACGCACCGGCGGATGCCGACAAGGCGACCTGGCTGCCGTACATCCTCGTGGAGGACGTGCCGGCCACGCTTGCGCGCGCCGTGAAGGCGGGCGGCAAGGTGCTGCTGGCACCGCGTTCCGACCTGCTCGCGGGAAACATCGCGGTCATCGCCGATCCGGGCGGCGGCGTGATCGGCATCGTGAACTGGGTCGAGGAGGGCGGCAAATGAAGCGCGCTCTCTTCATCACGGCTGTGGCGCTCGGCGGCATGCTCCTGAGCCAGTGCGCGACGGAAGGCGGCGGAAGCGCCGGCTTCTATGGCGGGTACTATTACGACGACTACTGGTACGGCGGCGGTGGCTGCTGCATCGAGTACCCGGGCGATATCGGCCCGCCCCATCCCGAGCATCCGATCGCATCGCCGCCGGGAGAATCGTCGCGGCCCAAGCCGTCCCATCCGATTGCAACACCCCCTTCGCGCCCGATGCCTTCGCCGCGGCCTGCAGCCATGCCGCGCGGCGGTGGAGGCGGGCGCCGCTAGGGAAGCGCGTTTCCCACAACTGCTGCCCAAGAGGAGATTCGAGATGTCATCGCTGCGAATTGCCGCAACCGCATTGCTCGCTCCCGCGCTGCTCGCCACGAGCGCCCTCGCCCAGACGCCCGCGCCGAATCCGCTCGACACCGTGCCCGACAAGATGCCCTTCGACGTTCCCTATGGAGCCCCGATCAGTCTTGATCGAGCGCACGCGGCCATCGCCGCGGCCGTGGCGGAAGCGAAGAAGAAGGACTGGAAGCTCAACGTCGCCATCGTCGATTCAGGCGGCAACCTGGTGTCCTTCTCGCGAATGGATGGAGCGCAGCTCGCCTCCATCGCGATCTCCGAGCACAAGGCGCGCGCGTCGGTGAAATACCGCCGCGAGACGAAGGCGTTCGAGAACGGAGTGCAGCTGAGCAACCTGCACTATGTCCTCACGCTGGACGACGTGATCGCCTCGCGCGGCGGCATCCCGCTGGTCGAGGACGGAAAGTTGATCGGCGCGATCGGATGTTCGGGCGGCACCGGCTCGCAGGACGAAGTGGCGTGCAAGGCCGGCGCCGCGACGATCAACAAATGATCCTGCGCATCCGCAACACGTAGGCGCACCACAGGACCGCGCACACCGCCTGGGCGGCGAAGAGGCGGAGGTCGTACTGGCCGTCCGTCACGTAGAGGGCGGCCCAGTCGTGGAACGCCTGTTCCGCGAGCTGGCCGACGCCGGACGCGGTCCAACCGAGCGGCTGGGGTTCCATGGCGAGGAGCCATGCGAACTCCATGCCCGCGGTCACCATGACGACCAGCAGCGGCACGAAGCCGAAGACCAGGCAGGCGAGGGCCACGAACCAGAGCGCCGTGGAGTGTCTCTTCCTGGGCTTCATCCGAAGATCCTCGTGACGGTCGCCATCTTTCCGACGGCGCGATAGCCTCCGGCGGTCACGTGGAAGCGGACCGAGTCGCCGTTCACGGCAACGTAGACCTTCGCGGGCTCGCCCGTATACACCGCCACCGCCTGCTGCAGGTCGGCCACCAGCGCTTCGCGCGCGGCGCGCCGCTTGTGATCGGGCAGGTAGGCGAAGACCGCCGGCTCGTCGAGCGTCGTGCTCACGGGCTGGGTCCAGTCCTCCTTGTTCCTCACCAGGTCGTAGAGCGCGCGGAACCGCCTGGCGCGCGCCGGGGGATACGAGGGAACCATGCTCTTGCTCATCGCTGCCTCCATTGATGGGGTGTTTCGCCATCAAGGATAGGCGGCGTGATATATTCATACCACTGATGATTTGGCATATGAGATATGCACCGTGCTTAATCTTCGCGCCATCGACCTGAACCTGCTGCCGGTCTTCGAGGCGGCCTACGAGGAGCGCAGCCTTTCCAGGGCGGCCGTGCGCCTCGCCATGACGCAGCCCGCCGTGAGCCACGCGCTCTCGCGCCTGCGGCACACCTTCCGCGACGACCTCTTCATCCGGCATTCGCGCGGCATGACGCCCACGCCGATCGCCGATGCGATCTACGGAAGGCTGGGCGATGCGCTGGGACTCGTGCGGGCCGCCGTGGGCGAGAGCCGTGGATTCGATCCACGCGTGTCGGAGCGTCACTTCACGATCGCGATCCCGCATCCGATGGGTCCCATGCTTGCCCTGAGCCTCATCCATGCGATGCAGGCCGAGTCGCCCCGCATCACGATGTCGTTCAGCACACGCTCGCGCCCCCTGGAGCTCGAGCGCGACCTCGTGAGCGGCCGCATCGACCTCTCGGTGGACTGGCTGCCGATGCGCCGCGAGGGGCTCACCGACGAGACGCTCTTCGAGGACCGGATCGTGTTCATCGCCCGCAAGGGGCACCCGTGCCTCAAGACCCGCAATACGCTGCGCGCGCTCGTCGCGAAGTGGCGTTTCGTGCGACTGCGGCCGCGAGTGAACCTGGACGAGACGCCGCTCGAGGAGCTGCGCGCATGGACGCGCCTCAATCCCGCCATCGCGCTGGAAGTCTCGGAGCTGCTCGAGGTGCTGATGGTCGTGAGCCAGTCCGACCTTCTCGGCATCGTTCCGTGGAGCCTCGCGGAGCGCGCTCGCCCGATCCTCGGGGTGCAGGTGGTCCCCGGCATGCCGCGCACGGGCGCGATCCCCGTGCGCATGGACTGGCGATCGGGCAGCACGCGCGATCCCGCGCACAAATTCCTTCGCGAGCAGGTGCGGCGCGCCGCGAAGCAGGTTGTGGGCGCGTAGGCGTAGGATGCGTGCGTGAAAAAAATCTTCGCGATCTTCCTTGTGCTGCTCGCGCTCCCGGCGTTGGCCGAAGACGCGCCAGCGAAGTGCAAGCTCGTGCGCATCGCGAACTGGCACGTGCGTTTCCTTGGGACCCACGCCGTGATCGATGGGTACGTCAACGGCGACAAGAAGATCGGCGTATTGATCGATACGGGCGCGTACGCGAGCATCCTCACCAAGTCGGCCGCCGAGAGACTCCAGCTTCCGACGCACAGCGCGGGACAAACCATCTACGGCATCGGCGGCGGCGAGTCTCGGATGCTGCTCACCCATATCGACGACATCCGCATCGGCGACTTCTCGGCGAAGGGATTGCGGGTGCGGGTCGCGGGAGAGATTCCGTTCAAGGGCGAGGATTTCATCTTGGGGCAGGATTTCCTGCAGAGGGTCGACATCGAATTCGACTATGCCAACGGGGCGGTGCGCCTCTACCAGCCGCTCGACTGCAAAGGGAAGTCACTCGCATATTGGGACGCCGACGCGCAGCAGCTTCCACTATCGGGAAGCAACCAGGACATCGTCCCCGTGGTGGTGAACGGCCGGAAGGCCGATGCGATGATCGACAGCGGGGGCGCCGCATCCATGGTGCAGCTCGCCTTCGCCAAGGAAGTCGGGGTCACGCCAGAATCTCCGGGCGTGCGTCCGACCGTATGTGCCTATGGATTGGGGGCCGGCACGTTCCGCCAATGGGTGGCGACGTTCGATTCGATCGGGATCGGCGCCGAAACGATTCGCAATGGACACGTGCGCATCGGCGACCTCAATTCGGAATTCGCCTATTGGCGCACGAGGGGCCCGGACATGATGCTGGGCGGTGATTTCCTCAAGTCGCATCACGTCCTGATTTCCCACAGCCAGGGAAAGATGTACGTCACGTACTCGGGCGGCCAGGTGTTCCCCGCGACGCCGGCCCTCGATTGCGAGGACGAGCGCGTCGCCGGCAAGAACGCGAAAGAAGCCCTCGCGGCCTACGACGAGATCCTCGCGAAGGACCCCCGCGACGTGAAGGCGCTTCTGCACCGAAGCCGTCTGCGGCTCGCCGACAAGAACACCGAGGGGGCGCTCGCCGACCTCGATGCCGCGATCGGCCTCCAGCCCGGCGATCCGGTGGCATTGAACCTGCGCTCGTGGGTCCGGGCGTTGCTCAAGGACTACAAGGGCGCGCTCGCCGATTCCGATGCGGCGATGGCAGCGGGCATGCGAAACGCCGACATTCTCGTCTACCGCGCGGGCCTGCGCCGTGCCGCCGGCGATACGGCGGGAATGCTGGCAGAGCTCGACGAGGCGCTGACGCTCGATCCTCATCATATCGGCGCGCTGCGGACGCGCGCCCGCTTCCTGTATTTCCACGACAAGTACGCCGCCGCGGAGGCGGATCTCGCGAACGTGCTCGCGATTCGCGCCGATGCGTTCGACTCGATATGGGTCTACCTTGCACGCTCGAGGCAGGGCATCCGTGGCGTGGATGCGCTCGAACAAGGGCTCGCGGCGCTGAAGGGCGACGACTGGCCGGCCCCGGTCATGCAGCACCTCCTGGAGCGCACCGATCGCGAGGCCCTCATGAAGGCGGCCGCATCCGACGAGAAGCAGCGCAAGGGCCGGGAGTGCGAGGCGCGCTTCTACATGGCCGAGAAGCTGCTGGTCGCCGGGAACAAGGAAGAAGCGCGCCCGTTGCTCGAAGCCGCCCGCGAGGGATGTCCCACGGGCTACATCGAATATGACTCGGCCATCGCGGAGCTCGAGAGGCTCAAATAATTCCGCGCGAAGAATTGGCGTACTATTGCAAATGTTAATCAAAGGAGAACGCCAATGCTAACCTTCAAGCTCGGCCGCCTTCCCCGCACCTTCGATCCGGCGATCCCGCACGTGAGCGCGCTGCTCGCCGCGAAGCCGGTGCTCCCGCCGCCTCCGCCCGCGATCGACTACACCCGCGGCATGCCCGCCAACCTCGGCATGATGCTCAACGACACGCTCGGGGATTGCACCTGCGCGGCCTACTACCACGCGCGCCAGGTCTGGACGTTCAACGCGGGCAAGATGATCACCGAGCCCGATCGCGACGTCGAGGATCTCTACATCAAGGCGTGCGGCTACGATCCGCGCAAGGGCGGAGAAGGGCCGGGCGGCGTCGAGCAGAAGGTGCTCACGTACCTGATGAAGAAAGGCGCGGCGGTTGGAGCGAAGGGAACGACGCGCCACGAGATCGCCGCGTTCATCGAGGTCGACCCGCGCAACCGCGAGGACGTGAAGCGCACGATCGTCGATTGTGGCGTGGCGTACATCGGCTTCAATGTCCCGGAGAACATCATGCCGGTCGACGCGCCGCCGCCTTCCACGTGGCGGGTGCAGCCGGGCGCGCGCATCATCGGGGGCCACGCGGTGGTGCTCGCGGGCTACGACGCGAACGGCGCCCGCCTCATCTCCTGGGGCGGGTACTACACGATGACCTGGGACTTCTTCGCCGCGTACGTGGACGAGACCTACGCCATTGCCGACACGGCGTGGTTCAACCTCAAGACGAAGAAGTCACTGGCCGGGCTCACGCTGCCCGAGCTCGAGAAGCTGATGCGGGCGCTGTAGCCAGAGGATGCGCGCGGCCCACGCGAGCGCGCCGAACATCGTAAGCCACCCGACGAAGCCGAAGAAGAGCCCGATGCCCCGGGCGCGCCGCAGCAGTCCCAGGTCGCCGAAGATGTTCTGCCAGTCATGGCCGTCGCTCTCCGCGCCGGTCTGCCCGCCCAGCAGCATCATCTTCGGATCGAACGCGTCGTACATGTAGACGGCCATGTCGATCGTCGAGAACCCGAGCAGCCACAGGCACAACGCCGCGCCGAATTTGTCGCGCCGCTGCAGGAGCGCGTAGCCCGCCACGATCGGCAACAGGTGCTGGCCGATCGTGCCGCCGAGCGTCATGATGAAGCGGCCGAACCAGCGGAAGAGCGCGTAGTGCCCCGCCTCGTGGAACGGAAGGAGCACCAAGTGGAGGAAGCCGCTCCCGATCTCGCCGTCGCGGATGTGGTTGTCCCTGAAGATCCAGAGCGTCCACGCCGCGAACACGGCGAGGCATACAATGCGCGGGATCCAAGTCGGACGCGACGAAGGGAAATCATCCATGCGCACATCGTATCCCGCGGCGGCCACGCTCGCGGTCCTCGCGCTCTTCGCAGCATCGGCGCGGGGCGCGCCGCCGGACCCGAACGTGATGAGCTTCAAGTTGCCGGCGGATCTCAAGTGGGTGGAAAGCCCGGCGTATCCGGGCCTGAAGAGCGCGGTGGTGCAGGGCGATCCGGGCAAGCCGGGTCCCTACGCGGTCCTCAACCACTTCTCGCGCAACAGCTTCAGCCACCCGCATTTCCATCCGAACGATCGCTACATCCTCGTGCTGAAGGGCACGTGGTGGGTGGGAACGGGCGACAAGTTCGATCCGGCGACGACCACGCCGCTGCCGGCGGGAAGCTTCGCCGTGCACTACGCGGGCAAGGTTCACTGGGATGGCGCGAAGGACGAGGAATGCGACCTGCTGATCTACGGCGAGGGGCCCGCCACTTCGACGCGCGTCCCGGAGCACTGAGCGCTCAATCGGCGAACATTTCCTCGGGCGGCTCGATCGGCGCCACGTCGAGGGGCACGACGATGCGCTCGTTGTCGCTGCGGATCGCGAGGTAGGCGGCGGCCTCCTTGCGGCTGAGGTTGCGCTCCTGGTGGGGCACGAAGGGCTCGAAGTAAGCGAAGTCCCCGGGCCCGATCTCGGCGCAATAGTCCAGCCGGTCGCCCCAGCGGATCTCGAGGCGGCCGCTCGTCATGTAGATCGCGACTTCGTGGCGTCCGTGGTGGTGGGCGCCCGTCACCGCGTCGGCGGGCATCTTCACCGCGCCGATCCAGGTCTTGGTCCCTCCGATTCCGGCGAAATCGATCGCCGTGGCGCGCCCGCCCGCGCGCGCAAGTGCCTTCTCCAGGGAAGCGCCGCGCACCACCCGCACCCCTGTCTTCCATTTCTCCATCGCCGGCTCCCGAAGGTTCCCGACCGCCCGATGACAATTGTAGGCGGGACTGAGTGACACGTCACAGCGGGGCGCACGGGGCCGTGCGACAGTGGGTGCATGACACTTTCGCCGAACGACCACGACTTCAAGCTCGCTGCGCCCTGGAACCCGGGACCGCGCGCGAGCGTGACGATGCTCATGCTGCTTCTTCCGGCGGTGCTCCTGCTGGAATGGCTCTCGGGGCAGGGCTTCTCGCTCTCCGTCTTCTACCTGTGCCCCATCGCGCTGGGCGCGTGGACCTTCGGGCGCAACGTGGGCTTCGGCCTCGCGGCGCTCTCGGCCGCGTACTCGTCGTTCGTCGCCTTCAACACGCTCGGGCCGGGCGCGCCCGTGAGCGAGTTCTACATCCAGTCGGGATCGACGCTCGGCATCTTCGTGCTCTTCGCATTCGTCGTCGCGCATCACCGCCGCTTCATCGACGTGATGGTGGTGCACGGGCGGGTCGACGCGGAATCGGGCGCGCTCTCGCGCCGGGAGTTCGAGAACGTGCTGCGGGTCGAATCGGCGCGGGCGACGCGATACAAGCGCCCCTTCGCGCTCGCGCTCGTGGAGCTCGCCGGGACGAAGGACGAAGACGTCACCGCGCGCCGCCTCGAGTCCATCACGGCGATGGTGCGGCAGAACGTGCACGAGGCCGACTCCTTCGCGCGCCTGGACGGCGGAAAGCTCGCGCTGCTCATGGTCGAGCGATCGGCCGCCGACGCGAACGCGATCGTCGGACGGATCTCCGGGCTCCTTCGCCAGCGTTTCCAGGGCAAGCTCGAGGTTCGCGTGGGCCTCGCGAGCTACATGGGCCGCGGGCCCGTGAGTCCCAACAAGCTGATGCAGGCGGCCGGCGACCAATTGCGCGCCGGCGGCGCATCGAACAAAGGCGCGCTCGTGGAGGCGATCGTCCTCTAGTTCGGCTGGGGGTTGTAGCCGGTTCCCTCGGGATTGAACCGGGCGCCCCGGGAATAGTTGTCGCTATCGGACCGGGCGCTCTTCTTCGCGAGCGCGTCGGCCTGGGCGTACGGCAGCGGCTCCTTGGTCCTGTCGATCACGAGGCGCCGGCCGTCGCCGACCCTCACGCTGTACTTGCCGAGGTTGTAGAGCACGTACATCGCGTAGAGATTGTCGTAGTCCTGGTACTGCCCCTCCTCCTTGCGGAAGTCCATCGAGAGCACGGAAGGGAAGCGGTTCGGCAGATACCGGAATTCCACGGGCGGATCGTCGTGCGGATCGGAGTACGTCGAGCTCGGATATTTCTGGTACAGCACCGCGTCCATCCGGTAGCCGCGCGCGTCCCACTCCCGGAGGAGCTTGACCGCCATCTCCGTGGGCAGGTTCGCCCTCAGCGCCGAGACGATGCGCGTGACGCCGAGGAGCGGCGCCTCGATCTTGAGATCCTTGTAGCCGGCGCCGTAGTGGAACGCTGAGCCCACCGTCTTCGCGCAGTTGAGCCGCAGGTAGTCGTACACGATCTCGCCGCGGTGGTACTCGGTATCGCTCGCGCGCTTGTGGTAGTCGTCGTTGATGCGCGCGAAGTACGCCGTGAGCGCATCCTTCTCGGATTTCGGGACGCCGTAGACGCGCACGCCGATCACGGAGCGCTTGTAGATCTCGCCGAAATCGAGGCCGAACGCGGCCGTGTCGCCGAGCGAGGACCGCGTGCGGAAGAGGTATTCCTTCTTCGGGATGCGCGCCATGAGGTCCTCGGTCCAGAAGCCCGTGGCGTGCGCTTCCGAGCGATCCGCGTAGAAATTCGCGGAATAGACGAGGTCGTCGTTGGGCGCCTGGTCGCGGATCGCGAGCGCGAGGTGCCCGGCGGAGCCGCCCTTGGAAGTGCCGAAGCTGATGAGCAGCTCGAGGTCGTAGGGATCCTGGCGAAGGACTCCTTCGACCTCGTCGATGTTCGCGGGCTCCGCTCCGCCTTTCGTGCCGAAGTCGGCGGCGGCCGCCGCGCCGGCGAAAGCCAGCGCGGCGAAGAATCCCGCGCGGCGCGCGAAGATCAGTGCGCCTTGTAGTTGAACTTCTGTCCGCCGACCGTCGCTTCGTACATCAGGCCGCCCTTCGCGACGGTGAACGTCGCCATGCCCTTGTAGTACTTGCCGGCCGTGTGGGCGTCCTTCTTGCCGCCGCTCGCGCCCGCGGACGAACCGGTGGTGCTCGCCTTCGCGTTGGCCGAGGCCGTGATCGCGATGGCCGAGGCATCCGCGCCGAACTCGAAGTTGCCGCCCGTGAATTCCTTCAGCGCGCGCTCGTCCTCGAAGAAGATCATCTCGCTGTAGGCCTGGCCGCCGAGCTGCAGTCCGACCGTGACCTGCGTCATCGAGGTGTCGCCGATGTACTTGCCCTTCGCGTAGACGCGGCCCTTGCCGTAGGCACCGCCGACGCCGACGCCGCCCTTGCCGATTGTCGGGAAGACCGCGTAGCCGTAGGCGTTCTTGTAGAACGCGTCGCTTTCGCCGGCGTTCTTGAAGAGGTTCACGGTGTCGCTGTATTCGTCGGCGCGAGCCGCCGACACCGAGAATGTAAGAAGGGCCAGCGCGACGATCGAAACGATGCGAGCGTACATTCTTGCCTCCATTGGTTTTGGGACGCTCGGGCTTAGACCCGGGATCGCGGGACACAGTTCCTTCGCCCCGCGATCCGGGGAGCCTAACACGCCTGCGCCTGGGGGACTGTAGGAGGCGTTACCAGGCGAACACGAGCTCGCGGGACTTGCCCGCGACTACCGTGGCGCTGCGGTTCTCCGCCTTGCCGTCGTAAACCGCGCTCACGGTGTACTGGCCGGCCGGCAGGTCGGCGAGCAGGTAGGGGCCGTCGGTGATGGTCTCCAGCTGCGTATTGCCCTGCCGGTCCTTGACGGTGACCGCGACCGCGGCGACGTACTCGTCGCGCGGCTTGCCGCGTTCCACGAACAGCATGGACAACGGGTACTTCGATTCGGCCTGCTTCATCGCTTGCGATTCGTCCAGGCCGATGCCGCCGGTGATGAACGAGATATTGCCCTGCGTCTGCACCTCGGGCAGCGCCGAATCGACGCTCGCGAATGCGACTCCGGCGGTCGCGCCCGCCAGGGCGAGCGCGACGGCGAACCTTCGTTGCATGTGTGCCATTTCAATGCTCCTTGATCGAGATTGGCTCCCTTAGCCCAGTTCGATCGGCACGAAGACCTTCGCTTCGCCGTGCTGGACGAGCAGGGCGACGTGCTTGCCGGCCTTCTCGGTGAGCGAGCGCAGTTGCTGCGCGCTCGCGACCGGCGTGTTGTTCACGGCGAGCACGATGTCGCCGGGCTCGATGCCCGCGTCGGCCGCCGGGCCGCTCGAAGCATCGACGAGGAGTCCGGCAGCGACGCCGGCCTGCTCGCGCTGCTCGGGCGAAAGCGGGTGCACCGCGAGGCCGAGGCGCCCCTGGCTCGCCGGCGCGCTGTCGGCGGCCGCGACCTTCTCGCTCTTGAAGCTGCCGATCGTCGCCGTGAGCTGGCGCGTGCCGCCGTTGCGCCACACTTCCATCGTGAGCTGCGCGCCGGGTTTCATCTCCGCGACGCGCACCGGGAGGTCGTTCGAGTGGACGATGGGCTCGCCATTCACCTTGGTGATCACGTCGCCTACTTCGAGGCCGGCCTTCGACGCGGGGCTGTCGGGATCGACGAAGCTCACGAGCGCGCCTTCGGGACGGCTCAGTCCGAAGGACTCCGCGAGCGATTGCGTCACCCCCTGGATCGTCACGCCCAGGCGGCCGCGAGTGACGTGGCCGGTCTGGATGATCTCGTTCTCGACGCGGTAGGCCACGTTGATCGGGATCGCGAACGAAAGCCCCTGGAAGCCGCCGTTGCGGCTATAGATCTGCGAGTTGATCCCGATCACTTCGCCCTTCAGGTTGAAGAGCGGGCCGCCCGAGTTGCCGGGATTCACCGCCGCATCGGTCTGCAGGAACGGCACGTAGCTGTCGCCGCCGAGCGAGCGGGCCTTCGCGCTCACGATTCCCGCGGTGACGGAGTTGTCGAATCCGTAGGGCGATCCGATCGCAACCACCCATTCGCCGACCTTCACGCGCCCGGAATCGCCGAGCTTCACGGTGGGCAGGTTCTTCGCCTCGATGCGCAACACCGCGACATCCGAGACCGGATCCTTGCCGATCACCTTCGCGCGGAATTCGCGGTTGTCGGTCAGGCGAACCGTCACTTCCTTCGCGTCGTCGACGACGTGCGTGTTGGTGAGGATGATTCCGTCGGCGCTCACGATGAACCCGGAGCCCACGCCGCGCACGACCCCATTGGGCGGCGCCTTGGGCATCGGCAGATTCTTGAAGAACTGCGAGAACGGATCGTTGGGATTCAACTGCGGGAACTGGGGCTCGTCCTGGCTCACCTTGAGGCTGCCGCTCACGCTGATGTTCACGACGGCGGGGCCGTAGCGGTCCACCAATGCGGTGAAATCGGGCAAGCCGCTCACGAGCGGCGCCGACTGCGTGACGGGCACCGGCGCGGTCTCCGCGCGGGCCTGGGAGAAGAAGTAGCTGCTGACGGCGCTCGCTCCGACCGCGAGGGTCGTGAAGACTCCGACTGCGGAGAGTGCGCGTACGACGGGTCTTGCGTTCACTATGCTGCCTCCTGTAGGTATCGCTTCAAGGTCACTTCAGTGCGTTGCGGGCGTCATAGGCGCGATCGAGCCGGGCCCGCGCCTGGGCGACGCGGTCCTCGAGCGCCTTCAGCCGCTCGAAGTACGCCTCCGAAAGGCGCGCGCCGCCGCCGAGGTTTCCGACCCACTCGTCGCCACGGGGCTCGCGGCCCGAGTCCAGGGTCGATTCCTCGATCTGCAGCTTCTCGGTCGCGTCACGGATCTCGATGTCGGCGTCGCGCCATGCCCGCTCGCGTTTTTCGAAAGCGTCGTTCATGGCGAGGTCCGCACCCTCGAGCTTCCGCTGGAGGATCAACGCGGCACGCCGCGTTTCCGGCGAAAGCACCTGGATGTCGACCACCGTATTCCGGGCGCCAGGCTGCGGCGCCTGCGAGTAGGTGACCGAACCGTCCTTCGCGACGGACTTGTAGATCTCGTCCGCGAGAAGGCCCGGCGATGCGGCGACGAGGATCCATCCCGCGGCGAGAGCAACTATGTTGATTGCCCTCATGTCGGACTAGACCCCGGATGCCGCAAAATGTTCCCCGTGTCACATGAATCGTATCGCCGCATCGGTCGCCTCCTGGCGGGCCTCGCGCTCGCGGCAGGATGGTGCGCCGCCGCCGAGGAGGCCCAGGTGCCTTCCTTCGAGGAGCTGGAGGCGAAAGGCGCGCGGATCGGCGAGGTCCGCGTCGACGCCCGCAACATCTTCGACCTGGAGGATCCGCGCGAGGACAACGCGTTCTACCGCTTCGTGAACATCGTGCACATCACGACCCGCCCGGGAGTGATCTCGAGGCAGCTGCTCTTCAAGACCGGCGATCCCCTGTCGAAACGCCTCATCGACGAATCCGAGCGGATCCTCCGGGCCAACAAGTATGTGTACGACGTCGACATCCGGCCCGCGGCGTTTCACGACGGCGTGGTCGATATCGAAGTCACGACCCGCGACACGTGGACGCTCGACCTCGTCCTCCAGTTCTCCCATTCGGGCGGCGCGAACACCAGCCGCTTCGGCCTCACGGAATACAACTTGCTGGGAACCGCCGCGACGATCGGCATCTTCCAGACGTCCACGCCGGACCGGCACGGAACGCAGTTCGCGTTCACTTACCCGCAAGCCTTCGACAACTGGACGCAGATCAGTGTCCTCGACGGCCGCTTCAACGACGGCAGCCTTCTCACCGCCTCGGTGAACCGGCCGTTCTATTCGCTCGACACGAGATGGGCGGCGGGCGCCAACGTGCTCCGCAACGATCGCACCGACTCCGTGTACAACGCCGGAGAGGTCGTCAACGAATTCCGCCACCACGTGGAAAGCGCGCAGGCCTCGGGCGGATGGTCGCCGGGACTCGCGAACGGTTTTGCCCAGCGTTTCTCCGGCGGCTTCACGATGCAGGATGACAAGTACGCGATCGAATCGGGTGCGGTCGCGCCGTCGCCATTCCCGGTGGATCATGCGATGCGCGGACCCTTCCTCCTGTACGAGCTGGTGCAGGACGACTACGTGAAGATGCGAAACCACGACCAGATCGGCCGCACCGAGGTCGTGCAGGTCGGGATGGATCTCACGGCGCAGGTGACGCAATCCTCGAAGACCTGGGGCGCGAGCTCGGACGCGTGGCTCTATGCGGTGAACTGGAGCGATGCGTTCACGCTGCCGTGGGATCACGATCTCTTCGCGACCGCGGTGGCCGAGCGAACGCTCGCGAGCACCGGAGCGCCGCTCTCGCACCAGGGCTTCGCGCTGCGCTACTACTGGCCGCAGGGCGTGCGGACTTCGTTGTATGCGGCGCTCGCGGGCGACCGGCTGGGGAGCGCCGCGGCGCCCGACCAGCTGCAACTCGGCGGCGATACGGGATTGCGCGGCTACCCGCTGCGCTACCAGGAGGGCGAGAAGCGGGCGCTCTTCACGCTCGAGGAACGCTACTTCACCGACTGGTATCCGTTCCGTCTCTTCCGCGTCGGCTTCGCGGCCTTCTACGATCGTGGAAGGGCCTGGGGCGGCGTGAACCAGAACACCGTGAACGGGGGCTGGCTCTCCGACGTCGGATTGGGCGCGCGTCTTTCGCTCGACCGGACGTTCGCGCGGGTGCTGCACATGGATGTCGCGATGCCGCTGGATCGCGTCGAGGGAATCAAGCACGTGCAGTACATCGTGCGCACCGAAATCGCGTTCTAGTCCTCGAGCAAGCCCAGCCGGCCCGCGAGCCATCGCGTGGTCGTCGCCTGGAGGAGGATCGTCGCCAGGATCGCGATGAAGGCGACCGATGCGATGAGGCCCGATTGCGGCGCGTTCATCCCCATGAGCAGCCCCGCGAGCGCGCCGGGAATCACGCCGGTCTCGCGCGTCCAGCACATGAAGAGCAGCTCCTTCATCGTCCAGCGCGCCTTGCGATCCGGGAGCGCGCAGGCGAAGACGGCCGCGGGCCGCGCGACGAGCATGAAGATCGCGACGACCGCGGCGCCTCCCGCGAGATGGGCGCTCACCAGGGAGAGGTCCACCTGCGCGCCGAGGAGCACGAAGATCAGCGCGCGTGCCGCGAGCGACGTGCGGGCGACGAAACGGGTGAGCTGGTCCTGGTAGGACTCCCGGTTGCCCATCACGATCCCGAACACGAAGACCGCCATGAAGCCGCTCGCGTCGAGGCCGGTGGCGAAGAGGTACGCGCCGATCATCGCCATGATCGTCACGACGGGCGCATACCTCGCCATGAAGGTCCAACGCTCGTTCGCGATGACGAGCGAGGCGGCATGGCCGAGGACCGCGCCGGCGAACAGGCCGAATCCCACCTGCGTGGCGAAATCCATCATGGCGGCCGCGAAGGAGAACTCGCTCCTGCCGGTTGCGACGCCGAGCACTGCGAAGGTGAGGATCGCGCCCGTCGCGTCGTTGAACGCCGATTCGGCCATGACGGTCTGCGCCACGCGTTCGCGCACCTTCACCTGCTGGAAGACTGGAATGAGCGTGGCCGGATCCGTCGACGCGATCACCGCGGCGAGGAGCAGGGCGACGATCCAGGGAATGCCGAGGACGTGCTGCGCCGCGAGTCCCGTGATCGCCGCGGTCACGAGCACGCCGATCGTGGAGAGCACGACGATCGTGATCCACGTCTGCTTCAGCACGGCGAGCCGCAACGAGGCGCCGCCATCGAAAAGGATGAAGCACGCGCCGAAGGTGAGCGCGAGCTGGTTCAACGTGGAAGCGGGATCGATCCGCAGGAGCCCGAAGCCACCCGCCCCCAGCAGCACGCCGGCCACGAGGAACATGGCGACGTCGGGAATGCCGCGCAACCCTGCGAGCAGCCGGTCCACGGGCGCCTTTCCTGAAAAAGCGCCAGTCTAGGGCACTATTGCTTCGGCGGGTCCTTGTCGGCCTTCAGCTCCTGCCTGTAGCGCTGGTTCTCCTCCTTCTGCATCGTGCCGATTTCCTTTACGGCCGATTCGCGTTCCTGCTGGAGGTCGTCGCGCTTTTCGCGCGTCTCGAGCTGCTGGTCGTGCAGCGCCTTGGCGCGCGCGAGCGCCGCGTCGTACTGCTCGTCGAGCTGCGCGTCGCCCGCGTCCAGCAGCTCCTTGCGGTGCTGCTTGATGCTCTCCCAGGATTTGGCGAGCAGCTCGTTCTTCTGCTTGAGCTCCTGGCGGCGCGTGCGGACTTCGGGTTGAGTGATGTCGCCGGTCTTCAGCTTGTCCTGCAGCTCCTTGCGCTTCGCGACGATCTCCTGCCGGAGCTGCTCGGCCTGCGTGATCTCGGCCCTCAGCGCGTCGTGCTTCGCCTTCAGTTCCTTGCGCTGGTCCGCGGCTTGCTGCTGCGCCTGTTTCGCCGCGGCCCTGGTGTCCTGCGCAAGGCTCACGGTCTTCGCTCTCGCCTCCTTCAGGGCCGCCGCCTTCTCGCGGATCACCTTGCGGCGTTCCTCGCGGCGCTGGTCGATCTCCTGCTGGATCGCGGCGTGCTTCGCGTTGATGTCCGCTTCGTGCGGGCCCGGCCGGAAGAAGCCCGGGATGTCCTTGAGCAGGCGCGGCCTGCCTTTCCTGTTCGCCGATTGGAAGCCGGCCTGGTTCGGCGAGACCGTGGTCTGGCCTTCGGGCGTCTCGATCACCGTCTCGCCCGCGTAAACGCGGTCGTACGTGCCGGCTTCTCCTTCGGGCGAGCCTTCGGGGATGTATCTCGTCTCGTGGTCGGTGCCGCGGATTCCGATCGTCGCGGTCGCCGTCTTCACCACGTAGTCCTTGCGATTGAACTTGCCGATCCACCCGGAGATGGAGCGCAGCCCGCCGCTGATCAACCTGAAGACGCCCTTGTCGTCGTCGCCGCCGTCGGCCTTGTAGCTCACGATCTCGACCTGCGTGTTGGGACGCACGACGATGAAGCCCGCGTCCTGCATCTTCACGTGGACTTCGCCGTTGGTGCTCGAGATCCGGTCGCCTTCGTTCACCGTGTCGCCGGCTTTCAGGCCACGCGCGGCCTTTCCGCCAGAGGAGACCTGGGCCTGGCCGTCGGCGAGCACGACGGTGCCCGCGACGTTCGGCGTGGCCGGAGCGGACGCGGCCTTCGCGGGCGCGCCCTGCCCGAAGGCGAGCGAGGCCGCCAATATAAGGAAGAGGCTCGAGAAGGCGTAGCGCGACACGCCGCGATACTACGCCGGTGAAGCTGTCTTTTACCTGAATCCGCTGCTACGCATAGCTGAGGGCGGCCGCGGTCGGAATTCGCGTGGCGCGCAGCGCGGGCCACGCGCAGGCGACGATCGAAACGCCGGCCACGACCGCGAGCCATTCGAGTGTTCCCGCCGCGGTCGGCACATAGCGGTCCGGCACGGGAAACATGATGGCTCCGAACGCGCGGCCAAGCGCCACGCTCATGGGAACGGAGAGCACGATCGCCGATGCCCAGCCCAGGAGCGCGATCACGAGGCCCTCGGCCTGCACGATGGCGACGATCGCGGAAGTCTTGGCCCCGATCGCGCGCATGACGCCGATCTCGCGCGTGCGCTCGAGCACCGAGATTCCCATCGTCGATGCGAGTCCCATTCCGCCCACGGCGATCATGACCCAACCCATGACGCCGAGGAAATCGACGACGAGGAGCAGGTGGTCCTCGAGGGCGCGGCGATTCTCGCTGCTGAGTATCGTGGCCGCGACCCGCATGCCCGCGTCGTCGAGATCGCCCCGCAACCGGAGGATCGCGGGAAGCGGCTTCTCGCGTTCTCCTTGCGACAGGACCACTGCCGCCACCGTCGCTCGCGCATCGCCGCGTGCCTCTCCAAGGGCGTCGCGTCGCGCATAGGCAAGAGGCTGCGCCGCGACGTCGACCACGCCGTCCACCGTCCATGTCGAGGGCTTGCCGCCCAGCAGCAGCGTGACCTCGGAGCCCAGCGCGAGGCGTGGGTCCTCGTTCGCGAGCGCCCGGTTCACGATGAGTGAATGTTCGCCCGCGGTGTCGAGCCATCGCCCCGCGAGCATCTTCGGCACTACGCGTTTCGTGTCGGCGAGCAGGCCGAAGATGGGGAAGGGACTGCCGAAAGTTCCATCGGACGCAAGCGGAGTCGCATTCGCCGCGATGGCGGCCTCGACCGCCACGACTCCAGTCACCTTGCCGATCGCTGCCTCGAGGCGTTGCGCGGCCTGCGGCTCGACGGTGCGAACGATGAGGTCGTAGCGTTGGCTTTCGACCATGATGCCGACGGAATCGCGCACCGACTGGCGAAGGCTGTCGGCGGCGACGAAGACGGCGCCGCCCAACGTGAGCGCGACGAGCGTGAGCAGCATCCGGCGCCGGCGGCGGAACGCGTTGCCGACGGAAAGCGTGAAGGGGCGATTGAGGAAGGGAACGCGAAGGCGTTTTCGCACCCGGTAGTCGTCCGCCGTAGTCGCGATGCCGGGATCGCGAAGCGCTTCGCTCACCGAGATGCGGCAGGCGCGCGCCACGCCGAACGCGGCCGCCGCGACCGGCACCACGACTCCGGCCGCGAGCTGGATCGCGATCGCCCACCATGGAATCGCAAAGCCTTCGATGGGGAAATTCAGCAGGTCCGCCTTCAATGCCGCGTAACGCCGGCCGATCGCGATGGCGAGCGGCAGCGCGAGGACCGTGGCGAGGATCCCGATGGCCGCGATCGACGCGAGATACATCGTTGCGACTTGCCCGGGGCGCGCGCCGATGGCTTTCATCACTCCGATCTCGCGAAGCTCCGAGGCGAGCATCGCGGAGACCAGGTTCACCACGACCGCCGCGCACGCAAGGAGCGTGAGCAACGCGAAGGCGCCCTGCGTGAACATCATCGAGTCCATCTGGGCCGCATGCACATGTTGCATGGGCACGGGGACGTTCACGCCGAGGACCTTGCGGCCATCGCGCTCGAGCGCGAGCTTCACGTCGTTGGCGATGTGGCGAACGCCCTCGCGGTCGAGGGATGGATCGCCGACGACGAATTGCACCTCGTCCAGGCCGGGAGCAACGCCCAGCCGCAGGAGCGTCGCGGGTGTGACGAATCCATAGACCACGTGCTCCATCCATCCCGGCGCGAGGCTCACGTCGTGCGCGATGCCGGTCACCGGTAGCGGCACGCTCCCGCCGCCCGCGTAGCGCAGGCTCACGGACTCGCCCACCGCGGCGCCCGAGAGATCGAGCGAAGACCTTTCGATCGCGATCTCGCCGTCGCGTGGCGGCCAGTTTCCAGCCACACCCTCCACGGCCGCGATGTCGCGGGCCCCGTAACCGTCGAGGACGAAGAGCTGCGCCACGAGCTCGCCGCTCGCGGAGCTCATCGAGGCCGAGACGACGCGCCGCGCCCGCACGGCCGAGATTCCGGGCATCGCGCGAACGCGCTCGAGAACTTCGCGATCCACGCGGTCCAGGCGCAGCGTCGCCGACACCGGATGGCTCGCCACGTAGGTCTCGATCGTCACGCGCCGGATGAGCGACCACGTGTCCAGGAGCGCGCCCGAACCCACGAGCCCGATCACGAGCGCCGCCACCACGAGCGCGGTGCGCGCCTTGTGCAGCGTCGCATCGCGCATCACCTTGCGCCAACGCGGGCTAACCATGGACGTCGGCGATACGTCCGTCGGCCAGCGTGACGATCCGCGTCGCGTGTTCGATTGCCGTGGGCTCGTGCGTGGCCATCACGATGGTGCGTCCTTCGGACGCGAGGCCGGTGAGGAGATCCAGCAATTCGTCCGAGGACTGCGAGTCGAGATTTCCAGTGGGCTCGTCGGCCAGCACGAGCGGTGGCTCGTTCGCGAGCGCGCGCGCCACCGCGACGCGCTGTTGCTGGCCGCCCGAAAGCGCGGCGGGAAGCTTGTCGGCATGGCCGTCCAGGCCCAGTCGAGCCAGGAGCGCGACCGCGCGGCCGCGGCGCTCCCGTGAATCCCACTTGCGCGCGAAGTCCATCGGCAGCATCACGTTCTCGGCGGCGGTGAGCGTCGGAAGCAGCTGGAAGAACTGGAACACGATGCCGACGGATTCGCCGCGCCAGCCCGCGAGCGCGCCCTCGTCGAGCGAGGCGAGCGACTTGCCGCCGACGACGATCTCGCCGGCGCTCGGTCGATCGATGCCGGCGAGGAGATTCAGCAGCGTCGACTTGCCGCTCCCCGAGCGGCCGGTGATGGCGAGGAACTCGCCGGCGTGCGCGGTGAGGTCGATGTCATCGAGCGCCGCGAAGTCTCCGGCGGGACTGCGATAGGTCTTGCGGACGTTGCGAAGGGCGATGAGGGGTTCGTTCATGGCGGCACTGTAGAGCGCCGCGAAGGGTAACGGCGCGCCGTTCGGCGGTCCGGAGACGCAGTTGGGCGAATAGCCGGGGCGTCGGGCGGACCCCGATGGCATCCTCGGCGCTACATTCACTCCCGGAGATTTCCCCATGAACCTTCTTCATCGATGGGTCGTCGTCGTTCTTTGCATGACGCCGTTGATAGTGTTCGCCCAAGCCCCGGCGCCCGAGTCGAAGCAATTCGACTTCCTCGTCGGTCAATGGGATCTCGACGTGCAGCCGAAGGTGAGCGGGATCGCCGCGGCGATCCACGGTTCACCGAAGCTCGTCGGGACGATGAAAGCGTGGCGCGCGCTCGACGGCCTCGCCGTGGAAGACGAGACGCGCATTTTCGACGCTTCGGGCAATCCGATATCCTTGTCCCATGCGCTGCGCACCTATTCGAAGAGCGAAGGACGCTGGAAAGTCCAGGGGCTCGATGCGTATCGCTCCAGGTTCAGCGAGTCGACGGGCCAGCTCCAGGGCGCCGAGATGCGGATGAACGGGCGCGGCTTCGACGCCGAGGGCCATCCCGTGCTCACGCGAGCGCGCTACTTCGACATCGGCGCCAACGGGTTCCGCATGCAGCAAGACCGCTCCAGCGACGACGGGCGCACGTGGGACGAAGGAACCCTCGTCATCGTGGCCCGGCGCGCCGGCCCGGCGAAATAGGAACATGTCGCGCGCCTGGATCGCCGTCCAGCTCGCGATCGCTTGGTTTCCCATGTGGGCGATCTTCACGGTGCTCATGATGAGCGCCCACGACATGCCGTTCCCGCGCGCGGCGCTCGCCTCGATGCCGCTCATCGCGTCGGCGGCGGCGCTCGCGGTCCCGGTCTATCGCTTCACGCGCCGCTGGCAATGGCCCCATCCTTTCCGCAGCGCGTTCGTGTTCGGGCACGTGGCGGCCGCGGTGCTCTACGCGCTGTGCTGGTTCTCGCTCGTGAGCCTGATCGAGAGCGCCGTCGCGGGACGCTTCGTGCTCGTGCTGGGACCGGGCTTCGGCCCGTTCGTGATCACGGGAATGTGGCTCTACTTCGTCGTCGCCGGCGTGTCGTACGCGAACCAGGCGGCGAGGCGCGCGGCGCAGCTCGAGGCGCTCGCGGCCCGCACGCAACTCGCGGCGTTGCGGGCGCAGGTCCAGCCGCACTTCCTGTTCAATGCGCTGCACACCGTCGTGCAACTCATTCCCACGGATCCGCGGGCCGCGAGCCGGGCCGCCGAGCAGCTCGCCGAAATCCTTCGCGGCACCGTCGACGAGGAGCGCGACGTGGTGTCGCTGGGCGAGGAGTGGGCGCTCGTCGATCGCTATCTCGCCATCGAGAAGGTGCGCCTGGGCGAACGCCTCGTGGTGGACGCGCGAATCGAAGGGCGCGCGATGGAGGCGAGCCTTCCATCCTTCGCGCTGCAATCGCTCGTCGAGAATGCCGTCCGGCACGGCGCGGGCCCGCGGATGGCGCCGACGCGCGTGACGATCTCGGCGAGCGTGGTGGCGAGCGAGCTCCAGCTCACCGTCTCGGATGACGGCGCGGGCGCCTCCGACGGCGACGTGGCCGGCGGGAAAGGCACGGGCCTGCGCCGGCTGCGCGAGCGGATGCGCACGCTGTACGGGGGCCGCGCGAAGCTCGACGTCGCGACCACGCTCGCGGGCGGATTCACCGCTTCGCTCGTCGTGCCGCAGGGTGTCCATGAGTGAGAAGGTGAGCGTCCTCGTCGTGGACGACGAGCCGGTCGCGCGCGCGGGATTGCGCCGAATGCTCTCCTCGATCGACTGGATCGAGTGCGCGGGCGAAGCGGCGAGCGGCCCCGAGGCGATTGCCGCGATCGACGCTCGGAAGCCCGACCTCGTCTTCCTCGATATCGAGATGCCGGGTTCGTCGGGCCTCGACGTCCTGCGGCGCATCCGCCACCAGCCTTCCGTCGTGTTCACCACGGCCCACGCGCAGCACGCGGTGGCCGCGTTCGAGTTGGGTGCGATCGACTATCTGCTGAAGCCCTTCGGCGAGGAGCGCCTTCTCGCGACGCTCGAGCGCGTTCGCGCGGCGCTCGGGGCGCCGTCGGACTCGGCACTCGATCGCTTCACGGAAGCCATGGGGCGCGGGCCCCTGAGCCGCCTCTTCATCCGCGCGGGAAAGAGCATCGTCCCGCTCGCTGTCTCGGAGGTTTCCTGGTTCGGGGCCGCGGGCGACTATGTCACGGCCCATGCCGGAAAGGCCGGGCACCTGCTGCACGTCTCGCTCAATCGCCTCGAGGAGCGCCTCGATCCGCGACGCTTCGCGCGCATCCATCGCACGAGCATCGTGAACCTCGATCACGTGGCCGCGTTCAGGAGCGAGCCCGGCGGCAACCTCGTGGCGGAGCTGAAGGACGGGACACGGCTTTCCGTGAGCCGGAGTCGCGCGCGCGAGCTGCGAGTTCTCGCGCGATGACGAATCGTTTTCGAAGATAATGTCCCTACGGATCAATCGTGGAGACCATACCAGTGTCGCGCTCAAAGACTGGCTTCGCCCTCGCAAGTGGTACTACAGCGGTCGCGCTGATCGCGCTCGTGCCTTTCCTGTCCGTCGCGCAAGCGCCTGCCCAGGACTGGAAGGAACTCAACAAGCAGACGATCGCCCTGTACCAGAAGGGTGACGTGAAGGGCGCGCTCGCGATGGGCACGCGGACCGTGGATGCGGCCGCGCAGGCGCTCCCCCCGAATCATCCGGCGCTCGCCACGGTGATCTCCAACGTCGCGAAGATGCTCGACAACGAGGGCCAGTACGCCGATGCGGAAGCGCTGTACCGCCGCGCGCTCGCGATCCGGGAGAAGTTCTATGGCGCCGACCACATCGAAGTCGCGAGCAGCCTGAACGACCTGGGCTCCGTGCTGCGCGAGCAGAAGCAATACGCGCAGGCCGAGCCGCTCTTCGTCCGCGCGCGCGACATTCGCGAAAAGGCGCTCGGTCCCGAGAGCCTCGAAGTGGCCGTCGCGCTCAACAATCTCTCGACCACCTACCGCGCGCTGGGCCGCTACGCCGACGCGGTGCCGCTTGCCGAACGCGCGCTTGCGATCCGCGAGAAGAAGCTGGGGCCCGATCACCTCGACGTCGCGGTGAGCCTCAACAACCTCGGCGCCATCTACGACGCGCAGGACCAGTTCGAGAAGGCCGAGCCGCTGTACCGCCGCGCCCTCGACATCCGCGTGAAGCACCTTCCTCCGGACAGCCTCGATCTCGCCGTGAGCTACGCCAACCTGGGCGAGCTCTATCTCGCGACGCACAACAACGAAAAGGCCGAGCCGCTGCTCGTGAAGGCCTATGCCATCCGCGCGAGGGCGCTGCCCGAGAAGAACGCGGACCGCGCCTCTTCCAAGCACGACCTGTGGGCCGTGTACATGTCCAAGGGGAATTACGGGCAGGCCACGCAGTACGCCGAGGAAGGCGACATGTTGGTGAGCGAGGACCAGCGCCGCAAGATGTCGATCCCGATGCCCGTCGCGGGCAGCACGGCCACCAAGTAGCGGTTTCTACTCTTCGAGTTCGGCCGGCGACCACTCGCGCACAGCGCGGGCGGCCGCCGTGCGCGTGTAGAAGTATCCGTCGCGCACGAAGCCGGAGATGAGCGTGGCCTTCGCGGAGACGACGCGGCCATCGGGCAGGCGATCCACGATCACCTCGTCCGGAAGCCCATCGAGCAGGTGGAAGGGAGCGAGGCGGCCGTCGGCGAAGCGCGAGGGATAGATGCGTTGCGTGGCGAAGTCGTAGAACGCGGGGCGGAATCCCAGGCCGGAATTCGCCTGGCTTCGCCCGCCGGTTCCGGCGTGGACGACGTTTTCGCGCTTCAGCACCTTCTCGTTCAGGACGCGTTTCACTTCGCTCTCCCGGCGGGTCTGTTCGTTCCCGCGATGAGTTCAGTCTCCCCGCATTCACTCAACGCGGCTATGGGATATTTCGCATACAGGCATGCGGCATTTGCCTACACGACCGACGGGCGGTCGATTGGCGGCGACGTAGGGCGCTTGGCCCCCGGACGCTTACCGATGAAATGCGAACGGAATTCGGGAATTTCCAGTGGTAGCGCTCCCGGCGCTGGCGTCTGATGGAGGCTCCATCAACGTGAAGTCCGGGAGGACCCCTTGAACATCCGCGTCACCTGTTTCGCAGCATGCATCGCCGTTTCGGCTTTCTTCGCTTCGCCGGCGCTCGCCGCCGCCGAGGCCGAGGCGAAGCCGACCCAGCAAAGCCGCTTTTCCGTGTGCGCCCACGAATCGAAGGGGCTGCACGGCGACGATCACCAGGTCTTCATGAGCGAATGCCTCAAGGGGCACGAGGCGGAAGCCGAGGAGCTCAAGAAGGAATCTGGCGCCCATCGCGCCGCGGCGGAACCCAGCCTCCAGCAGACGAAGATGAAGACGTGCAACGAGGAAGCGGGAAAGAAGAGCCTGCACGGCGACGAGCGCCGCGCGTTCATGAGCGCGTGCCTGAAAAGCTAGCGTAGCGCGACCTCAGCTCGGTCTTGAGGAGCTTCCCCGTGGCGGTATGGGGGAGCTCCTCGACGAACACCACGTCGTCGGGAATCCACCACTTCGCGACCTTGCCCTCGTAGAAGGCGAGCAGCTCGTCGCGGCTCACCTCGGCGCCGGCCTTCTTCACCACGATGAGCAGCGGGCGCTCGTCCCACTTGGGATGCTTGCACGCGACGACGGCCGCTTCCTGCACCGCGGGATGCGACATGGCGAGGTTCTCCAGCTCGATGGAGCTGATCCACTCGCCGCCGGACTTCACGACATCCTTGCTGCGGTCGGTGATTCGCAGGTAGCCGTCGGGATCGATCGTCGCGACGTCTCCCGTCGGGAACCATCCGTCCACGAGGGCGGAGTGCGGCGCCTTGTAGTAGCGCTCCATCACCCAGGGACCGCGTACATATAAGTCACCGAAGGCGACGCCGTCCCACGGAAGCTCGCGTCCCTCGCCATCGACGATCTTCCAGTCCACGCCATACAGGACATGGCCCTGCTTCTCGCGGATCGCGCGCTGCTCCTCGGCCGGCAGGAGGGCGTGCTTCTCCTTGAGGTTGCAGACGCAGCCCGTGGGCGACATCTCGGTCATGCCCCACGCATGGCGCACCTCGATGCCGTAGTCCTCTTCGAGCGTGCGCATCATCGCCGGCGAGACCGCCGCGCCGCCGATGACGGTGCGCTTGAGTGTCGTGAGGCGCAGCTTGTTTTCCTTCAGGTACTGCAGGAGTCCCAGCCAAACGGTCGGGACGCCGGCGGAAAAGGTGACGCGCTCGGCCTCGAAGAGCGCGTGCAGGGATTTGCCGTCCAGCGCCGGGCCGGGGAAGACAATCTTCGCGCCGGCGAGGCACGCTGCGAAGGGAAGCCCCCAGGCGTTCGCGTGGAACATGGGGACGATCGGAAGCGCGCAATCGCCGGCCGACAGTCCCATGGCATCGGGCAGGCAGATCGCGTAGGCGTGCAGGACGTTCGAGCGATGGCTGTAGAGCGCGCCTTTCGGATTTCCGGTCGTGCCCGACGTGTAGCAAAGGCCGCACGCGGTCTTCTCGTCGAGCGCCGGCCATTCGAACGCATCGTCGTGCGCCTCGATGAGTTCCTCGTAGCAGGTCATTCCTTTCGATTCGGGCGGCATGTGGGCGCGATCGGTCATCACCACGATGCGCGCCGGATCCAGGCGGCCGGCGGCGAGCCGGGCCGCGAGCGCCACGAAGGTGAGATCCACGAAGAGCGCGGCGTCGGCGGCGTCGTCGAGGATCCAGCCGATCTGCTCCGGGAAAAGGCGCGGGTTGAGTGTGTGCATGACCAGCCCGCTGCCGGAGCTCGCGTAATAGAGTTCGAAGTGCCTGTAGCCGTTCCAGGCGAGCGAGGCGACGCGATCGCCCTGCACGAGGCCCATGGCGGCAAGCGCCTTCGCAAGGCGCCGCGCGCGCGCATGCGCCTCGCGGTAGGTGTAGCGATGGATGTCGCCCTCGACGCGCCGCGACACGATTTCCGCTCCACCGTGGTGCCGGTCCGCGTGGCGGATCAGGTCCGACACGAGCAGCGGCATGTCCATCATCAGTCCGAGCATCGGGCTTCTCCGGTTTTTTCGATCTTAATCCGGAAGGAATAGTGAACAAAATCACAATCGGCATGACGGGATTCGGAGACCTTCGCCGACCGTCGGCATCGCGGGCCCGATCGTCGCCGGAATTGGCTTCCGGGGTGCCCGCCGCCCATGATTTCGATACGGCGGAACGGGATTCTTGACCCGCCGTACAGGAGGCGCAAATGCGTCGCTCGATGTTGATCACCACCTTGACCGCTCTCTCGCTGGGAGCCGCGGCCAATGATGGGGTCGAGCTTCGCACCAAGGCGCTGGCCTCCGCGGGCGCGAGCTCGGTGTCCGCCACCAACTACGTGAAACCCGAGTCCAACGCCTACGGACGCGACCCGATCTCGGCGATCGTGCAGTCGGAAGCGACGCCAGGCTGGAGCGGCCCGTCGGCGACCTGCTCGGCGAACGCGAGCGCGGTTTGCTACGACGCCCTGGATGGCCGCATCGTCTACAGGGGCGCCCGCGAGTACATGCCGAAGATGGACGGATTCCAGCCCGAAAGCGTTTCGTTGCGCCGCAACGGGATCATCTTCAAGTACTCGTTCAAGTAACCCGCCCGGGTCTGGCAAAATGCCGGACTCGGATGCACCGCTCGACTCCTCCCGATCACCACCGTGCCGTCGCGGCCTGGCTTTTCGCCTGCTGCGCGCTCGTCTTCGCCATGGTCGTGGTGGGCGGG
>DATGGI010000111.1:0-26413 GCA_035308545.1 Usitatibacter sp.
CGTGACGAGCGCCGCGATGATCTTGCCCGTGCCCTGCCCCATCATGGCGAGCAGGATGAGCGCGATGAGGATCGCCGGAAACGAGAGCTGGATGTCGGCGATGCGCATGATCGCGGTGTCCACCCATCCTTCGAAGTATGCGGCGGCGAGGCCGAGCACCACGCCCAGCGCAAGCGCGATCACCGTGCTCGCCACGCCCACGGACAACGAGATCCTCAGGCCATAGAAGATGCCCGAGAGCATGTCGCGCCCCTGGTCGTCCGTTCCCAGCCAGTAGGTCTTGCCCGTCGCGGACTGTGCGCCCGGCGCGAGCTTCGAATCGAGAACGTCGAGTTGCGCAAGGTCGTAGGGGTTCTGCGGCGAGATGAGCGGCGCCGCCACGGCGATGAAGACGAGCGTGGCTAGGAGCACGAGGCCGGCGAGAGCGAGGCGGCTTTCCGCGAACTCGGACGCGAAAAGCCGCCATGGCGACTGCGGAGGGGCCGGAGCGGCGGCGGGGACGGGTGTGTCGTTCGCGGCGCTGCTCATGGCGGTCAGTGGGCCGACGCGGCCGAGCCCAGGCGCACGCGCGGATCGAGGGCCGAGTACAGGACGTCGACCACGAAGTTGATCGCGATGAAGATCGTGACGGTCACCATCAGGTAGGCGACGATCACGGGGCGATCGAGCTGGTTGATGGAGTCGATGAGGAGCTTGCCGCTGCCCGGCCACGCGAAGATGGATTCCGTGACGACCGCGAAGGCGATCACGGATCCCAGCTCGAGGCCGATCACGGTAACGATCGGGATGAGGATGTTCTTCAGCACGTGCACGCCGATCACGCGCCGCGGCGGCAATCCCTTGGCCCGCGCGAATTTCACGTAGTCCTGCAGCAACGCCTCTCGCGTGCCCGCTCGCGTAAGCCTCACGAGCAGCGATAGCTTGAAGATCGCGAGGTTCGCCGCGGGCATCGCGAGGTGCCTCAGGCCGTCGGCGGTGAGGAAGCTCACCGGGATGCCGAGGAGCGTCACCGTGTCGCCCCTTCCATTGGGCGGCAGCCAGCCCAGGTGCACCGAGAAGAACATGATCAGCACCAGGCCGACCCAGAACGTCGGAAGGCTGAAGCCGAGGATCGACCCGGCCATGATCGCGCGTCCGAACCACGAGTCGGGCCTGAGGCCCGCGATGAGGCCCAGCGGGATTCCGAGCGCGATCGCCATGACCATCGCCGCCGCGGCAAGCTCCAGTGTCGCGGGCAGCTTGTCGAGGATCAGCTGGATCGCGGGAACGTTGTAGACGAACGAGCGGCCCAGGTCGCCATGCAGCGCGCCCGAAAGGAAGCTCGCATATTGCTGCAGCAACGGTTTGTCGAGGCCCAGTGCAATCGTGGCACGCAGGCGCTCGGCATCGTCGGCCTGCGGATTGACCAGCAGCTCGACGGGATTGCCGATCGCGTACACGCCCACGAACACCAGGAACGACATCGCCGCGAGGACGAGCAGGCTCTGTCCCAGGCGGCGAAGCGTGAATGCGAGCATTGAAGATCGACCCGCGCGCTCAATGCGCGGGTTTGAGGTCCGTCACGAGCGTGTATTGGTCTACGCGCGGCGTGTACTTGTAGCCTTTCGCGGTCGCCCAAGTGCTCACCTCGTAGTGGATCGGAATGAGCCCCGTGTCGTTCATCACCGTCTCGGCGGCCTGCTGGATCATGCCCTCGCGCTTCTTGTCGTCCATCGTCATCAGCGCGTCGGTGAGCTGCTTGTCGAAGACCGGATTCGAATAGTGGGCGCGGTTGGTGATGCCCATGCCCTTGGCCGCATCCTGGGTCGCGAGGAGCGATCGCAGGCTCGAACCCTGTTCGCAGGACTCCGTGCCCCACCCGAGCAGCATGTAGCCGAACTCGCCCTTGGTGGCGCGCGTGAAGTAGACGCTCGACGGCATCGTCTCCACTTTCGCCTCGATACCGATGCGCGAATAGAACTGCGCGAGCGCTTGCGCGATCTTGTCGTCGTTGATGTAACGGTTGTTCGTACCGTACACGGTGAGCGCGAAGCCGTTCGGGTAGCCGGCTTCGGCGAGGAGCTTCTTCGCGCTTTCGGGATCGTATTTCGGCGGCTTGAGCTTCTTGCTCGTGCCGTAGAAGGAATCGGGAAGCAGCTGACCGGCGGGAACGGCCCGCTTCTCCATGATGCGATCGTCGATGGCCTCGCGGTTGATCGCGATCGACAAGGCCTTGCGCACGCGCGGATCCATGAACGGATTCCTGCCCAGGGGCGATCCGTCCTTGGCGGTCACTCCGGGCGCGGCCCTGTCGTTCCACTGGTAGAGATGCACGTAGATCACGCGGTTCGAGACCTTGTCCGCCAGCGCGAAGTTCTTGTCCGAGGAGAGCCTGGCGATGTCGGCGGTGGGAACCGTCTCGATCATCTGCACGTCGCCCGAGAGCAACGCTGCGACGCGGGCGGCGGGGTTGGAGAGGATCTTGAACGTGACCTTGTCCCAGGGCTCCTCGCCGCCCCAGTATCCGTAGTTGGCTTTCATGACCACGCGCTGGTTCGGAATGTACTCGACGAACCTGTAGGGGCCGGTGCCGATCGCGGCCTTGCCCGAATTGAATTCCTCGGTCGTCGCCTTCTCGGCCACCGCTTTCGGGATGATGTCCACGGCCGCGAGGTCGCTCGGCAACAGCACGTGCGGCGCGGCGGTCTTGAAGACGATCGTGTACGGGTCGACGATTTTCGTTTCGACGATGGGCTTCACGAACGTCGCCATCGAAGACGGGCTGTTGGGGACGTTGGGCACGCGCTTGTACGTGGCCACGACATCCTCGGCCGTGAACGGCGATCCGTCGTGGAATTTCACTCCCTTGCGCAGCTTGAATTCCCAGGTGAGGTCATCGACGGCGCGCCAGGACACCGCGAGTCCCGGCGCGAGCTTCCCGTTGGGATCGCGGAAGACGAGCGGCTCGTAGATGTGCAGCAACAGGCTGTTGTTGGGCGAGAGGTTGTGATAGTGCGGATCGATCGACGTGATCGCCGCCTGCAGTCCCACGGAGACCTCGCGCTCGCCGAACGCCACCGTGGACGCGATGGCGGAAAGAATGGCGATCGCTGCGACCCGAATGATTCGCGACATCGAAACTCTCCCAGGATTTTTTTGCGCTGCAGATCGCGTGGGCCGGCCCCTCACGCCCCTGCGGCCCATGATACCGTGAATGACATGGATCCTGCCGAGCGGTTCGAGGCGTTACTCGCGTCCGGAAAGGACGATGCGCTGCTGCGATTCGGTCTCGGAATGCACTATCTCAAGGCCGGGGACGCAGCCCGCGCGGCGACCCATCTCCGTGCTGCCGTCGCTCACGACACCAACTATTCGGCCGCGTGGAAGCTTCTCGGAAAAGCCCTCGAAGCGAGCGGCGATTCGCAGGGTGCCGCGAGCGCATACCGCAGCGGAATCGAGGCCGCGACACGGCGCGGCGACAAGCAGGCCGCGAAAGAGATGGCAGTGTTCCTGAAGCGAATCGAGAACGCAGCGGACTCCTAGGCCTGCGCCAGGAAGGACTCGAGCTCGCGAGGAGCGGCGTCCTTCACCACGGCGCCGGCGCCCAGCGCATCGAGCAGGATGAGCGTGATCCGTCCGCCCTCGTTCTTCTTGTCGCGCCCCATGTATTCGAGCCAGACTTCCATGGGAAAGCGCGGAGGAACCACGGGCAGCCCCAGGCGCTCGAGGAGCGCGATGAGCCTCGCGGCATCCGCCTCACCGAGGCGCCCCGTTCGCGCTGAGTATCTCGCGGCGAGCGCCATGCCCGTGGCCACCGCCTCGCCGTGCAGGATCGTGCCGTAGCCTGCCGCCGATTCGATCGCGTGGCCGAAGGTGTGACCGAAGTTGAGCAGAGCGCGCGCACCCGATTCGCGTTCGTCGCGCGCGACGATGAGCGCCTTGATCTCGCACGAGCGGCGCACCGCGTGCTCGAGGGTGGCGACGTCGCGCCGCAGGATGGCGTCGGCATGCTCCTCGAACCAGGAAAGGAATGCGACGTCGTGGATCGCGCCGTACTTGACGACCTCCGCGAGGCCGGCCGAGTACTCGCGCGGCGGAAGCGTCGCGAGCGTGTCCAGGTCGGCCACCACCAATCCCGGCTGGTGGAAGGCGCCGATCATGTTCTTGCCAAGCGGATGGTTGATCGCCGTCTTTCCGCCCACCGAAGAATCCACCTGCGCGAGCAGCGTCGTGGGAACCTGCAGGTGCGCGATTCCCCGCTGGTAGACGGCCGCAGCGAGACCGGCGATGTCGCCCACGACGCCTCCGCCAAGGGCGACGAGCACCGTCCTCCGGTCGGCTTGCGCGCGCAGCAGCGCTTCGAAAACGCGGTCCAGCGTCTGCCACGTCTTGTGCGCCTCGCCATCGGGCAGGACGATGCGCAGGACGCGGGACCCAGCCGCGGCGAGCGTTGTCTCCAGGCGCGCCGCGTAGAGCGGCGCTACCGTCTCGTTCGTCACGATCGCGGCCGTGCGTCCCCTGACGTGCTTCTCGAAGAGTGAGGCCTGTCCGAGAAGTCCCGAGCCAATGTGGATGTTGTAGGAGCGGTCGCCGAGGTCGACGCGCAGCGTCGCGCTCATTGCGGGTCTCCCGGAGATTCGCGTTCCCGAAGGGCCGAGAGCACCCGGTTCACGAGCGTGCTGGACGTCTGGGAGCCGGTGTCGACCACGACGTGCGCGGCTTCGCGGTAGAGCGGCTCGCGCTCTTCGAGAAGGGCCTGGAGGGTGCCGCGCGGGTCGGGAGTGGAAAGCAGGGGCCGCGTCGTGTCGTGTCGCGTGCGCTCCCAGAGATTCTCGAGGCGGGCCCGCAAGTAGACGACCATCCCGGATTCTCGCATCACGCGACGGTTGGTCTCGTCGAGCACGATCCCGCCGCCAGTGGCCACGACGTAACCGTCATGTCCCGCGATCTCCGCGAGGACAGCCGATTCGCGCTTCCGGAAGCCAGCCTCGCCCTCGATCTCGAAGATTGTCGCGACGGGAACCCCGGTGCGCTCCACGAGGACGCGGTCGGTATCGAGGAACGCGTGGCCCATCCGCTGCGCGAGCGACTTCCCGAGGGTCGTCTTGCCGGCGCCCATCATGCCCACGAGGAAGATGTTGCTGCGGCCCATGGCGATGTATTCATGTCCTCGCCATCGAGGATAGCGAAAAAAAAGCCCCGGAAGGATCCGGGGCTCTTGGGTTGTTTCGGAGCGTCAGCGCGCGGTCAGCGAATCCTTCACGATCCGCGGCGTCACGAAGATCAGCAGTTCCGTCTTGTTGTCGGTCTTGCTGGTCGTCTTGAACAGGTAGCCGACGAACGGGATGTCGCCCAGGAACGGCACCTTCGTGGTCGTGGTGCGCGTCTCCTGCTGGAAGATTCCGCCCAGCACGATCGTGTCGCCGTTGTCGACCAGCACTTGCGTCGTCACGGCCTTGGTATCGATCGACGGGATGCCCGAGAAGACCGTTCCGACTGAATCGTTCTTCACCTCGAGGTCCATGATGATGCGATCGTCCGGCGTGATGCGGGGCGTCACCGCGAGCTGCAGGACCGCGGGCTTGAACGACACCGTCGTCGCGCCGCTTGCCGCCGCGGTGAGGTACGGGATCTCCGTGCCCTGCGAGATGATCGCCTTCTTCTTGTCGGCCGTGACCACACGCGGGCTCGACACGATCTTGCCGCGGTTGTCGGTCTCGAGAGCGGACAGCTCCAGGTTCACGAGGTTGCCGCTGCCGAGGTTGAGGATCGACAGGCCGATGGAGCCGGCCGCGCCCGGGACGGGCAGGTTCACGTTGAGCTGCTCGGGCTGCGCGCCGATCGGGATGGTGCCGATACCGGAGCCCGTGCCGGAGAACGGCGACGGGTTGCCCGAGTAGGCGAGCGACGAAGAGCCTCGCGAGATCGGGTTGCCGCCCACGGAGTTGACCGTGTCCGTGAGGGTGCCCGATACGCCGATGTTGTAGTTGCCGGTGTTGAAGGCCGATTGCGTGCCGAAGCGCACGCCGAGCTGGCGCGCCCAGTTGTCGTCGGCGATCACGATGCGGGCCTCGATCAGCACCTGGCGGACCGGCACATCGAGCTGCAGAACCAGGCGGCGGGCTTCCTCGAGTCGCGCGCCCGTGTCCTGGATGAACAGGGTGTTGGTGCGCTCGTCGATCGTCGCGCTGCCGCGCTTGGAGAGGATCTTCTGGTCCTTGTTCGAGAGCAGCTTCTGGAGATCCTCGGCCTTCGCGTACGAGAGCGCATACGACTCCGTGCGAACCGGCTCGAGGTCGGAAACCGCGGCCTGCGCCTCGAGGGCGAGCTTCTCCTTGGCGGCGAGCTCATCCGTCGGCGCGATCAGCACCACGTTGCCGTTCTTGCGCTTCGACAGCCCCTTGGCCTGCAGGATGATGTCGAGTGCCTGGTCCCACGGCACGTCCTTCAGGCGAAGCGTGAGGTTGCCACCCACGGTGTCGCTCGTGATGATGTTGAGACCCGTGAAGTCGGCGATCACCTGCAGCACCGCGCGGACCTCGACGTTCTGGAAGTTGAGCGAGAGCTTCTCGCCCGAGTAGCCCGGCGTGGAGCTCTGCACGAGCCGGTTCGGGTCTTCCTTGACGGGCTTCACTTCGACGATGAACTGGGTGTCGGTCTGGTAGGCCGAGTACTCCCAGATGCCGCGCGGCTCGATCACCATGCGCGCGTTGCCGCCCTGCTCGAACGTGTCCACGAAGCGCACCGGCGTGCCGAAGTCGCCCACGTCAAGGCGGCGGACGAGGTTGCGCGGCACGTTGGTGTTGATGAAGTCGACGAGGAGCTGGCGTCCCTGCTGTCGGATGTCGATGCCGATGTTGGCCGACGAGAGGTCCACGACCACGCGGCCCTCCGAGCTCTGGCCGCGGCGGAAGTCGACGTCGCGCAGGTTGAATCGCGTCGTGAGGCCGGCCGGCGTTTCCGCGAACATCGTGTTCGCCGCCGTCGGCGCGGTGCCTGTCGTGGGTGCCGCCGCCGCCTGCGAAGCGTCGATCGTGACGACCAGCTGGTTGCCGTCCACCGCCTCGGTATACGTGAGCGTTCGCGTGAGGTTCATCACGAGGCGCGTACGGTTGCCCGTCTGCACGATGGACACGCTCTTCAGGTCGCCTTCGCCGGCTTCGATCTGGCTGCGGTTCAGGCCGTTGGCGGTGTCGGGGAGGTCGATTGCGATGCGAGGCGGGTTGCTGACGGTGAAGCCCTGCGGCACGGCCGCGAGCGGTTCCTTGAGGCCCACCTTCACGATGATCTTCCCGCCCTGGACTTGGGAGAAGTTGATCGAGTCGACGCTGTTCTTCGCGCCGGCCTGGGCCCACGCGAGCGGGGCGGCGAGCACGAGGGCCAGCGCTGCGAGCGCGGTCCCGATGTTGCCGATTGCGTTGCGGAGCGTTGTCATCACTTGCTTCCCCCTTTTCCGGGTTCCTCGAGCAGCGGCAGCACACTTTGCCGCTCCGCCCAATCGCCGGCGCTGTCCTGGACGATTTCCTTCAGCTTGATCTCGCTGTCGGTCACGTCCGTGATCAATCCAAAGTTCTGCCCCATGTAGTTGCCCTTTTTCACCCTGTAGAGGGTCTTGTCGGCCCGTACCAGGGCGTAGATGTCATTGCCTTGCGAAAGCGTGCCCACCATCTTCAGCTGCTCGAGCGGGAACGCCTCCAGCGGCTCCTTGCGTCGGTTCAGGTCGGGCGCGAGGCCGCCGCCGCTGCCTTCCTTGGGCGCCGAGAGCTTGCGCGGCTTGAACGGGTCGGGAAGGTCGAAGCCCTCGTAGGTGAAGGGCTCGAACGGCTTCACGGCCGGAAGCGGATCGATGCGGCGCGGCAATCCCTTGTCGGAGTCGCGCACGAACTGCTTGAGCTCGTCCATTTCCGAGCTGCAACCGCCAAGCAGGGCGGCCGCGGCAATGGGGATCAGGAGTCGCTTCATTACTTGCCTCCCGGCTTCTTCTTGGAGTCCTTGCGCTGCTTCGCGACTTCTTCCTCGTCGAGGTAGCGGTAGGTCTTGGCGACGGCCTCCATCGAGATCTGGCCGCTCGGGTTCGGCGGGTCGAGCTTGAGGTCCGTGAGCAGCACGATCCGCGGCATCTTCGCGACGTCGCTGGCGAACGCGCCCAGGTCGTGATAGTTGCCGACGACCTTGATCGACACCGGCAGCTCGGCATAGAACTCGGTGAAGTTCTCCGTGGCGGCGGGCTTGAAGAGATCGAACGCGAGGCCGCGGCCGAGGCCCGCCTGGTTGATGTCGATCAGGAGCGCGTCCATCTCGCTCTTGTTGGGCAGCTGCTTGAGGAGCGCGCCGAACGACTGCTCGATCTCCGCGCGCTGCTGCTTGTACGCGTCGAGGTTCACCGCGAGCTTCTTCTTCTCGAGGAACGTATCCTTCTGCTTCGTCACGTCCTCGCGCCCCTTGTCGATGTCCTGCACCTGGTATTGCCAGAAGAAGACGTAAGCGGCGACCTGCAGCGCGATGAACAGCAGGACGAAGGCCCCCGCCTTGACCGGCCAGGGCCAGTTGCCGGGCTGCTTCGGGTCTAGTTGCCTCAGCTCTTCGATCAGGTTCATTTCGCCCCTCCGGCCTTGGCCGGCGCGCCCTTGCCCGAGCCCCTCGCATCTTCCGGCTGCGCACGCTTGATCGAGATGTTCATGTTGAATTCGTTGATTCGCGAGCCCGCCTTGTCATTGGCGTTCACGGCGTGGATCTCGACGAGCTCCGGATTCTCGAGGTACGGGGAGGCGCCGAGGTTGCGCATCAGGGTCGAGACACGCGCGTTCGATTGGGCGTAGCCCACGATGTTCACCTTGGGGCCCGACTGGCGGACCTGCTTGAGGTACACGCCTTCCGGCAGCTGACGCAGCAACTGGTCGAGCAGCTGGACGGGCTCCGAGCGGTTGCTCTGCAGCCCTTCGACCACCTGCTTCTTCGCGAGAAGCGCCGCGGTTTCCTCGCGGATCTTGCGGATCTCTTCGATCTGCTTGTCGAGCTTGTCGATCTCCTGCTTCATGTAGGCGACGTTGCGCTGCTGCTGGTCCACCTGCTGGTCGAGGTAGAACCAGACGGCGCCGGCGACGACCAGGCCGAGCGCCACGGCGATGCCGGCGAGGACCGCGAACTGCTGCTGGCGGCGCTTTCGCTTTTCCTCGCGGTGGGGAAGTAGGTTGACGCGAATCATGACGGGTCGAACCTCCGCATCGCCAGGCCGCACGCGACCATCAGCGAAGGCGCGTCGATGGTGAGCTGGCGGGGCTTGATCTTCGACGACAGGGCCATGTTCGCGAAGGGATTCGCGACCACCGTGTGCACCTGCGTGCGCTGCGCCACCATCTCCTCCAGCCCGTCGAGCATCGCGCAGCCGCCCGTGAGGAGGATGTGGTCGACCTTGTTGAACTGCGTCGACGTGAAGAAGAACTGCAAGGCGCGCTGGATCTCCAGCACGATCTTCTCGTTGAAGGGCTGCAGCACGTCGGGCCCGAAATTCTCGGGCAGGTTGCCGACGCGCTTGGCGGCCTCGGCTTCCTCCGCGGGCATGTCGAACTGCCGCGCGATGTCCTGTGTAAGGTTGTTGCCGCCGATCTGCTGCTCGCGGGTGTAGACGGTCTGGCCGTTGTGCACGACGGTGACGCGGGTCACGGTGGCGCCGATGTCGACGATCACGGTCACGTCGCTTTCGGAAATGCCGGCGCTGCCGCCGCAGATCAGCTCGAACGCGGTCTGGGCGCAGAACGACTCGACGTCCATCACGATCGTCTTGAGGCCGGCCGCTTCAGCGGCGGCGACGCGGTCCTCGATCTTTTCCTTGCGCGAAGCTGCGATCAGGACTTCCACCTCGTCGTCTCCCGACGGCGCGGGACCCAGCACCTGGAAGTCGAGGTTCACCTCGTCGAGCGAGAACGGGATGTACTGGTTGGCTTCGCCCTGGACCTGGACTTCCATGTCCTCCTCGCGCTGGTTGCCGGGCAGGATCACCTTCTTGGTGATCACGGCGGCGGCGGGCAGCGCTAGGGCGATTGTCTTGATGCGGGATCCCAGCGACTTGTGGGCCCGCTTGATCGCCTCGCCGGCGGCTTCGATGTTGGCGATGTTCCCGTCGACGACCGTGTCCTTGGGGAGGGGCTCGATCGCATACCGCTCGACGCGATAGACGTTCCGGCCCGCTTCCGCGATCTCCACCATCTTGACCGAGGACGAGCTGATGTCGCAGCCCACGAGGGGCGGCGCTTTTGCTTTCAGGAAGTCGAACTGGGCGGCTAATTTTTCTTTAAGCATGGTGGAAGGTTAGCACCCAAACGAAGAATCTACTTTAGATGCTAGCAACAAGTCCTAGGCCTGTAAAGCATTTTGTGGCAAGGCTTTAGCGTGGGCACACCGACTATAATGGCCGCTGCGAATTGAACTTGGCGAAGGGGCCCGCGGCGCGAAACGCTCCGGGTTCGCGCCCGCGGCTTCCCATGACTTCCCGCTGGTGGTTCTATCCGGCTTTGATTGCCGTCTCCCTGGTGCTGGTCGCCATGGGTGTGGGGGCGCTCACAGTCGTGCTGCTCTGGCCCAACCTGCCGAGCCTCGAGGTCCTCACCGACTACCGTCCGAAGGTTCCCCTGCGCATTTACAGCGCCGAAGGCGAGCAGATCGGCGAGTTCGGCGAGGAGAAGCGCGCCGTCGTGAAGATCCAGGACGTGCCGCAGGTCATGAAGGCCGCAATCCTCGCCGCCGAGGACGACCATTTCTACCAGCACGGCGGCGTCGATTTCGGCGGGGTGGCCCGGGCAGCCTGGGCGAACCTGCAGGGGCGGCGGGAAGGCGCCAGCACGATCACCATGCAGGTCGCGCGGACCTTCTTCCTGACCCGGGAGAAGACGCTCGCCCGGAAGCTTTCGGAGGTCCTCCTGGCTTTCAAGATCGAGGCCAACCTCACCAAGGACCAGATTCTCGAGCTCTATATCAACCAGATCTTCCTCGGCCAGAGGGCCTACGGATTCGGCTCCGCCGCGAACGTCTACTTCGGAAAGAACCTTCCGGACCTGACCCCGGCCGAGGCGGCCCTCCTGGCCGGCCTGCCCCAGGCGCCTTCACGCCAGAATCCCTTCGTAAATCCGAAAAAAGCCCAATGGCGTCAACAATATGTGCTCAAGAGGATGCACGACCTGGGCTGGCTCAACGACGACCTTTTCAAGAAGGCCATGGCAGAGCCCCTGCGCCTGAACCCGAACCAGCGGGAGACCTACGCAGTAAGGGCTGACTACGTTTCCGAGATGGCCCGCGCCGCCGTGGTCGAGCAGTTCGGCGAGGCGGCTTACATAAACGGGCTCAAGGTCTACACGACGATTCGCCGGGCGGGGCAGGAAGCGGCCGACGACTCCCTGCGTGCGGGGGTTATCGAATACGACCACCGTCACGGGTACCGGGGCCCGGAGGGCAGCGTGGACCTCCCCGCACAGCAAACCGAGGTCGAGGACGCCGTCGACGATGCGTTGTCCGATCGCGATCCCGTGAACGACCTGGTGGCCGCGGTCGTCATCCAGGCCTCTCCCACCGAGGTGCGCGCAATGATGCGCCGGGGCGAGGAGGTACGGATCACGGGCGACGGGCTGAAGTTCGCGTCGCGCGCATTGACGGAGAAGAACCAGGACCATTCGATCCACCGGGGCTCGATCATCCGCCTGCAGGCCGGCGAGAAGAGCGGCTATGCCATCTCCCAGGTGCCGAAGGCGGAGGCGGCACTCGTTTCGGTTGACCCGACCAACGGCGCGATCGTGGCCCTGTCCGGCGGCTTCGATTTCAACGCGAGCAAGTTCAATCACGTGACCCAGGCGTGGCGACAGCCTGGCTCGAGCTTCAAGCCGTTCATCTATTCGGCGGCGCTCGAGAAGGGCTTCACCCCGGCCACCGTGCTCAACGACGCGCCGTTCGTGATCGATGCGTCGAAGACCGGCGGGCAGCTTTGGGAGCCCAAGAACTACGACGGCAAGTACGAAGGCCCCATGCGCCTGCGAACGGCGATCGCGAAGTCGAAGAACATGGTTTCCATTCGCCTGCTGCAGGCGATCGGCACCGGCTATGCCCAGGATTACATCCAGCGCTTCGGTTTCGAGGCGAAGATGCACCCGGCGTACCTCACGATGGCGCTGGGTGCCGGATCCGCGACACCCCTGCAGATGGCGGCCGCCTATTCCGTGTTCGCGAACGGCGGATACCGCGTGAAGCCCTGGTTCATCTCGCGCATCGAGAACAACAAGGGTGAGCTCCTCTATTCCGCGAAGCCCGAAATCGCCGGCCAGGATGCCGAACGCGTGCTCGACCCGCGCAACGCTTTCATCATGACGTCGCTGATGCGCGACGTCGTGCGCTACGGCACCGGCGCGAAGGCGATGGCGCTCGGCCGCCAGGACCTCGCCGGCAAGACCGGGACCACCAACGACCATGTCGACGCATGGTTCTGCGGTTTCCAGTCGCAACTGGTCGCGGTCGCCTGGATCGGATTCGACACGCCGGCCAATCTCGGCAACAACGAGACGGGCGGCGTTGCAGCGCTTCCGATCTGGATGGGCTACGCGGGCAAGATGCTGAAGGGCGTGCCGGAAGCCGAGCTCAATCCGCCCGATGGAATCGTCGCGGTGAACATCAATCCCAACACGGGATTGCGCGAACGCGACGGCTCCGGCAAGACGACCGAGTTTTTCTACCAGGAGTCGCAGCCCCCGTTCAGCGACGACAACGCCTTCGCGCGCGACGGCAGCCGTCCGCCCGAGGAAGTGAAGAACCAGATCTTCTAAGGCGATGCCAAAGTCCCGCTCGCGACGCGACATGAACCTGCGCCGGCAGATCGCCTACATCGCCGCGCGAATGATGGCCGAGGACGGCGTGGCCGACTACGGCACCGCGAAGATGAAGGCCGCGCGCCAGGCGGGCCTCGTGGACGCGAACCTGCTTCCGGACAACCAGGAGATCGAGGAGGCGCTGCGCGAATACCAGGGCCTCTACCAGAACGAAGAGCAGCCCGCGCACCTTCGAATGCTGCGCGAGGTGGCGGTGAAGGTGATGCGCGAGTTCTGCGATTTTCGGCCGGCGCTCGTGGGCTCGGTGCTCTCGGGAACGGCCGGGATGCATTCCGACGTGAACCTGCAGCTCTTCACCGACGACGCCAAGGCCCTCACGATGTTCCTGGTGAACAGGCGCTACCGCTTCGAGGAAGGATCGCGACGCGTCCGCCGTGGCGAGCGCCTCGAGGAAGTGCCGCAGATCTTCCTCGACGTGGACGACGTGACCGTGACGCTCACCGTCCTCGATCGCGAGGACGAACGCACGGCGGCCCGTCCGAAGGCCGAGGCGCGAGATGCGCCAACGCGGGCGCGGCTTGCCGAGGTAGAGGCCCTGCTCGCGCGCTAGGCGCGCTCGCGGATGCGCGCGGCGGCGTCGAGGGCGAAGTACGTGAGGATCGCATCGGCGCCGGCTCGCCGGAAACCGAGCAGCGCTTCCATCATGCAGGCGTCGCCGTCGATCCAGCCGTTCTGCGCGGCCGCCTTGAGCATCGCGTACTCGCCGCTCACCTGGTAGACGAACGTCGGGACTCCGAAGCGTTCCTTCACGCGCCGCACGACGTCCAGATAGGGCATCGCGGGCTTCACCATCACGAAGTCGGCGCCTTCCTCGAGATCGAGCGCCACTTCCCGCAGCGCCTCCGCGGAATTGCCCGGATCCATCTGGTACGACTTCTTGTCGCCCTTGCCGAGGTTGGCGCCGGATCCCACCGCGTCACGGAATGGCCCGTAGAAAGCCGACGCGTATTTCGCCGCGTACGCGAGGATCCGGACATGGATCTGCCCCTGGCCGTCGAGCGCTTCGCGGATCGCGCCGATGCGTCCATCCATCATGTCCGAGGGCGCGATGATGTCAGCGCCGGAAAGCGCATGGGACAGCGCCTGTTTCTGCAGCACCGGCAGCGTCGCATCGTTGTCGACATAGCCGGCCGCATCCACGAGCCCATCCTGTCCATGCGTGGTGTACGGGTCGAGCGCGACGTCGGTGATGATGCCCATCTCCGGGAAGCGCTTTTTCACCTCGCGAATGCATCGCGGCACGAGGCCGTCGGGATTGAACGACTCCTCGGCGCGCTCGGTTTTCTGCGAGGCATCGATCACGGGGAACAGGACCATCGCCGGGATCTTCAATGTGAGCGCTTGCTCGACCACGCGCATGAGTTCGTCGATGCTGCGGCGGGCTACGCCGGGCATGGAAGGCACGGGCTCGACCACGCCTCGTCCCTCGCGGATGAACACGGGAAGGATCAGGTCGTCGGCGGCGAGCCGCGATTCGCGAACGAGGCGTCTCGTGAAGTCGTCGCGGCGGTTTCGGCGCATGCGCCGTCCGGGAAAGCGGCCCAGATTCAAGGCGATTCGGCGTGGGGAAAGGTCGGGAACTTTATCATGCGGGGCCCCTCTTATCCGATGAAGGGTTACTCCTTCCCCGCTTCTCCTCCCTGAGCGGGAGCCTTAATCCCAAATTAAGGCATTTTTAGCCCCGGCTTTACTCCCCTTTAGCCGGGGCATTTTGTTTTCTGCGCGCGAGTTGCGCGAGAGCCGCGGCCGCCTCGGCGATGCCGTCGCCCTTCAAGCTCGAGAAAAGTTGCGCCGTCGATCCGGGACACAGGTCCTGCAACTCGCGCTTGACCTTCGTGAGCGTCTGCTGGGCCGCCTGGCGCGAGATCTTGTCCGATTTCGTGAGCAAGGCATGCAGCGGGCGTCCTGCGTCGCGCAGCCATTCGATGAGGCGCCGGTCGAGCGGGGTGAGTGGATGGCGCGCATCCATCACGACAACCACGCCCGCGAGCGAATCGCGCTCCGCGATGTAGCCGCCCACGAGCGTTTCCCAGTGGCGTTGCACTTCCGCCGGCACGCCCGCATACCCATATCCGGGAAGGTCCACGAGGAAAGCCGCATCGCCCAGCGTGAAGAAATTGATGAGCTGCGTGCGTCCCGGAGTCTTGCTCACGAACGCGAGGCGCCGCCGCCCCGTGAGCGCGTTGATCGCGCTCGACTTGCCCGCGTTGCTGCGACCCGCGAATGCGAGCTCGGGCGCGCCCGGCGGGGGCAGCTCGCGCGGATCGTGCACGGAGAGGCTGTAAGCGGCTTTCGCGAGGGGCAGAGGCGAGCCGCTTCGCGCAGCGCTGGCGGGGGGACGGCGCGCTACGCTAAAATCCGCAGGTTTCCGCGATTTGCCCTTCCCCTCCCCCTTTCGAGGTTCCCGAATGCGTTTCACTCTCGGATCTGCCGGACTGCTCATGGCGCTAGTCTACGCAAGCGCCGTCGCCGCCGCGCCGGCTCCGGAATCCAAGCCCGACCTGCAGCGTGGCCAGCAGATCGCCACGACAATCTGCGCCGCCTGCCACGGCGCCAACGGCGTGAGCCCCTCGCCCGCGCAGCCGCACCTCGCGGGGCAGAGCGCCGGCTACATCGCCAAGCAGCTTGCCGCTTTCAAGTCGGGCACCCGAGTCAATCCCATCATGCAGCCGATGGCGGCGACGCTTTCGCCCGAGGACATGCAGAACGTCGGGGCGTACTTCGAGATGCAGAAGCCGGTTCAATCGGTGGCGCACGACAAGGCGCTCGCGACAGCGGGCCAGAAGATCTGGCGCGCGGGCAACAAGCAGCTCGGCATCCCCGCGTGCGCGGGCTGCCACGGCGCCGGCGGCCACGGCATTCCGATCCAGTATCCGCGCCTTGCGGGCCAGTATCCCGACCTTCTGCTCGGATGGCTCAAGGCCTACGCCAACGGCACGCGCCAGAACGAGGTCATGGGCCCGATCGCGGCAAGGCTCGCGGAGCCCGACATGAAGGCGGTGGTGGAGTACATCTCGGGACTGCAGTAGCCGTTACGCCGCGGTTTTCGCGTTCGCGGGCGCTCGAGGCTCCGCGACCAGGGTCCGGTTCTTTCCCTCGCGCTTCGCGCGATAGAGCGCAGCGTCCGCGGCGCGCAGGAGCGATTCCGGATCTCCCCCATGTTCCGGAAAGAGGCTCACGCCGACGCTCGCGGTCATCCTTCCCGTCCCGGCTTCGAGCGGATAGGGCTCCGCCAGCGTTTCGCGCAACTTTTCCGCCACGCCCAGGGCTCCGTCGATCGAGGTGTGCGGGAGAATCGCGAGGAATTCGTCGCCGCCCAGTCGGCCGATCGTGTCAGATGCGCGGACGCAACGCCGCACGCGCTCCCCGACCTGCGCGAGCGCGCGATCGCCCGCCGCGTGACCCCACGTGTCGTTCACCGCCTTGAAGCCGTCGAGATCGAACATGAGCACGGCGAAGGTCTCCGACCCGCGTTTCGCGCGCGCGGTTTCCGTCAGGAGGCGATCCGACAGCAGCGACCGGTTGGGCAATCCCGTGATGGCGTCGTAGTGCGCGAGGAATTCGATGCGCCGGACCGCGTCGCGCTCGCGCCGTTGCACGCGGCGGTACGAGGCAAAAAGCATCCCGAGAACGGTGATCGCGAGCACGAGCAACCCCACGATGTAGTGGCGTAGCCGCCCTCCCAGCTCGATCTGCGCGGCGCTGCGGTCGTCGACACGGCGAGTCTGCGCTTCGAGGGTCCGGTCGATCACGAGCGTGGCTTCGTCGCTCAGGGCATCGACTCGTTCCGCGAGCGCGTCGGCCGATTCGACGCCGTGGGCGCTTCGCACGCCGGCGATGGATCGCGCGTGCACGATCAGCATCCTCGCGCTGTCGGCGAGCGGGCCCACCACGGCGAGGTTCTCGTCGCTCGCGGCGCGCGCCTCGAGGCTCGCCAGCCCGCGCTCCACTTCCGCAGACCGGGCCTCGATGCCGCGATACGCGGACGCTTCGCCCGTGCGCGCGCCCAGGCGCGCAACGGAGCGAAGTTCCACGACCTGGGTTCGCACTGCGTACAACCCGTCCTTCACCTGCTGCGCCGCGACGACCTCGCGGTTCACGCGCGCTTCCCGGTCGAGGTCGAGAAGCACGAACACCGCGAGCGCCACGATGATCGCACCGGCGAATGCGAGGCCCAGGCCCGCAAGGCGGGCGCGCGAGGGAAAGACGCGCATCAGTGGGGTGCCGCGGCGAATGCGCCGCGCGCGGCCGCGAGTGTCGCGTCGATGTCGGCCGCGGAGTGCGCGGCCGAAACGAAGCCCGCCTCGAACGCCGATGGCGCGAGATACACGCCGCGCTCGAGCATCGCGTGGAAAAACCGGTTGAAGGCCTCCCGGTCTGCCTGCATCACCTGCGCGAACGATGAGGGAGGCGCATCCCGGAAGAAGACGCCGAACATTCCGCCCAAGCCCGCGGCGCTGAAGGCGAGCCCCGCTTCGCGGCCCTCGCGCGCGAGGCCTTCCACGAGACGCGAGGTTGCGGCGCCCAGCCGCTCGAAGAATCCGGGCTCGAGCACGCGCCGCAGGGTGGCGAGACCGGCCGCGACCGCCACCGGGTTTCCCGACAGCGTGCCCGCTTGATACACGGGACCCACGGGCGCCAGCTTCTGCATGATGTCGCGCCGGCCGCCGAAGGCGCCCACCGGCATTCCGCCACCGATCACCTTGCCGAGCGTCGTGAGGTCGGGCGTGACACCGAAGATTCCCTGGGCACCGCGTGGACCCACGCGATATCCGGTCATCACTTCGTCGAAGAGCAGCAACGCGCCATCGCGGGTGCAAAGCCTTCGCAGTGTCTGGATGAATTCATCCGACGGACGCACGAAGTTCATGTTGCCCGCGATCGGCTCGAGCACGACAGCCGCGATGTCCTTGCCATGGCGTGCGAACGCGTCTTCGGCTTGCTGCGGGTCGTTGTAGTCGAGGACCAGCGTGTGCGACGTGAGCTCGGGTGGCACGCCTGCCGAGGTGGGATTTCCGAACGTGAGCGCGCCGGAGCCCGCCTTCACCAGGAGGAAATCGCTGTGGCCGTGATAGCACCCCTCGAATTTCACGATGACTGCACGACCCGTGTAGCCGCGCGCGAGGCGCAGCGCGCTCATCACCGCCTCCGTGCCGGAGCTCACGAGGCGCACCTGTTCCATCGAGGGAAGGCTCGACGTGAGGAGCTCCGCCATCTCGAGCTCCCGCGCCGTGGGCGCGCCGAACGAAAGCCCCTGGCGCGCCGCGCTTGTCACAGCCTCGACCACTTCCGGGTGCGCATGCCCGAGGATCAGGGGCCCCCAGGAGCCAACGTAGTCGATGTACTCGCGCCCGTCCTCGTCGATCACGCGCGAGCCGCGCCCCTCGCGGAAGAACAGGGGCGTGCCGCCCACGGCGCGGAATGCGCGCACGGGCGAATTCACGCCGCCGGGAATCAGTTGCTGCGATCGCTCAAAAAGCTCGTTGCTGCGCCGGCCCACGGGCCTCCCGGATTGCCTTGTCGAATCGATTGGAGAAGGCGCGCGCTGCGCCGCGAACGTCGGGGGCGTCGAAGAGCGCCGTGATCACTGCGAGCATGTCGGCGCCGGCCGCGAGAGCCTCGTCGGCGTTATCCAGCGTGATGCCGCCGATGGCCGCGACGGGCAGCCCGGAAAGGCGCCGCGCTTCGCCGAGAGCGGCGAGCGAGGCTCGCACCGCGTGCGGCTTCGTGGGGGAAGTGAACACGCTGCCGATTCCCACATAGTCGGCGCCATCCCGCGCGGCGATCCGCGCGAGCGAGGGATCGCCATAACACGACACGCCCACGATCGCCCGCGGCAGCGCGCTGCGCGCCTGCGCGAGGCGCGCGTCGTCGCGACCGAGATGCACGCCATCGGCGCCCGAGGCTGCGGCGAGCTCGATCGAATCGTTGACGATCAGCGGGACGCGGAAAGAACGGCAAAGCGCCACGAGCGCCTTCGCCTGCTCGAGCGCGAGCTCGGGTCCTGCCGATTTCGCCCTGTACTGCACGAGGGCCGCGCCGCCTTCGAGGCAGCGCTCGACCCGCGAGACGAGGTCCACCGTGTCCGCGCACTCGGGCGTGATCGCATAAAGGCCCTTCAGGCGATCGCGCATCTCACTTCTCGTCGGTCTCGTTGCCGTCGCGAGCCCAGAAGAGGCGGTCCGGGAGGTATTGCCCCATCCCGGGCCTGAAGGCGTGCGCGAGCGCCTGCCACGTGTAGTCCTGCGCTTCGTAGACCGCGTCGCCGATGTCCAGGCCACGCGCGAGATTCGCCGCGAGCGCCGAGGCGAGCGTGCAGCCGGAGCCGTGATAGCTCCCGGGCAACCGCTGCCACGTGTCCGCGCGCAGCACTCCGCCGCGGTGATAGAGCGTGTTGACCACGTCGGCCGTGGAATCGTGCGTGCCGGTGACCAGAACGTACTCGCAGCCGCTGTCGAGGAGAGCCTGCGCGCACTCGGCGAGGTTCGCGTCGTCGTTCTCGTCCTCGCCCGCGAGGCGCTTCAGCTCCGGGATGTTGGGCGTCACCACGGTGCTCTGCGGCACGAGCAGCTCGCGGATGGCGGCCACCATGTCCTCGCCGGCGAATTCGTCACCGCGTCCCGAGGCGAATACGGGGTCGAGCACCAGCGGGACATCGGGGTAATCGGAAACCACTTCGGCCACCATTGTCACGATCTCGGTGGATCCGAGCATTCCCATCTTGAACGCCGCGACGGGCATGTCCTCGAGGATGCAGCGCGCCTGGTCCGCGACCCAGTCGGGATCGATCGCGAGGAAGGACTCGACGCCCGCGGTGTCCTGCACCGTGATCGCCGTCACGACGGACAGCGGGTAGCAGCCCATGCTCGCGAGCGCGAGCAGATCGGCCTGCAGTCCCGCGCCGCTCGTGGGATCCGTCGCGGCGAACGTGAGGACCGCAGGAAGGGTTTGGATCGTTTCGTTCATGGGAGGCGCGGGCGGGGGTTACACTTGAAACCCGGCTCGCGTTGCGCGCGCCAACCGGGGATCCTAGGATTATCGACTCGTCTTCAGCGCGCGCGGGCGTTTCTCCCGCATTCTACGTCAACCGCCAACGCGTCCGCCCATGTCGTCCACCGCAACCGAAACCCGAGCACTGAGGACGTGGCGCTGTCTCGCGTGCGGCTTGATCTATGACGAAGCCGAGGGATGGCCGGAAGACGGAATCGCCGCCGGAACCCGCTGGGAAGACATCCCCGCGGGCTGGTGCTGCCCGGAATGCGGCGCCCGCAAGGAAGACTTCGAGATGGTCGAGTTCTAGCGCGGCTTCGGGCCGTTTCATACACCATTTCGAAAGAGCTTTAGGAGAAACAACTTAGCAATTGTTTTGGCAGTAAAAAGTTGTTTTGAAAGCACAAATGGAATAATCTGTTCCCCTATAGAGAACGCGGCAGGATGCGACTCGAAAAGAAGGGGGAGCTGGCATAGCAAACGGTCCGGGAGCGCGGCCCGCCGGATGCGCGGGCACCCTTCGCTCCCGCATTTGCCGACAACGAGATCGAGAGAGCGCTTGGCGGATTCCAAGAACCTCACGGGCGTGCGCGTGATGGTCATCGACGACAGCAACACGATCCGGCGAAGCGCGGAGATATTCCTCATGCAGGCGGGCTGCCAGGTGATCCTCGCGGAGAACGGGTTCGACGCGCTCGCGAAGATCGCCGACCACCAGCCGGACCTCATCTTCGTGGACATCATGATGCCGCGGCTGGACGGCTACCAGACGTGCGCGCTCATCAAGAAGAACGGCAAGCATCGCGCGACGCCGGTGATCATGCTCTCCTCGAAGGACAGCCTCTTCGATCGCGCGCGGGGCCGCATGGTGGGAAGCGACGAGTACCTCACCAAGCCCTTCACGAAGGAAAGCCTGCTGAAGGCCGTGGAAGCCCACCTCGCGCAGCGCAGCCCCGCATGAATACGAATTCGACTGGAGTGACAGACATGGCAATCAAGAAAATCATGGTGGTGGACGACTCGCCCACCGAGCGCGCGTTCATGGAAGGCGTGCTTCGCAAGAAGGGGTACGACGTGCTCCTCGTCGAGAGCGGCGAGACCGCGATCGAGCGGGCGAAGACCGAGCAGCCGGACCTCATCCTCATGGACGTCGTGATGCCGGGGCTGAACGGCTTCCAGGCGACGCGCGCCATCACGCGCGAGGACAAGACCAAGCACATCCCCGTGATCATCTGCACGACGAAGGACCAGGAGACCGACAAGATCTGGGGCCTTCGCCAGGGAGCCAAGGATTACGTGACCAAGCCGATCAGCGAGAACGACCTTCTCGAGAAGATCAAGGCGCTGGGGTAGCGATGGCACGGCGCACCGGCCTTCGCGAGTTCCAGCTCTCCGTTGCGGAGCGCATCCGCACGGCGGCTTCGCGCGCGACGCTTTCGTCGAAGCTCGGATTCCAGGTGGGCAACGAGAACTGGTTCGTGGCGCTCCACCAGGTGAACGAAGTGATTCCCGTCCCGCCCACGGTGCCGGTGCCGCTCACGCAACCGTGGTTCCGTGGAGTGTCGAACGTTCGCGGCAACCTCTACAGCGTGATCGATTTTTCCGCTTTCCGCGGGCAGGAAACCACTTCCGCCGGCGTGGAGCGGCGCGTGATCCTCATCTCCGATCGCCTCATGGGCGGGGCGGGGCTGCTGGTGTCGCGCATGCTGGGCCTTCGCAGCCCCGAACAATTCACGGCCACGGAACGCCCGGCCGACGCGGCGCCCTGGGTTGCCGCGGTGTACACGGACTCCGGCGCGACGCGCTGGTTCGAGCTCGATTTGCCCGCCCTCGTACGAGAGCAGCGGTTCCTGGAAGTCGGCGTGTAGGAGACACGGCTCATGGCAAAAGCACAGACGGCGAAACCCAAGTCCTCGATCGGCGATTTCTTCAAGCGCCTCGGCGGCGGATCATCCAAGTCCAAGGCCGCCGCCCGGCCGGGAACGGGATCTGCGTCCTCGTCGACGATGACCAACATCAAGGCGGTCGGCGCGACGGGCACGGGCGCACGCGCCGCGGCCAAGGCCGCGAAAGCCGATTCGTCGGGCGCGGCTTTCGGGACCTTCCGCGTTCCGTTCATCGGCGACCGTCCCATCACGGCGCAGATGCAGATCCTCGGCACGGCCGCGGCGATACTGCTGCTGCTCACCGCGGGCGCCGTGTACCTCGACACGACCACGCGCACGCGCAACGCCACATACGTTTCGATCGCTTCGCAGATGCAGTTCCACACGCAGCGACTTGCCAAGGCGGCGGGGCTCGCCGCCCGCGGCCAGCAAGCCGCGTTCGCGCAGCTGCTCGACAGCCGCGACGAGTTCGCGCAGTACCTGAAGGACCTGCAGGAGGGCGGATTCGCCTTCGGCGTGAAGGTGCCCGAAGCGAAGCAGAGCGAGGCGCTCACGAGCCGCGTGGAGGACGTCGCCAAGCGCTGGCCCGAAAGCGCCGCGGCCGCGACAACGATTCTCGTCGCGCAGAAGGACCTCGTGGCCCTCGCGCAGAACGTCTCCCAGGTGCGCATCGGCGCCGACGACCTCGCGACCGAGACGCAGGAGCTCACCGGCCTCATGCAGCAGTCGGGCTCGCCCGCGGGCCAGGTCCTGCGCGCCAACCGCATCACGTTCCTCGCGGAGCGCCTCGGGCGCGGCGCCGCGGAGATCCTCGGCTCCGAGGTGATCGATCCCGAGGTGCCGTTCCTCATCGGCAAGGACACGAACGAAACGCGCGGACTCATCCAGGCCCTCGAAAGCGGCAACGAGGCGATGGGCATGAGCGCGGTGCGCGACGCGGAATCGCGCGCCAAGCTCGGCGAGCTGAGGAAGACGTTCACGACGTTCGAGCAGAACGCGGGCCCGATCCTGCGCGAGCTGCAGAAGCTCGTGTCGGCGCGGCAAGCCGGCGCACAGCTCCAGGCGGGCAGCGAACAGCTCCAGGCCGCGGTGCAGGCGCTGCAGGGAACCCTGCAGGACGAGACTTCGAACCTTTCGCTCCTCGCGATCGCCGTGTTCGGCACCCTTCTCGTCATCGTGCTGCTGCTCACGGCCTTCGCGTTCATCGCCGACTCGCGGCGCAGCGCGACGCAGGCCGAAGCCGAGAACAAGCGCAACCAGGAGGCGATCCTGCGGCTGCTGAACGAAATGGGAGACCTCGCCGACGGTGACCTCACCATCCGCGCGCAGGTGACCGAGGACATCACGGGCGCCATCGCGGATTCGATGAACTACACGATCGACGAGCTGCGGACCCTCGTCGCCGGCGTGAACAACGCGGCGATCCAGGTGACGCAGAAGACGGCGCAGGCGCAATCGATCTCGGCGGAGCTTCTCGGCGCGCAGGAGCGCCAGTCGAAGGAGATCGAGGAGACGACCGCGCAGGTGTTGCAGGTGTCGCGCTCGATCTCCGAAGTGTCGTCCACCGCGGAAGAGGGCGCGCGAGTCGCGCAGCGCTCGCTCGCGGCCGCCGACAAGGGGCGGGCGGCGGTGCAGAACTCGATCTCGGGCATGAACGACATCCGCGAGCAGATCCAGGAGACGTCGAAGCGCATCAAGCGCCTCGGCGAGAGCTCCCAGGAGATCGGCGAGATCGTGGAGCTCATCTCTGACATTACCGAGCAGACGAACGTGCTCGCGTTGAACGCCGCGATCCAGGCCGCGTCGGCCGGTGAAGCGGGGCGCGGCTTCTCGGTGGTTGCCGAAGAGGTCCAGCGACTCGCCGAGCGGTCGGGCGAAGCCACGAAGCAGATCGGCGCGATCGTGAAGACGATTCAGGCGGACACGCAGGACGCCGTCGCGGCCATGGAGAAATCGACAATGGGCGTGGTGGAAGGCGCGAAGCTGTCCGACGCCGCGGGACAGGCGCTGTCGGAGATCGACTTCGTGACGAAGAACCTCGCGCAGCTGATCCAGGCGATCTCGCAAGCGACGAACACGCAGGCGAGCGCCACGACGCGAGTCGCGCAGAACATGCAGGAGATCCTCGAGATCACGCGCCAGACGACGCGCGGCACGCAACAGGCCGCGGGCTCGATCCGCGACCTCGCCGCGGTGGCGCAGGAGCTGAAGAGCTCGGTGTCGGGCTTCAAGCTCTAGGCGGCCAGGAAAGAGCGAAGAGAAAAGCACAGATGGCAGCGAACCCGGCAACCGACTTCGATCTCGGCCCCCTCACGTGGGTCAAGACGGAGATCGACCATTCGCTCAACCAGGCGCGCGAGAACCTCGACAAGCTCGCGTCGAATCCGGCAGACCGCGCCCCGGCCAAGTACATCCTCACGCACCTGCACCAGGCGACGGGCGCGCTCGCCATGGTGGGACTTGGCGCGGCCACGCGATTCAACGAGGAGCTCGAGAAGCTCGTCGCGTACCTCGAGGGCGAGGACGCCGCCCGGTTGCCCGGCTCGGTCGCGGTGGCGAAGAAGGGCATCTCCGCGCTTTCCTCGTATCTCGATGCGCTGCTCGGCGGCCAGCCCGACCATCCGATGCGGCTCCTCGCGCCGTACCTGGAGCTCAATCGCACGCGCGGCCAGACCGATGCGAACGAGGGCGACCTCTTCTACCCGGATCTTTCCGCGCCGCTGCCTCCGCTTCCGGCCTCCGACGTCCTCGACGATACGGTGCTCGCGAAGGCGCTCGCGTTGCAGCGCCAGCAGTACCAGCAGGGCCTGCTTCGCGTCATCAAGGGCGCGGATGTGCCCGAAGCGATGCGCCAGATGCACGCGGCAGTCACGTCGATCGAGTCGTTGCAGGGCGCGACGCAGAACCGGCCTTTCTGGTCGGCGGCCGCGGGATTCTTCGACGCGCTCGTCTTCGGCGGGCTCGACCTCACGCCGGGAGTGAAGCCGCTCTTCGCCAAGCTCGACCAGCAGGTGAAGCAGATGATCGAGGGCTCCGGCAAGGTGGCCGAGCGCCTCTTCCGCGACCTGCTGCTCATGGTGGGAAGGGCGCGGCCCGTTTCCGAGCGGATCGCGACGCTCAAGCAGGCGTATCGCCTCGAGCAGCTGATCGCCGTCCCCGACCGCGGGCGCCAGCCCTCCGAGGACGACGAGGAGCTCAACGCGCGCATTCGCGAAGTGCGTGACCTCACGGCCCAGCAGAAGGACACGTGGCTCAAGTACACGTCGGGCAACCGCGCGGCGCTCGAGCCTTTCGGCAAGCAAGGGCAGGTGCTGGCCGACCGCGCAGCGAAGCTGCCCAATCGCGACATCCACGCGGTCCTCTCGCGCCTGAACGAAGTCGCGCCGAGCCTGCGCGCGAAGGCGATCCCGCCGTCCGAGGCGCAGGCGCTCGAGGTCGCCACGGCGATGCTGTTCGTCGAGACGGCCCTCGAGAACTACTTCAAGCTGGGCAGCGATTTCGCGCGCCAGGCCCAGACCGTGACCCAGCGCCTGAAGAGCGCCATGGCGGGCGAGCCGTTGCCGCCGATGGACGCGATCGAGGGCGGCCTGCTCGACGAGATGACGCGCCGCGCGCAGGAAAAGCTCCTCATCTTCCAGGTCGGACAGGAAGTGCAGGTGAACCTGCAGAACATCGAACAGGCCCTGGATACGTTCTTCCGCGATGCCACGAAGCGCCCCGAGCTCGCCGCGCTGCCCGCGCAATTCGCGCAGGTCCAGGGCGCGCTCATGATCATGGAGCTGCTCGACGCCGCCTCGCTCAACGCCGCGGTGATGGCGCGCGTGCAGCAGTTCGCCGAGGGCTCGCTCGACGGCACCGGCGAGGCTGCCGACCTGGTGGCCGATGGGCTGTCCGCGCTCGGCCTCTATATCACCGCCTTGCAGCAGGGCACGGCGAATCCGCGTGAAGTGCTGATGCCGGCGCTGCTGCGCTTCGGCCTGGTTGAGGCGGAGCCCGTCGGCGTGGAGAGCGTGATCCGGCGCACGGGCACGGTCTCGCCGCTCGACATCGAGGTGCAGAAGCAGAAGGTCCAGGCGCTGTACAAGGACTGGAGCGGCGCGCCCGAAGCGGGGACGCGCGAGCGCCTCGAGAAGGCCGTCGACGAGTTGAAGCGCGATGCGGCGGTCGTCGCGGACTCCGCGGTGGCCAAGCAGAGCGAAGCCGCGCTCCAGGCGATCCAGGACGCCGCGAGCCCGCAGCAGACCGGCGTGTTCCAGGCGATCCAGAGCCTCGCGCCCGAGAAAGCCCCCGAGACTCCGACGGCCCAGGTCGTCCAGCTCGTGGACGCGCCGGGCGCGGAGATCGACAAGGAACTCCTCGATATCTTCCTCGAGGAAGCGGTCGAAGTCGTCGACACAATCGCGACGAATCTCGCCGCGTGCCGCGAGGTTCCCCACGACCGCGAGTCGCTCACGACAATCCGCCGCGGCTTCCATACGCTCAAGGGCAGCGGGCGCATGGTGGGGCTCATGGAGCTGGGCGAAGTCGCGTGGCAGTGCGAGCAGGTGATGAACAAGTGGCTGAAGGACGAGAAGCCCGCCACGCCGGGCCTGCTCGACTTCATCGACCTCGCGCAACAGTCGTTCTCGCATTGGGTGGGCGAGTTGAAGCAAGGCCCCGGCGCATCCATCGATGCGACGGAGATCACGCGGC
>DATGGI010000112.1:0-2195 GCA_035308545.1 Usitatibacter sp.
CTCCCGTTGCAACGGGCGGGAAAACTGGCCGAGAATGGCGCCCTCCTCGCCCGAACGCCATTCCCATGAAGAAAATCCTCCCCGCGCTGCCCGCCCTCCTCGCCGCAACGATCGGTTACGCCTTCGCCGCCGATGTCCGCGAGCGCGACACCTGGAAGCTCTCCGACATGTACGCGACGGACGGCGCGTGGAACGCCGACGTGGCCCGCATCGAGAAGGACCTGGCCACGTTCGCGAAGTGCAAGGGCAAGCTCGCCTCGTCGGCGAAGAAGCTGCGCGAGTGCCTGGACCTCGAGTACGACATCCTCCAGCGTTCGGCCAAGGTGAGCACCTACGCGCAGGAATCGGAAGCGGGCGACAGCGCCAACTCCGCTTTCCAGGGCATGAACCAGAAGTCCGGCGTCATCGGCGCGAAGATCTCCGAGGAGACCGCGTTCGTGGCCCCCGAGATGATCGCGATGGGCAAGGCGAAGCTCGACGGCTTCTTAAAGCAGGAGCCCAAGCTCGCCGTCTACCGCCACATCGTCGACGACACGCTGCGCTCCGCGCCGCACACGCTCGACGCGAAGGGCGAGAAGATCCTGGGCATCTTCTCCCTCACGCAGGGCAACGCGGGCAACGCGTACCAGATCTTCGTCACCTCGGACATGCCGTGGCCCACGATCCAGTCCGACGGCAAGCCGGAGAAGCTGAACCAGCCCGTCTACGAGAAGGAACGCGAGGCCGCCGACCGCGCGGAGCGCAAGAAGGCGTTCGACACGTTCTTCGGCACGTGGAAGGAGTTCGAGAGCACGCTCGGCACGCTCCTTTACTCGAACCTCAAGGAAAACCTCGTCGTCGCGAAGGCGCGCAACTATCCGGACTCGATGACCGCGGCGCTCGATGCGAACAACCTGCCGCGTTCGGTGTACGACGCGCTCATCAAGAGCGCGAACGCGAACCTGCCGACCCTGCACCGCTACTTCAAGCTGCGCGGAAAGATGCTCGGCGTGAGCGACATGCACTACTACGACATCTATCCGCCGCTCGTGAAGTCGGACAAGAAATTCCCGCTGGACGAGGGCATCGCGATGATGCTCGCCGCGGTGAAGCCCCTGGGCGACGACTACGTGGAGGACATGACCCGGGGCGTGAACAGCCGCTGGATGGATGTCTATCCGCGGCCCCACAAGCAGTCGGGCGCGCACATGGCGGGGACCGCGTACGACACGCACCCGTACGTGCTGCAGAACTTCATCGGGAACTACGAATCGGTGTCGGGCATGACCCACGAGTGGGGCCACGCGATGCATTCGTTCTACTCGAACCGGACGCAGGCCTACGCCAACTCGAACTACGCGACCTTCATCGCCGAGATCGCATCGACGATGAACGAGAACCTGCTCCTCGACTACGCGCTGAAGAACGCGAAGGACGACGACGAACGGCTGCTCTTCCTGGGCTCGGCGCTGGAGAACCTGCGCGGCACCTTCTTCCGGCAGGCGATGTTCGGGGAGTTCGAGCAGAAGATCCACGAGGTCGCCGACCGCGGCGACCCCCTCACGGGCGCCGACTTCACGAAGATCTACGGCGAGATCCTGCGCCGCTATCACGGCGAGGCCCAGGGGGTGATGAAGATCGACGACCTGTACTGCGTCGAATGGGCCTACATCCCGCACTTCTACTACAACTTCTACGTCTTCCAGTACGCGACGTCGGTCTCGGCCTCGGCGCTCTTTGCCGACCGGGTACTGAAAGGCGAGCCGGGCGCGCTGGAGAAATACCGCCGCCTCATCTCCGCCGGCGCCTCGGACTACCCCTACGAGCTGGTGAAGCAGGCCGGGATCGACATGGCCACCAGCGCCCCCTACGACGCGGTCGCCGCCCGGATGAACCGCATCATGGACGAGATGGAGGCGATCCTCGCCAGGCGGGGAAAGGGCTGATGCACCAAAAAAGGTCGCATCCCGATAGAAGGTTCCGATAGCGTTTGGAGTAAATGCTGCACTGCGTTGTGTGCTAGTTTTTGCGGTCTGGGTCAGGGGATTCAGGTTCGCGAAAGCCATAACGAGGAGAAAGCGCATGTCGGACAAGACAGTGCTGGACAAGAAAGTCAGCCGCCGCACCGTAATCAAGGCAGCGGCCGCCGCGGGGGCCCTGCAACTGACGGGCCCCTTCATCATTTCGGCCCGGGGCGAAGAGCCCGTGAAGATCGG
>DATGGI010000113.1:0-2503 GCA_035308545.1 Usitatibacter sp.
GCCGTGGGACGGCCCCGCGGCGGTCGCGTTCACCGACGGCAAGTTCATCGGCGCCACCCTCGACCGCAACGGCCTTCGCCCCGCGCGCTACTTCATCACCGACGACGACTTGATCGTCATGTCCTCGGAGATGGGCGTGCTCGACATCCCGCAGGAGAAGATCGTCCGCAAGTGGCGCCTGCAGCCGGGCAAGATGCTGCTCGTCGACATCGAGCATGGCCGCATCGTCTCCGACGAGGAGCTGAAACGCGACCTCGCGGCGCAGCGCCCATACCAGGACTGGCTCGACCGCACGCAGATCCGCCTCGAGGACATTCCGACGCCATGGGAAATCCCCACGCCGGATACCGACAAGCTCCTCGACCGCCAGCAGGCCTTCGGCTACACGCAGGAAGACCTGAAGATGCTCATGACGCCGATGGCCGTCGCGGGCGAGGAAGCGATCGGCTCCATGGGCGACGACGCGCCGCTCGCGGTCCTGTCGAACCGCGCGAAGCCGATCTACGCCTACTTCCGCCAGCTCTTCGCGCAGGTCACCAACCCGCCGATCGACCCGATCCGCGAGCAGCTCGTGATGTCGCTGGTGTCGTTCATCGGCCCGCGCCCCAACCTGCTCTCGCCGGATTCGACCGAGCCGGTGATGCGCCTCGAGGTCTCGCAGCCCATCCTCACGTTCGAGGACATGGAGAAGCTGCGCCGCGCCTCGACCTTCACGCAAGGGCACTTCAAGAGCGAGATCCTCTCGATGTGCTATCCGGCCGAGTGGGGCGCGGAAGGCATGGAGCCCGCGCTCGCGCAGCTTTGCGCGGATGCCGAGGACGCCGTGCGCAAGGGCACGAACATCATCATCCTCACGGACCGCGAGGTTTCGGTGAAGCACATCCCGATCCCCGCGCTCCTCGCCACCGCCGCCGTCCACCACCACCTCGTTCGCGCGGGCCTTCGCACGCGCTGCGGCCTCGTGGTCGAGACGGGAAGCGCGCGCGAGGTCCACCACTTCGCGTGCCTCGCGGGATTCGGCGCCGAGGCGATCCATCCGAACGTCGCGTTCGCGACGCTCCTCGACCTGCGCGAGGGCCTGCCGCAGAAGGTCGACGAGAAGGAAATCGTCAAGCGCTACATCAAGGCGGTCGGCAAGGGCCTGCTCAAGGTGATGTCCAAGATGGGCATCTCCACCTACCAGTCGTACTGCGGCGCGCAGATCTTCGAAGCGGTCGGCCTCGAGACGGCGTTCGTGGATAGGTACTTCACCGGCACGCCGACCGCGGTCGACGGCATCGGGCTCGCGCAGGTCGCCGAGGAAACCGTTCGCCTGCATCGCCTCGCGTATTCCGACGCGCCGCTCTATCGCGACCAGCTCGATGCCGGCGGCGACTACGCCTACCGCATCCGCGGCGAGGCCCACATGTGGACGCCGGATTCGGTCGCGAAACTCCAGCATTCGGTTCGCTCGTCGAGCTATCCGACCTACAAGGAGTACGCGAAGCTCATCAACGAGCAGAGCGAGAAGCTCCTCACGCTGCGCGGGCTCTTCAGCATCAAGGAAGGCACGCCGGTCCCGATCGACGAGGTGGAGCCGGCCAAGGAGATCGTGAAGCGCTTCGCGACGGGCGCCATGTCGCTGGGCTCGATCTCGCACGAGGCGCACTCGACGCTCGCCATCGCCATGAACCGCATCGGCGGGAAATCGAACACCGGTGAAGGCGGCGAGGATCCCATTCGCTACATCCCGCTCAAGAACGGCGACTCCATGCGCTCGGCGATCAAGCAGGTCGCGGCAGGGCGCTTCGGCGTGACGACTGAATACCTGGTGAACGCGGACGACCTGCAGATCAAGATGGCGCAGGGCGCGAAGCCCGGCGAGGGCGGCCAGCTCCCGGGCCACAAGGTCTCCCGCTACATCGCGAAGGTGCGCCACACGGTGCCCGGCGTGGGCCTCATCTCGCCGCCGCCGCACCACGACATCTACTCGATCGAGGATCTCGCGCAGTTGATCCACGATCTCAAGAACGTGAATCCCTCGTCGCGCGTGTCGGTCAAGCTCGTGAGCGAGATCGGCGTGGGAACGGTGGCCGCGGGCGTCGCGAAGGCGAAGGCGGACCACGTGACGATCTCGGGGCATGACGGCGGCACGGGCGCCTCTCCGCTCTCGTCGCTCAAGTACGCGGGCAGCCCGTGGGAGATCGGGCTCGCGGAAACACAGCAAACGCTGGTGCTGAACAAGCTGCGCGGGCGCATCGCCGTGCAAGCCGATGGCCAGATGAAGACGGGCCGCGACGTCGTTGTGGGCGCGCTCCTGGGCGCCGACGAATTCGGCTTCGCCACGGCGCCGCTCGTCGCGCAGGGCTGCATCATGATGCGCAAGTGCCACCTCAACACGTGCCCCGTCGGCATCGCGACGCAGGATCCGGAGCTCATCAAGAAATTCGAGGGCAAGCCCGAGCAGGTCATCAACTACTTCTTCTTCGTCGCCGAGGAAGTCCGCGAGCTCATGGCGATGATG
>DATGGI010000114.1:0-21753 GCA_035308545.1 Usitatibacter sp.
GACGTCTCCAGGCGAAAGGTGACGCCGTCATGTCGCACGTCGCTGATCTCGCAGGGCTGCCACCACTCCACGTTGCCCTTCGCGCACTCGGCCCGGATCATGTCGATGATCTGGACGGCGCTCCGGTCGCAGAAGAGCTGCCCCAGCGTCTTCTCGTGCCACGCGATGCGGTGGCTCTCGACCAGCCGGATGAAATCTCGCGGCGTATATCGCTCGAGCGCCGAACGGCAGAAATCGGGATCCGCGGAAATGTAATTCGCGCGCGTCGCGTGGATGTTGGTGAAGTTGCAGCGGCCGCCGCCGGAGATTCGGATCTTCTCGCCGACCTTGGCGTAGTGATCGATCAGCAGGACACGGCGGCCGCGCTGGCCCGCCGTGGCGGCGCACATCATTCCGGCCGCGCCGGCGCCGATGACGGCGACGTCGAATGCGCTGTTCCCGGCCACCTATTCCGGCTTGAGCTTCTGGTCGATGGCGAGCTTCTTGTAGGTCTCGAACTCCGACTTGATCTGCTTCGCGAATTCCGCGGGCGTGTTCGCGATGACGACCGATCCGGTGGCCTCGATCCGCTCCCTGACCTCGCGATCCTCGAGCGTCTTCTTCACGGCGTCATGCACCTTCGCCACGACGTCGGCCGGTAGTCCCTTCGGACCATAGATCCCGTAGAACGCCATGCGGTTGGCTTCGGGCACGCCGACCTCGGCGAGCGTGGGAACGTTGGGAAGAGCCGGAACGCGTTTCTCCGATGCGACGACGATGGGAATCAGTTTTCCCTGCTGGATGTAGGGAAGCGACGACGGCAGGTTATCCAGCATGACGAGCACGTGCCCCGCGATCTCATCGGTGAGAGCCGGGCCGGCGCCCTTGTACGGGATATGGACGATCGACACGCCGGTCTTCGCCTTGAAGAGCTCCATCTGCATGTGCGTGATGGACCCGGTGCCGGTGCTCGCGTAGCTGTACTTGTCCGGATTCTTCTTGAGCTCCGCGATGAAGCCCGCGAAGTCGCGCGCCGGGAATTGGGGATTCACCGTGATGACGTTTGGCGTCGCGGCGATGTTGATGATCGGCGTGAAATCGTTGATCGGGTCGTACGTGACGGTGGGCTCCATCGCCGGCGCGGTTGCGATCGTCGATACGGTCGCCACACCCAGGCTATAACCATCGGGAGCGGCTTTTGCGGTTTCCGTGGCACCGATCACTCCGCCGGCGCCCGCGCGGTTCTCCACCACCATCGGTTGCCCGAAGGCGGCCTGGATCTTCGCGCTCGTGACGCGCGCGACGATATCGGTCGTGCCTCCGGGCGCGAAGGGAACGACCAGCCTCACCGGGCGGCTCGGATAGGTGTCGGCGGCGATCGCGGCCAGGGCCACGAGTGCGGCGAGGATTCCAGCGGTACTGGCGTGGCGCGTGTTCATGTTTTTCTCCTAGGTCCCGTATTGTGCGGTAAATCCAAAACCATCCGCTACGGCGTCGAATGGCAGGCGAACTCGAGGAGTCAGACATGAAGCGCAGAGACCTGTTGCAGATGGCGGCGGCCCTCGGCCTCTCTACATCGCTCGAACGGCCGGCGCTTGCGGCACCCACGGCCGACACCACTCCCTTGCGTCCTCCGGCGGACGGCCGCATTCCAGTCGCATTCCTCATCTCGGATGGCGCGGTGGTGATCGACTTTGCCGGACCCTGGGAAGTCTTCGAGAACGTGATGATTCCGGGTCCCACGCCGCATCCGTTTCAGCTCTATACGGTCGCGGAAACCGTGGCGCCGATACGCGCCAGTGGCGGCATGACAATCGTGCCGAACTACTCGATCGCTTCCGCTCCCGCGCCGAAGGTGATCGTGATCCCCGCGCAAAGCGACCCCAGCGATGCCGTTGTCGCCTGGATCCGCGATGCCTCGCGAACGACCGACGTCACGATGTCCGTGTGCACGGGAGCATTCGTGCTGGCGAAGACGGGACTCCTCTCCGGCAAGGCCGCGACCACGCATCACGGCGCATTTGCGGACCTCGCGATGGCATTCCCCGATATCCAGGTGAAGCGCGGAGCCCGATTCGTCGAATCGGGAAACGTCGCGACCTCCGGCGGCCTCTCTTCGGGAATCGATCTCGCGCTACACGTCGTCGAGCGATATTTCGGCCGCACCGTAGCGACGAGGACCGCCGACAACCTGGAATACCAGGGCCTTGGCTGGATGAACGCCGACTCCAACCAGGCCTACGCCAAGGCAAGGGTCTCGACGGACCAGCATCCCGTCTGCCCCGTATGCGAGATGGAAGTGGACGCCGCGACGGCGCCGAAATCGAGCTTCCGGGGACGGACGTACTACTTCTGCATGGACGAGCACAAGAAGCTGTTCGACTCGAATCCCGATCGATTCGTGACCACCTAGCGCGCGCTCTCCGGCGCGACGGGCAACTTGGAAATGTCGCGCGCATCGTGCTGGATCACCAGGGTGGCCTTCATGTTCGTGACGAGCTTCTTGATGCGATCGAGCGATGCAATCGTCTCGGCGCGATCGTGGTTGAACCACGGAACCCCGTTGGTATCGTAGTTCTCGTGGAAGTGCGCCGCGTCGCCCGAGAGGATCACGGGGCCCATCTTCGCGAGCTTCACGAGCAGGCTGTGGTGGCCCGGTGTGTGGCCAGGCGTGTACAGCATGATCACGGTGCCGTCGCCGAAGATGTCCTTGTCGGTCGCGACGGGCTCGACCTTGCCGGCACCGCTGATCCAGTACTTGAGCGGCGCGGCCAGCGCTTCCGGCGCCTTGGGACCCGTGAGGACGTCCCAGTCTCCCTCGCCGATGAGGAGTGTCGCTTCCGGAAATCCGGCGGCACCTCCGGTGTGGTCGCCGTGATAGTGGCTGATGCCGACGAACTTGATGTCGCCGGCTTTCACGCCGACTTTCGACAACTGCTCGGGCAGCGTCTGCTTCGGCGTCGTCGGTCCCGCATCCGGCCCGAAGCCGGTATCCCACACCATGTAGTCGTTGCCGTGCTTGATGAGGTAGCAGCTGTAGACGAACTGCACCTTCATGTCGCCGTACGCGAAGGTGTCCGAGAAGCGCTTGTTGACCTCGGTGGGCGGCAGCGGGGTACCGCAGTCGAAACGCGTCAGCGTGATCTCGGGAGATTGGGCCAGCGCCGGAGCGCTGAACGCGATGACGAGGGAAGCGGCGGCGAGGGATTTGTAGGCGCGCATGGCAGGTCCTCCGGTGAGTGGCCCGATGATAACCAAAGGCGATCGAGCGCTACAGCGGCTTCCATACGAATCCTTCTCCGGAACGGTAATAAACGCGCGACGCCTTCGCATAGATCTCGTCGACGGCCACGAACCCGAAGTAGCGGCTGTCCCTGCTGTTGCCGCGGAAGTCGCCCATCGCGAAGACTTGCCCCTCGGGCACGCGGATCGGCGGCACGTCGGGGCCGCCGCCCAGTTGCAGGTTCAAATCGGCCTTGGCATCGCCGGGCGCCCCATTGATGAACACGTGGCCGTCGCGCACCTCGAGCCTGTCGCCCCCGACCGCGACGATGCGCTTGATGAGCCGCATGCCGCTCTGGTGCTCATCGAAGACGATGACGTCGCCGCGCGCGGGTGGATCGCCCGGAAGGATCTTCACCAGGGTGAACGGGATGCGCAGGCCATAGGCGTGCTTGTCGACGACCACTCGGTCGCCGGGAAACAGCGTCTGCTCCATGGATCCGGTGGGAACGACGTAGTGATCGGCGAAGGACGAGCGCGCCGCCACGAGGACGAACATGAAGACGAGGAATGAGCGGTTTTGACGCAGCCAGTTCTTCATCGGAACTCCGTGCCGTTGCGACTATCGGCGTTGGTACCTTGTGCCGCCCGAACGCGGATGGGACGGAATGGAAGGCATCGATCGCGATTCCGGCGCGGACCTGTAGGCGTGCGGTGAGCCGCGTGAAACGCCGCGATCCCAGTGGGGTTCGCCGCCGCGGTAGTACGGCGCCACGTGGTAGCTCGGACCCCAGCCGCCGTAGAACGCGCCGTATGGCTCGTAGTAGTCGAAGCCGACTCCCACTCCGCCGCCATAGCCGTAACTGTCGTCATATCCCGGCGCGTATCCGCCCTCCACTGCACAGCCGGACAGCGCCAGCGCGAAGAGCGTCGCCGCGATCCCGATGGCCGATCGACGCAAGAGGAGAGTTTTCATTTGCCCACCTCCTTCGACTGCGAATCGGTCCACTCGAGCAACCCGAAGGGCGCGCCCATCGGATCGGCGACCACGGCGACCATGCCGCCGTGGCGATCAGGCCGGGGCTCCACCAGCACGCGGCCACCGAGCGCCGTGACTCTCGCCGCCATCCTCACCGCATCGTCGACGCGAACGAAGTTGAGCCAGTGCGAACGGCTGTTGGGATCGTTCACCGCCAGGGGATTCACGCTGGCACGAGCATAGTTTTCGGTCGCAAGCATGAGGCGCTGTGCGCCCTCGGTCGGCGGCAACTCGAAGACGTCGTAGTCGAACATCGCCTGGTAGAACGCGGCCCCCATTTCCGGGTCGCTCGTCATGAGCGAGCTCCAGATCCATTCTCCCGGCGCGGCCAGCTCATCCGGCGGATCGCCGCTGCTCGATGCGAGCACCGCGAAGACCGCACCTTGTGGATCCACGAAGATCGCTTGCTGTCCGCGATTGGGAACCGTGCGCGGCTCGAACAGGACCCTGGCGCCGCGTTGCAACGCGATCACCTTCGCGGTATTCACGTCGCGCGAAGCGATGAATGTGAGCCACGCCGGCTGCCGGCGCTGGCCCGGCGCGACGTCGCGCTGGATCATTCCCGCGACGGGACGCCCATCGAGGTAAGCCTCGACGTACCGGATCGTGTTGCCCTGGAAATCGCGGAAGGTCCAACCGAAGAGGTTCCCGTAGAACTGCTTCGCAGCGCCGATGTCGGGCGTCATCAGCTCGACGAAGATCACCTTGCCGACGTGGTGTTCCTGGTAGTTCTCGGGTTCGACGATGGGTGGAAACTGGAAGGGAGCGGCCGCGATCGGCCCTGCTCCGGCGATGCCTAGGAATCCGGCAAGGAATGCTCCAGCAATGGCGCGCCGCTGCATGGTGATCTCCGTCTTCTTGTCCTTGACTTCACAAGAATAGGAAACGCGCGAGCGATTATTCCAGCGGCGGCGGGCTGATTCGCTTGTAGGACGTTTCTGAACTCGAGCTAGGACGTCGTGAATCGCTGTCGCGAGGAGACCGTGCCGGATCGCGGTTCTTGCAATAGCCCTTCACAATCGGGCTTCCCATCGGAGGTCACCGACAGGCAATCACGGCTCGCACCTACTTTGAGAATCGCGGTTCGGCTCTAGCATCGCCGAATGGAACTGGATGATCTCCTTCCGAAGTTCATCGAGCGATGCGACGAGGCGCGAATTGCGCTCTGGAAACACATGCGCGCGCGCGGTCTCCATGAAAGTGACGGATGGAGCATCTACGAGTTCATTCGCGAGGCGAATGGCGGCACCGAACTGGTGATGCGACCGCTGCACCCACGCCTTAGCCCGCCCGAGGGTCTTGAATGCGTCTGCTCGATAGACGAGCCCGGCCTGAAGGTATCGGCGGATTGCAGTACACCCGGGTCCTGAGACGGTTCACCCGTTCGATTCAGGCTTCCGCCCCTCCCGTCCGTGCAATGCATAGCCCTGGTCCATGATCTGGGTGACTATCGCCTCGACATACGGGGAATCGCACACTGCCTCGGGTAGACAATAGGCCGCCTTGAACGGAACCAATTGCAGCGAACTCAGGCGGTCCACGATCGAGATTGTCGAAACAGCGGTAGCGGCCGGAAGCGTGACAAAGCAATCGGGCATGACTTTGCTTACATACGTACACAGCTTCACCGTAACTCCTCACCGCGGGACCGCTACCCAAGCGTGCGCCCAGGATTCGGTCCTGTCTGTCGCTTTTTGAACCTACCGCGTAGGAGGATCGCTACCCGATGTGTGGGCCCGATCGTAGAAGCGGTTGCCGAATGGGCTACAAGGAAGAGCGATGAAGACCGCTCAGGCCCTTGATGCCGCCGCGCTCACCCCTTCGATTTCGGCTTGCGCCCGGGCGCTGCCGGCGGAACGAAGCCCGAGACGCGGCCTTGCCACGCTTCGAACGAGCGACCCTTTTCGAATTGGATGGTCTTGCACACGATGGCCTCGCGGCTTTCGGCCAGGGCCGTGAGGTGTTCCCTCACCGTTGCAAGAGGCACTCGCATCTCCCTGGCGATCTCGAGATCCAGGCGCTGGCCATGCTTTTTCAGGTACTCAAGAGTTTCGGTCATTGCGATGTGCCTAGCGGGTGGGCAACCGTCAATTATACCCCGAATGGGGTATTAACTGAAGATGGAACTCTTGCCAGCGGCATCACGACTCCAGAATGAAAAAAGCCCGCCGATTGGCGGGCCGCTTTTCATTCTTGGCGTCCCCACGGGGATTCGAACCCCGGTTATCGCCGTGAAAGGGCGGTGTCCTAGGCCTCTAGACGATGGGGACTGCATTCGGACTGCTGCTTCGGTTGGTGGAGGTAAGCGGGATCGAACCGCTGACCTCTTGCATGCCATGCAAGCGCTCTCCCAGCTGAGCTATACCCCCGACCGAGCCCGAAATTATATCAGCCCGAGGCCGCTCTTTCCAGTCGGCTGAGTACCACTTCCTTGCGGAGCGCGGCCGCGATCCCGTCGATGGCGGGCGTCTGCGCGAGACCCGTCAGCGCGGCGCGAAACGGCATCATCACGGCGGGCATCTTCACCTTGCGCTCGGCCACGACCTCCTTCAGCTTCGCGCTGATGGAGGGGGCGGTCCACGGATCGACGGATGCGAGCTTCGGGATCACGGCGCGCAGGACCTCGCGGCCTTCGTCGTTCAGGTGCCCCGCGACGGCCGGATCGATCGCGGGCGCCGGCGTGGCCATCGCCGCGAGAAATTGCTCATGGTCGGCGAACGTGTGGTATTTCGCGCGCCCGGCGGCGGTCATCGCGAGTGCGTCCATCGCCGCGGCGATCGTCTTCATGAGCTCGGGCTTGTCGCGCGTGAGCCGGTCGACGAGCTCCGCGTCGGGCACTTTCTTCAGGTACTCGCCGTTGATCCACTTCAACTTCTCCGGATCCCAACGCGCGGGCGACTTGCTCACGTGCTCCAGGTCGAACCACTCGACGAACTGCTCGCGGCTGAACACTTCCTCGTCGCCGTGGGACCATCCGAGCCGCGCGAGGTAGTTGATCATCGCGTCGGGCAGGAATCCCTCGTCGCGATACTGCATCACGTTCACGGCGCCGTGCCGCTTCGACAGGCGCTGCCCGTCGTGGCCCAGGATCATCGGCACGTGCGCGAACTGCGGGATCGCCGCGTCGAGGGCCTGGTAGAGGTTGATCTGGCGCGGCGTGTTGTTCACGTGGTCGTCGCCGCGGATCACGTGGGTCATCGCCATGTCGATGTCGTCGACGACGACGCCGAAGTTGTAGGTCGGCACGCCGTCGGCGCGCATCAGCACGAGGTCGTCCAGCTCGTCGTTGGAAACCGTGATCGGTCCCTTCACGAGATCGTGCCAGGACACGGCGCCATCGAGCGGGTTCTTGAAGCGCAACACCGGCGTGCGGCCCGGCGGCGGAGTTTCCTTCGAGTCGCGCCAGCGGCGGTCGTAGCGCGGCTTTTCACCGCGAGCGACCTGCGCTTCACGCATCGCGTCCAGCTCTTCCTTCGAGCAGTAGTCGTGGTACGCGAGGCCCTTCGCGAGGAGCAGCTCGCCCACTTCCTTGTAGCGGTCGAGCCGCTTCATCTGGAAGAAGGGGCCCTCCTGGTAGTCCAGGCCGAGCCACTCCATCGCGTCGAAGATCGCCTGCTCGGATTGCTGCGTGGAGCGCTCGAGGTCCGTGTCCTCGATGCGCAGCACGAAGATGCCGCCGAGGCGTTTGGCGAAGGCCCAGCTGTAGAGTGCGGTCCGAGCCCCGCCGATGTGGAGATAACCGGTGGGGCTCGGGGCGAAGCGAGTGCGAATCAACGAATCACTGCTGACGCATCCCGCCCATGCGGCCGGCGAAATGGCACGTCGAGAAGTCGGTCGTGAGCGTCATGGAGATGCCGTTCTGGTCCACTTGCACGTTCGACGCGGTGAAGTCCTGGGTCGGGTTGGTATCGCACAGCTCGGTGCCGACGATCGTGCCCATCTTGCCGTTCTGCGTGAGGATCCCCGTGTAACGGCACGAGTACGCGGTGCCGTTCTGCGTTCCGATCTCGCTGATGGTGATGCTCGAGGCCACCTGCGTGATGGTGAGGGTGACCGGATTGTCGATCGTGGACGGGGACGTGGCGCCGTTGCAGGTCGTGAAGGTGCCGATCGTCGCGCCGCGGTACTGACCCGCAACGCTGTCGGTCCGCCACGTTTGCCGCTGCACCTGCTTGGTGATGTTCACGCCACCCACGTTGTAGGTGAGCGTCCCGGTCGTGGAATTCGAGAAGTCGAGGCTCACGTTACCGACCTGCGTCACGCCGACCGCCTTCGGATCGAAGACGGGCGCGCCGAAGTACGGGCCCGTCACCGAGTAGAAGCCGCCGGTGAAATGGTCCTTGCCCGAAACCACGCCGTCGTATTGGGTGGAAGGCCCGATGAACCAGGTGGGCTTGTTGTTCGTGTCGTAGACGAAGAGCGTCACGAAAATGATGTCGCCCTGCTGCGTGACGTTCGCGCCCCAGCCCGATTCGGCGGGGTTCCACCACATGTCTGTGTAGTCGGTGCTGACGGTGACGGCGCTCGCCAGCGTGGAGAAAAGCGTGGCGGCAAGGGCGAGGCAGATTTTGCGGATCATTTTCTTCTCCTGTCGGAGGATGTCGACGAAACCCGTGATTTTACTATGTTAAGTTTACCGAAAGTTGATCGACCGCCCCGCGAATGAGATAATTGTCACAGGGGTCGTTAGCTCAGCGGTAGAGCACTGCCTTCACACGGCAGGGGCCACTGGTTCGATCCCAGTACGACCCACCAAATTCCCCTTCGATCTATCGCCCCCGATCTATCGCGCCGGCAGCCAGCCGTTGCATTGGCACTCGAGTACCGTGCGCTCCACGTCGCCGAGGTGGCCGGGCTCCTCGCGCGTCTCGATGATGCAGGTGCCGTAGATGCCGCCCCAGTGAACCATCGTGACGGGCCCCTGGGTCCACAGGATCTTGCCGCTCGGCTCGCGCACGGGCCGCCACCTGCGCTCGGGTTGCAGCGCCTTCGCCGCGCATGGCATCTGCGTCACGCCGAAACGGTAAGGCCACGCCATCGCCTCGGTGACGCGATCCTGCATCTCGGGTGAATTCAAGGCGGAGATCGCGGCCTGGATGGGCGCGTCGATATCGTATCCCCCGGGCTTCACGGGAATTGCGGGCAACGCCACCATCAGGACGAGGGCAACGGCATCCATCGTGAAATAATGCTACTCCACGGGGGACAAGAATGAGAATCCGCGCCATCCTGCTGTCGATCGTCCTCGCCTGGGCCTGCACCGTCCCGGCCAAGACTTTCCGCTGGGCTTCGCAGGGCGACGCCGCATCGCTCGACCCGCACGCGCAGAACGAGAACGTCACGAACCAGATCTCGTTGCTCGCCTATGAATCGCTCCTCCAGTACGACAAGCACATGAAGCTGATGCCGATGCTTGCGACAAAATGGGAGAACCCGGATCCGAAGCGCTGGGTCTTCCACCTGCGCAAGGGCGTGAAGTTCCATGACGGCACGCCGTTCACCGCGGACGACGTGGTCTTCTCTTTCGAGCGCGCGAAATTCACCACCGCCTCGTTCCGGATCTTCGCCACCGACTCGGGCACGCCGCGCCGCATCGACGACTACACGGTCGAATTCACAACGCCGAACCCGAACCCCATCGAGCTCAACACGGTCGCATCGATCGCGATCATGTCGAGGAAGTGGTGCGAGAAGCACAACGTCGCGAAGCCCCAGGACATCCGCGACCGCGAGGAAAGCTTCTCGGCGCGCAACGCCATGGGGACGGGACCTTTCGTCCTCGTCTCGCGAGAGCCGGGCGTGCGGACCACGTACAAGCGCAACCCCAATTGGTGGGGCACGAAGCTGGGTCTCTTCGAGGGCAACGTGGACGAGGTGGACTATCGCCAGGTGACGAGCCCGCCCACGCGCATCGCGGCGATCAAGTCGGGCGAGCTCGACTTCGTGCTCGATCCTCCCGTGCAGGACATCCCGCGCCTCCTCGAGGACAAGTCCCTCAAGGTGTGGGAAGGCCCCGAGACGCGCGTGATCTTCCTCGGCTTCGACCAGGCGCGCGACGAGCTCCTCTATTCCGACGTCAAGGGGAAGAATCCCTTCAAGGACGTGCGCGTGCGCAAGGCGCTCTACCAGACGATCGACATCGAGGCGATCCGCACGTCGGTGATGCGCGGGCTTTCGATTCCGACGGGTGTCGCAGTGCCCTCACCCACGAGCGCGGGATTGCCGGCGAGCTTCGACCAGCGCATGCCGTACGATCCGGCATCCGCGAAGAAGCTCCTCGCCGACGCGGGCTATCCGGACGGCTTCGGCTTCACGCTCACCTGCCCCAACAACCGCTACATCAACGACGAGAAGATCTGCACCGCCGTGGCCGCGATGTGGGCCAAGGCCGGCCTCGACGTGAAGGTGGACGCCATGCCGCGCGCGCTCTTCTTCCCGAAGGCGTTGAAGCTCGACGTCTCCGCGTACATCTGGGGCTGGGGCAGCGACTCGGGCGACGCGATGGATACACTCAAGCCCGTGCTCCACAGCCGCGACGACGTGAGCGGCGCGGGCAACAACAACGCCGGCAACTACAAGGTGCCCGAGCTCGATGCGTTGATCGACGCGGCGGCGATCGAGATGGACAAGGCGAAGCGCCAGGAAGAGATCAACCAGGCTTTCGCGATCGTGCGCGACCAGGTCCTGGTGATCCCATTGCACCGCCAGGTGATCCCGTGGCTGTCGCGCGCCGGCGTCACCGTCGTGCACCGGCCCAACAACCAGGTCTACGTCCCGTGGGTACGCGTGCCCTGACGGGCTAGACGTCGGGCTTGCCGCTGCGCTTCGTGGTGACGTTGCTCCACGCGGATTCCATCACCGTGCGCAGGCGCGACACGTCGATGTGCTTCAAGTCCACGTTGGTATAGCCCTGCCGCGACCAGCCGTTCAGGGAGAAGGCCGAGGGGTCCATCTGGACCAGGGCCATCTGGTCGGGGATCGCGAGCTTCACGACGGCGCGGGACTCGTCGGGCCAGAGCGTCGCGAAGATCCTTCCATTCACGCGGAAGTCGGGGTGCCCGTGATGGGTCCGTTCCTCGGCTTCCGGCAGCGACATCGCGATTTTTCGCGCCTGCCTGATCGTGACCATGGCTCCCTCCGTACCGACTGATTTTCCCGATCGCCCGGCGCCAAGACTATCACTTTCCTGGCGCGGCCTACCCTCCCGAGGCGAGCTCCTTGAGGAACGCTCGGGTCGTCTCGACTTGCCGCTTCTCCTCGTCCGTGAGATCGCGGTATTCCACCCAGCGCGGCGTCGCGCTCTCGTAGGCGGAGTCGGCCGAGCGCTGCGCATCGCCGGCATCGCCGAAGTGGCTCGCGGCCACCGTGTCCCAATCGCGGTTGCAGTGGAGCAGGTAGACGCCATCCTCGACCAGGTCTTCGGCGATCACGAGGCGCGTGACGATGGAGCCGTCGACCGGCATGCCGTTCACCACGGTGCTGTACGGTCCGCGGCTCGCGTCCAGGAACGCGAATCGCAGCACGCGCGCGCCGTCGATCATGAATTGCGGTGGGTCCTCGGCTTCAATCATCGGTGAGCTCATCCTGGAGGAACTGCAGCACGGCGACCTCGTCGCGGCGAAGCGCGGCACCCGCGTGGATGCGGTTGGGCGCAAGGCCCGCCTCGGCCGAGGGCAGCGAGACTGTGCGGCCTTCGAGATACGCCTCGATCAGCGCGGGATGCACATAGTACTTGCGGCACACCGCGCGCGTGTTGCCGAGCTTCTCGGCCACCTGGTCCACGGCCTTCACGATGTTGCGGTCCGCCTCGCGCCGCGTCGCGGCGCGCCCCATGTCGTGCAGCGCCCGCGCCGCGTGCATGGTGCCGCCCCAGGTTCGAAAATCCTTCGCCGTCATCTGCCGCCCGGATATTTCGCGCAGGTGCGCGTTCACGTCCTCGGAACTGATCGACTGGCGCTTTCCCTGTGAATCGAGGTACTGGAAGAGCTCCGTGCCCGGGAGATCCTGCATGTGCTGGATGATCTTCGCGAGGCGCCGGTCGTTGAGCGCCACGTCGTGCTCGACGCCGCTCTTGCCGCGGAAGGAGAAGCGCACCGAATTGCCGTCGACCTGCACGTGGCGCTGGCGCAGCGTGGTGAGCCCGTAGGAGCGGTTGTCGCGCGCGTACTCGTCGTTGCCCACGCGGATCAGCGTCTTGTCGAGCAGGCGCAACACGGTCGCGAGGATCTGGCGCCGCGAGAGGTGGCCCGAGCGCAGGTCCTTCTCCACGCGATCGCGCAAGTGCGGGAGGATCTCGCTGAATTCCAGCATGCGCCGGAACTTCGAGCGGTCGCACGCCTCGCGATACTGCGCGTGGTAACGGTACTGCTTGCGGCCCCGGGCATCGCGCGCGGTCGCCTGGATGTGGCCGTTGGGATCCGGACAGATCCAGACATCGGTCCACGCGGGCGGGATCGCGAGCGAGTTGATGCGCTTTCGCTTGTCGGCATCGCGGATGCGCGACCCGTTGGGCGCGTAGTACGCCCAGCCGGTGCCCGCGCGCCTGCGCGTGATCCCGGCGACGCCGTCGGTCACGTAGTGCAGGCCCGCCCGGTCGGCGGTCTTGCGATGCTCGTGCGTCCGTGCGTTTGCCATGGAAGCGCCCTGCCTCCGCTCAAGAGAGCCTGAACACTCCTCCACGCTCGAGCGCCTTGCGGTAGGCGGGCCGCGCGTGGATGCGCGCGAGAAAGTCCATCAGACGCGGGCGGGATCCGTCAAGCCCACCCCTCGCCGTGGCCGCTTCCAGGGGAAAGCTCACCTGGATGTCGGCGGCGGTGAACTCGTCTCCGGCGAACCACGCGCTCTTCGCAAGCTCCCCTTCCATGAAGTCCAGGTGCAGCTTGATATTGGGACCGATGAAGCCCGCCTTCGCCTTGCCCGAGATCGCCTTCACGATGGGCTTCACGAAGAACGGCGCCTTCGCGCCCTCGAGGCGATCGAACACCAGCTTCAGGAGCAGCGGCGGCATCGCCGAGCCTTCCGCATAGTGCATCCAGTAGCGATAGCGCCGCCACTCGGGCGTGCCCGGCTTCGGCGCGAAGCGCCCGTGTTTCTCGACGAAGTATTCGAGGATGGCTCCCGATTCCGCGAGCGTCGCATCGCCATCGACCACCACCGGCGACTTGCCGAGCGGATGGATCTTCTTCAGCTCCGGCGGGGCGAGCATCGTGCGCGGATCGCGCTGGTATTTCACGATCTCGTAGGGCTCACCCAGCTCCTCGAGCAGCCACAGCACGCGCTGCGAGCGCGAGTTGTTCAGGTGATGGACGACGATCACAGCGCCTGCAGCTTGTCGTAGGTCGCCTTGTCCCAGGTCGCATCGGGACCGTTGTGCAGCTTCACCGTCGCGTCGCGGAAAGGCTTGCGGTCCACCTTCACCACGATCTTGCCGCGCTTCTCGAATTCCGCGCCCAGCTTCTTCTCGTTGTCCGCGATCTCGACGCTCGCTTTCCCCGAAGCTTCCTTGAGGACCTCGTCGAAGACCTTCCTGTCGGCCTCGGAGAGCTTGCCCCAGGTGCTGCCGGAGACGATCGTGAGGATCGCATCGGTGATGTGGCCCGTGAGGACGATGTACTTCTGCACCTCGTAGAACTTCTTCGCCTCGATCGTCGGCAGCGGATTCTCCTGCGCATCCACCGTGCCGTTCTGCAGCGCGAGGTACACCTCCGCGAACGCGATCGGCGTGGGATTCGCTCCCACCGCGCGCGGAAACATCATGTAGAGCGGCGCATCGGGCACGCGGATCTTCAGGCCCTTCATGTCCTCGGGACGGTTGATGGGCTTGTTCGATGTGACGTGCCGCTCGCCGTAATACGTGATGGCGGAGACGTGGTTGCCGCCCGCCTTCTGGTAACCCGCGCAGAGCTCCGCGAAGAGCGGGCTCGTGGAAAAGCGCTTCCAGTGGTCGAAGTCGCGGAACATGTACGGCGCCCCGCCGATCGCGATGGGCCCGTAGGTGCGCCCCGCGAAGAGCTGCCCCGTGTAGATGATGTCCACGGTGCCGAGCGTGAGCCCCTGGTTGATGTCGGTCTCCTTGCCCAGCGTCGAGGCAGGAAACACGTCGATGTCGTAGCGTCCGTTGGTGCGCTTCTTGATCTCCCCCGCGGCCCAGAGCGCCACCGTGTGGTACGGCTCGGTCGCCTCATACCCGTGTGCCCACTTGAGTTTCGTCTGCGCCGCGACACCGCACGCGATCGACGCCAACAGAACTCCAATCAGCACCTTGAACACGTTCTTCATTTTCCCCTCCCGGTTTTATCTGTGTTCATCTGTGTCCATCCGTGGTTCCAATGTTTTCGCTACACGACGGCCCCGATGTACCAAGGCACGAACTCGTCCTGCCCGAATCCATGGATCTCGCTCTTCGACGCCTGTCCCGACGCCGTCGCGAGGATCAGCTCGAAGATCCTGCGACCCGCTTCCTGCACGGTCACGGATCCATCGAGGATCGCGCCGCAGTTCACGTCCATGTCGTCTTCCATGCGCTCGTACATCGGCGTGTTGGTCGCGAGCTTGAGCGAGGGCGACGGCTTGCAGCCATAGACGGAGCCGCGCCCCGTCGTGAAGCAGATCATGTTCGCGCCGCCCGCGACCTGCCCCGTCGCCGACACCGGGTCGTAGCCCGGCGTATCCATGAACACGAATCCCTTAGCCGTCACCGGCTTCGCATATTCGTAGACGTCCATGAGTCCCGTGGTTCCGCCCTTCGCGACCGCGCCCAGCGATTTCTCGAGGATCGTCGTGAGGCCGCCCGCCTTGTTGCCCGGCGACGGATTGTTGTTCATCTCGCCCTTGTTCCGCGCGGTGTATTCCTCCCACCAGTGGATGCGGTCGACGATCTTCTGGCCGACGTCGCGGCTCACCGCGCGCCGTGTGAGCAGGTGCTCGGCGCCGTAGATCTCGGGCGTTTCGGAAAGGATCGCGGTGCCGCCGTTCTGCACGAGGAGATCGACGGCGGCGCCCAACGCGGGATTCGCGGTGATCCCCGAGTAGCCGTCGGATCCGCCGCATTGCAGCCCCACGACGATGCCGCTCGCGGGACAGGTCGAACGCACGATGTCGTTCGCGACCGGCAGCATCTCCTTCACGATCGCGATGCCCTCGGCCACGGCCTTCGCCGTGCCGCCCTTGTCCTGGATCGTCATCGCGCGCAGCAGCGGGCCCTGCTTCATGCCCTGCGTGAAGAAGAGCGCGTCCATCTGGTTGCCCTCGCAGCCCAGGCCGATGATGAGCACGCCGGCGAAGTTCGCATGGCGCGCGTAGCCCGCGAGCGTGCGGCGAAGCACATCCATCCCCTCGCCCGCCACATCCATGCCGCAACCCACCGTGTGCGTGAGCGCCACGACGCCGTCCACGTTCGGGTGGGACGCGAGCGCGTCATTCTCGAACGCCTTCGCGACATGCTTCGCCACCGTCGCCGAGCAATTCACGGTCGAGAGGATGCCGATGTAGTTCCTGGTGGCGACGCGGCCGTCGGGACGCACGATCCCCTGGAAGGTCGCGGGCTCGTCGACGAACCGCGTCGCCGAGTACGCTTCGCCGAACGCGTAGTCGCGCGCGAACTCCCGCACCTCGAGGTTGTGCACGTGGACGTGATCGCCCGCCTCGATGGGACGGGAGGCGAATCCGATGATCTGGTTGTAGCGGCGAACGGGGCTATCCTTCGCGACCGCGCGCGTGGCCACCTTGTGACCCGAGGGAATGCGTTCGCGCACGACGACGTTTTCCTTCAGCAGGTTCGTTCCCGCCTCCAGCTCGCGGCAGGCGATCACGACGTCGTCGGCGGGATTGAGGCGCAGGTAGAGCGGCGTTTCGCGAAGCATAGGCGTCGGGGAGTTACTCGAAGGATGGTTGATCAACCACAGATGAACACGGATGAACACAGATAGGGCCAAAAGCAAGGGCTTCGATGGCTCTTGCACGCTGCCAGTTTTGGCAGGAGGCATTCACGGACTTGCCAGGATCATCTGTGTTCATCTGTGGTTCGAATGCCTTTTGGCTGAATCACTCCCTACTTCATCAAATTCGGCAGCCAGAGGCTGATCGAGGGAATGTACGTCACGATCACGAGGCTGATGAGCAGCGGCACCAGCCACGGGAGAATCGCCATCGTAGTCCTTTCGACCGAAAGCTTGGCGACTCGTGCCAGCACGAAAAGCACGAGGCCCATGGGCGGATGCAGGAGCCCGATCATCAGGTTCAGCACCATCACCAGGCCGAAATGCACCGGGTCGATGCCCAGCTTGCGGACGATAGGCAGCAGGATCGGCACGAGGATCGTGATGGCCGCGGTGGGCTCGAGGAAGCAGCCCACGAAGAGCATCAGCAGGTTCGCGAGCAGCAGGAACCCGGACGGCGTCGACGTGACCGAGAGCACCCAGTTCGCGATCAGCTCCGTGGTGCGCGTGGCGGTGAGCATCCATCCGAAGATCGAGGCCGCCGCCACGATCATCAGCACCGCGGCGGTGGTCTCGATCGTATCCATGGAGACCTTGATCAGGCGCTTCCACTTGAGCGTGCGGTACCAGACGAGGCCGAGGAAGAGCGCCCAGACGCACGCGGCGATCGCGCCTTCGGTCGCGGTGAATATGCCTGTCGTCATTCCACCGATGAGAAGCACCGGCGTCATGATCGGCAACACGGCCTGGAACTTGATCTTCCAGTCGGCCACGAAAAGCACGATGAGTCCCAGCAGCACGGTCCACTGGGCATCCAGCCCGCCGTAGTCGTCGTCGACGAGCAGCCAGATCACCGCGGGCCATCCGAGCACGATCGCAAGCTCGCCCAGCGCCCTCAGCACGCGCGCCTTCTGGAACGGCACGTCCGCGCCCCACTTGTTCTTGTGCGCGTAGAAGGCGACCGTGAGCATCATGAGGATCGCCATCACGCCGCCGGGGAGAATGCCCGCGAGGAAGAGCGCGCCCACGGAGACGTTCGCGAAGAGCGCGTAGATCACGAACGGCAGCGACGGCGGAATGATCGGCCCGAGCGTGGCCGACGCGGCCGTCACGCCGACCGAGAATTCCGTCGAGTAGCCATGGTCCTGCATCGCCTTGATCTCGATCGTGCCCAGGCCCGCCGCGTCGGCGATCGCGGTGCCCGACATGCCCGCGAAGATCACGGAGCCCACCACGTTCACGTGGCCGAGGCCGCCTTTCATCCAGCCGACGAGGGCGAGCGCGAAGTTGTAGATGCGGTTCGTGATCCCCGCCGAATTCATGAGGTTGCCCGCGAGGATGAAGAACGGCACCGCGAGCAGCGGGAACGAATCGAGGCCGCCCACCATGCGATGGATCACCACGAACTGCGGCTCGCCGGTGGCCATCACGTACACGAGCGACGCGCCCGCCATGGCGATTGCGACGGGAAGGCCCGAGGCCATGAGCCCCAGGAACATCATCTTGAAGGTTCCCGGTCCCATCACCGGGCCTCGTCCGCGAGCTCGGGCTTTTCGAGCACCGAGGCGCCGCGCTTCCAGTTGGCGACGAGCACGCCGATCGCGCGCCACGTCATGAGGGCAAAGCCCACGCCCACGAACGCGTAGAGGATGCCCATGGGCCAGTCGACGACCGCCATGCGCAGCCTGCCGATCTTCTCGGTGAGGAGGTACGTGAGCCACACGCAATAGCCGAGGAACAGCACGCGCGCCACGTCCACGGCGACCGACAGGGGCCGCGTGAACCAGTGCGGCAGCAGGCGATAGAAGAAGTCCACCTGGATGTGATTGTTCTTGCGAACGTTGATCGCGGCGCCGACGAACGCCACCGCGATGAGCAGGTAGCGCGCGATCTCCTCGGTCCACGACGCGGAGTCGTTGAGCGCGTAGCGCGTGAAGAACTGGTAGAAGATCACCACCCCGAGGAGCCAGAAGAGCGCGAACGCCGCCCAATCCTCGAAGCGATACGGGGAGAGGTCGATCTCCTCGTCCTGGACGTTGAACTCGCCCTTCTCGTTCAGTACGTGTTCCTGTTCCATCAGCTCGCTCTCCTCTTCTTCTTGTCCCAGCTCGTGCTGAAGCGCTTGGCGGCATGGTCCATGTGCTTGCGCATCGCCGAACGCGCGCCCGCCGGGTCGCGCCGCGCGACCGCCGCGACGATGTCCCGGTGCTCCTTGATCGCGATGGTCCAGAGTTGCGGCGTGTCGAAGTGGTGCTCGAGACGCAGGAATAGCGGGCCGGTGCGCTGGTCCCAGAGGACCTTCACGACGAGCACGAGCGCGCTGTTGCCGCTCGCCTCCGCGAGGCGCAGGTGGAAGACGCGGTCGTGAGTGAGGGGAAGCGTGCCCTTGTCGCGATCGGCTTCCATCTGGTCGAGCGCTTCTTCCATGGCGCGGATCTGGGTGCGCGTCGCGTTCTTCGCGGCGAGCGCGGCGCATTCGCCCTCGATCATCCAGCGCGCGCGGATGAGCTCGAAGGGGCCCGAGTCCGTGGGCAACGGCTCGGCGCGCGCCGCCGGGCGCGGGCCGAGCACGTACACGCCCGAGCCCACGCGAACCTCGACATAGCCTTCGACCTCGAGCGCGATCAACGCCTCGCGCACCGACGGCCGGCTCACGCCCAGCTGTTTGGCGAGGTCTCGCTCGGGAGGAAGGCGGCGGCCCGCGCCGTATTCACCCTTCTCGATGAGCGTGGCGATCTGGTCGGCGATCTGCCGGTACAGGCGCCTGTTGTCGACGGCTTGGAGCGGCATCTTCTGGTAAAGTGGTCAGGCCAATTTCGACCCACTCTAGCACGGAGATTCCCGATGTCCAATCGCCTCCAGGGCAAGCGCGCCCTCGTCACCGCCGCGGGCCAGGGCATGGGCCGCGCCGCCGCCCTCGCCTTCGCGCGCGAAGGCGCGAAGGTGATCGCCACCGATCTCGACGCGAAGCTCCTCGCGGCCTACGAGCGCGCGGAGAACATCGCGGCTTCGCGATTGGACGTGACCGATGATTCCGAGGTCGCGAAGTTCGTCTCCGCCACGGGGGCGGTCGACATCCTCTTCAACTGCGCGGGCTGGGTGCACCAGGGCTCGATCATCGAATGCCGCCCCGAGGATTGGGACAAGAGCTTCGCGATCAACGTGCGCAGCATGTTCACGATGTGCAAGCACATGGTGCCGCGCATGATCGCCGCGGGCGGCGGCGTGATCCTCAACATGGCGAGCGTGCTGGGCGCCGAGAAGGCCGCGCCGAACCGCCTCGCGTACGCCGCGAGCAAGGCCGCCGTCGCCGGATTCACGCGCGCCCTCGCCATCGACCACGTGAAGCAGAAGATCCGCGTGAACTGCGTGTGCCCCGGCACCGTCGATACGCCGTCGCTCGGCGATCGCATCAACGCGTTCGCCGATCCCGCCCAGGCGCGCAGGGACTTCATCGCCCGCCAGGCCATGGGCCGGCTCGCCACCGCGGAAGAGATCGCCGAGACTTTCGTCTACCTCGTGTCCGACGAGTCGTCGTTCATGACGGGGCAGGCGATATTTGTCGACGGCGGGATGAGCCTGTAAATTTGTCATCCCGGCGAAGGCCGGGATCCAATTGGGCCCCGGCCTTCGCCGGGGTGACAAGGAAAAAAATGAAACTCCTACGCTACGGCGCACCCGGACGCGAAAAACCCGGCCTCGCGGACAGGGAAGGCAACATCCGCGACCTCTCCAAGGTCATCACGCAGATCGACGACGCGATGCTCGCGCCGCGCAATCTCGCGAGGCTCGCGCGCGTGAAACCCGAGACGCTTCCGATCGTGCGGGGCAATCCGCGCCTGGGCGTTCCCTACGCGGGCATCAGCAAGTTCGTCGCGGTGGGCCTCAACTACAGCGACCACGCCGCCGAATCGAACATGCCGATCCCGAAGGAACCGATCCTCTTCATGAAGGCCACCACGTGCCTCATGGGCCCGAACGACGACGTGATCCAGCCGCGCGGATCGACCAAGCTCGACTGGGAAGTGGAGCTCGGCATCGTGATCGGCACGAAGGCGCAATACGTGCCCGAATCGAAAGCGCTCGACTACGTCGCGGGCTACACGGTCGTGAACGACATCTCGGAGCGCGATTTCCAGCTGGAGCGCGGCAGCCAGTGGGACCGCGGCAAGGGTTGCGATACCTTCGGGCCCGTGGGACCGTGGCTCGTGACGACCGACGAAATCGCCGACCCGCAGACGCTCGACATGTGGCTCGACGTGAACGGCGAGAAGCGCCAGCGCGGCAACACGCGCACCATGATCTTCGGCTGCGCGCACCTGGTCTCGTACATCAGCAACTTCATGACGCTGCTGCCCGGCGACATCATCACCACCGGCACGCCGCCGGGCGTGGGCCTCGGCATGAAGCCCGCGCCGGTCTGGCTGAAGCCCGGCGACGTGATGACGCTCGGCATCTCGGGTCTCGGCGACCAGAGGCAGAAGGTCGTCGCTTACAGGTAACTGTCACGCAGCGCACGACCTTGTCACCCCGGCGCAGGCCGGGGCCCAATCACCGAACGTCGAACTTCGCGCGGTCCAGTACGCGGCCGTCCAACGAGACGAGCATGATCGACTGGACGCCACGCGCAGGCTTCCACAGGTAGGGCTCGTTCGCCGCGATCATCTTTCCGTCGGGCAGCACGAAGCGATCGTCCTCGCCGACGCCGCGCGCGCGAACGAGGATGCGCTGCCTCGAGGCGGGAATGTCCGGATCGATCGCGAAGATCGCGCCGTCGGCCGGCGACTCGAGGCGCGCCACGCCCGCGTTCGATGCGACCTGCACGACATTGGCGACCTGCGTGCCCTCGAGGAACCACTCTTCGCGATCGGGCTCGAGGCCGTTGAAGCGCGCGGCCGCATGCATCACGCCCGCGGGCGGCGTCGCGGCCGAAGGTGCCTCACCCTGCATCACGTAGTCCATCACGTCGCGCCACACCGGCGCGGCGCCCGTCACGCCCGAGACGTCGTGCATCGCGTCGCCGGCGAAGTTTCCCACCCAGACGCCGACCGTGAAGCGCTGCGTGAAGCCGATCGTCCAGTTGTCGCGCATGTCCTTGCTGGTGCCGGTCTTCACGCTCGCGTGGTAAGGCGTGGCGAGCGCGCTCGCGAGGCCGAAGGTGCCCGCGCGCGCGGCAGGATCCGAGAGGATGTCGCTCACGATGAACGCGGCACGCGGATCGATCACCGCGACCGGCTCGCTCGCCGCGGCGCCCGGCCGGAAGCTCACCGGCGAATAGCGCCCTTCGTTTGCGATCGCCCGGTAGGCATTCGTGAGATCGACGAGCGTGACCTCGCCTCCTCCCAGCGCAAGGCCATACCCGTAGTGCTCCGCATCGCGATCGAGCGTCGTGAATCCGAGACTGCGCAGGCGTCCGTGGAATCCGGAGTAGCCCACGAGCTCGAGCGTGCGTACCGCGGGAACGTTGAGCGATGAAGCGAGCGCGACGCGCAGCGTGACCGGCCCCTTGAAGTTCCGGTCGTAGTTCTGCGGCACGTAAAGGCCCGCCGCCGTGGTGATCGCGAGCGGCGAATCGTC
>DATGGI010000115.1:0-15033 GCA_035308545.1 Usitatibacter sp.
AGGTCCGTGACGCCATCGACGACGTCACCCACGTCGCCCAGGCGTACCGCGGCGCCGTTGCGCCACGCGACGACGATCGGCTTGTACTCCTCGGCGACCTTGGCCTGGTCGTTGGCCATCACGGTCCACGAATGCTCGCCGTCGTCGAGGAAGCCCTTGGGCCGGTTCGCGTTCGTGTTCTGGATCGAGCGCTGCACGTCGTCGAAGCCGATGGACAGCTTGTTCAGCAGCGTCGGATTGAGCTCGACGCGTACCGCCGGCAGCGATCCCCCGCCCACCGTCACTTGTCCCACGCCCTTCATCTGCGAGATGCGCTGCGCGATGTTCGTCGAGGCCATGTCGTAGAGCTGGCCGCGCGAGAAGTTGTCCGACGTCATCGCGAGCACCATCACGGGCGCGTCGGCCGGATTCACCTTGCGATAGGTCGGATTGCTGGGAAGGCTCGTCGGCAGCAGGCTCATGGCGGCCTGGATCGCCGCCTGCACGTCGCGCGCGGCGGCGTCGATGTTGCGCGAGAGGTCGAACTGCACGGTCACGCGGGAGCTGCCGAGCGTGGAGTTGGACGTGAGCTCGCTGATGCCCGCGATGCGGCCCATGGCGCGTTCGAGCGGTGTCGCGACCGTGGCGGCCATCACCTCGGGGCTTGCGCCGGGAAGCGACGCCTGCACGGACACCGTCGGGAAATCGACCTGCGGGAGCGGAGAGACGGGCAGCAAGCCGAACGCCACGATGCCCGTGAGCGCCACGCCGAGCGACAGCAGTGTCGTGGCGACGGGACGGCGGACGAAGGGTTCGGTGATGTTCAAGGGAATCAGTCGCCCGGGACGCGGGAGCCGCTCGTGTCCTCGATGGGGCTCGTCTTCGTTCCCCACCGGGTCGCGAGCCGATCGAAGTAGAGGTAGATCACCGGCGTGGTGAAGAGCGTGAGCATCTGCGAGAAGATGAGGCCGCCCACCATCGCGATGCCGAGCGGGTGGCGCAGCTCGGAACCCACGCCCCAGCCGATCATCAGCGGGAAAGCGCCCAGCATCGCCGCCATCGTCGTCATCAGGATCGGGCGGAAGCGCAGCAGGCACGCCTGGTGGATCGCTTCGCGCGGCGGCTTGTGCTGCTCGCGCTCGGCTTCGAGCGCGAAGTCGATCATCAGGATCGCGTTCTTCTTCACGATGCCGATCAGCAGGATGATCCCGATGATCGCGATGATCCCCAGGTCCTGCCGCGCGATCATGAGCGAGAGCAGGGCGCCCACGCCGGCCGAAGGCAGCGTCGAGAGGATCGTGACTGGGTGGATGTAGCTCTCGTAGAGCACTCCGAGCACGATGTACATCGCGACGATCGCGGCCACGATGAGCAGCAGCGTGTTGAGGAGGGATCCGCGGAAGGCGGCCGCCGCGCCCTGGAACGCGGTGCGGACGCTGATCGGCATTCCGATCTCGCTGCGCGCGCCGTCGATCGCGTCGACGGCGTCACCCAGCGAATGGCCGGGCGCGAGGTTGAACGAGATGGTTGTGGACGGGAACTGCCCGAGGTGGCCGATGGAGAGCGAACCCGGGCGTTCCTCGATCGTGGCGACCGCGGAAAGCGGAACCTGCGTCGCACCCGGAACCGTGGGCGAGCCCGTCGTCGACAGGACGAGCGTCGAGCCGTTGTTGTTCGTCGTGGGATTCCCGGCCGCCGGGACGTAGATGTCGTCCAGCGCCTTCGGACCGAGCTGGAAGTCGGGCTTCACCTCGAGCACGACCCGATACTGGCTCGACTGCGTGAAGATCGTCGAGATGAGGCGCTGGCCGAACGCGTCGTAGAGCGCGTTGTCGATCGCGGCGGGCGTTACGCCCAGGCGCCCTGCCGTGTCGCGGTCGATCACCACGAAGGCCTGCAGGCCCTGGTCCTGCAAATCGGAGACCACGTCCTGGAGCTGCGGGAGCGTGTTCAGCTTGTCCGTCATCCGCTTGGTCCACGTGGCGAGCTCGGTGGCGCTGGTGCTCTCCAGCGTGAACTGGTACTGCGTGCGGCTCACGCGATCCTCGATCGTGAGGTCCTGGACCGGCTGCATGTAGAGCGTCATGCCGGCTTCCTGCGAGACGCGGTTCTTCAGGTCGTCCATCACCTGGGCCACGCTGGGACGCGAGCCGTGCGGCTTCAACGCGATCAGCACGCGCCCGGAATTCATCGTGATGTTGGTGCCGTCCACGCCGATGAAGGACGACACGCTCTCCACGGCGGGATCCTTCAGGATGATCCCGGCGAGCTCGCGGCTGCGCTCCGACATCGAGGTGAACGAAGCGGTCTGGGGCGCTTCCGAGATTCCCTGGATGAGCCCCGTGTCCTGGAGCGGGAAGAAGCCCTTCGGGATCAGGATGTAGAGGATCACGGTGAGGACCAGCGTCACGAGGAAGACGATCATCGTGATGGGCTGGTGATCGAGCACGACCTTGAGAGCCTTGTCGTACTGGGCGATCATGTAATCGAACATCTCGCCGGTCTTCCGGAAGAACTTGCCTTGCTTCTCGGGCGGCGTGTGCTTGAGCAGGCGCGCCGCCATCATCGGCGTGAGCGTGAGCGACACCACCGCGGAGATGAGGATCGACACCGCGAGCGTGATCGCGAACTCGCGGAAGAGCCGGCCGACCACGTCGCCCATGAAGAGCAGCGGGATCAGCACCGCGATCAGCGAGAACGTGAGCGAGATGATGGTGAAGGCGATCTGCTGCGTGCCCTTCAGGGCCGCGTCCATCGGCTTGTCGCCATCCTCGATGTAGCGGGCGATGTTCTCGATCACCACGATCGCGTCGTCCACGACGAAGCCCGTGGCGATCGTGAGCGCCATCAGCGTGAGGTTGTTGATGCTGAAGCCCGCGAGATACATGACCCCGAAAGTGCCGATGATCGAGAGCGGCACCGCGACGCTGGGGATGATCGTGCCCGCGGCGGTGCGCAGGAAGACGAAGATGACCATCACGACGAGCACGATGGCGAGCGTCAGCTCGAACAGCGTGTCGTGCACGGACGCCCGGATGGTGACGGTGCGGTCCGTGAGCAGCTGCACGTCGATGGCGGCCGGCAACGTCGACGTGAGCGACGGCAGCAGCTTCTTCACGCTGTCGACGACCTGGATCACGTTGGCGCCCGGCTGCTTCTGCACGTTGAGGATGATTGCCGGCGTCTCGTTCATCCACGCGGCGAGCTTGTTGTTCTCCGCGTCGTCCACCACGTCGGCGATGTCGCCCAGCGTGATCGGCGCGCCGTTGCGGTAGGCGACGATGATGGCGCGATACTCGTCGGCGCTGCGCAGCTGGTCGTTCGCGTCGATCGTGTAGGCGCGCGCCGGGCCGTCGAAGCTGCCCTTGGCCTGGTTGGTGTTGGCCGCGCCCACGGCGTTGCGGATGTCTTCCAGCGCGAGCCCCTGCGACGCCGCGGCCTTGGGATTCACTTGCACGCGAACCGCCGGACGCTGGCCACCCGAGAGCGATACGAGGCCCACGCCCGCCACTTGCGAGATCTTCTGCGCAAGCCGCGTGTCCACGAGGTTCTGCACCTCGGTCATCTTCATCGTCTTCGACGTGATGCCGAGCGTGAGGATCGCCGCGTCCGCGGGGTTCACCTTGCTGTAGATCGGCGGCGATGGGATGTCGGCGGGCAGCAGGTTGTTCGCGGCGTTGATCGCGGCCTGGACTTCCTGCTCGGCGGAATCCAGGTCGATGGTGAGCTCGAACTGCAGCGTGATTACCGAGGCCCCGCCGGAGCTCGTCGAGGACATCTGCTTCAGGCCCGGCATCTGCCCGAATTGGCGCTCGAGCGGCGCGGTGATCGACGAGGTGATCACGTCGGGGCTCGCGCCGGGATAGAGCGTGGTCACCTGGATCGTGGGGTAGTCCACTTCGGGCAGCGCCGAGAGCGGAAGCTGCCGGTAGGCGACGATCCCCGCGAGCAGGATCGCGACCATCAGTAGCGCGGTGGCTACCGGCCGCAGGATGAAGATGCGTGACGGGTTCACGAACCGTTCTTCGCCGCTTCGCGCTGTTTCTTGAAGGCGTCGCGCTGCTCGGGCGTCATGCCCTCCATTTTCTTCTTGAAGGCCTCGCGCTGTTCGGGCGTGCGCTTGGATGCATCTCCCCCGGCGCCCTTCGCCGGCGCGCCCGGCACGACCACGTCGACCTTCGCGCCCTCACGGATGCGGTCGAGGCCGTCCGTCACCACCCGTTCTCCGGCCTTGAGTCCCGAGTCGACTCCCTGCATGTCGTTCTCGACGGCGCCCAGCTTCACGGGCCGCACGTTCACCGTGTTGTCGTCCTTCACGACATAGACGATCGTGCCTTGCGTCGCGCGTTGCACGGCGGCCGTGGGGATCTGGACCACGTCGTGCTGCGTGTCCACGACCATCTTCACGTTCACGAACTGGTTGGGGAAGAGCTTGGCCTGCGAATTCGCGAACTGCGCGCGCAGCCTCACCGTTCCCGTGGAGACGTCGATCTGGCTGTCGGTCGCCGCGAGCGTGCCCTTCGCGAGCAGGTTCTTCTGCTCCCGATCCCAGGCCTCCACGGGCGGGTGGTCGCCGGACTTGAGGCGCACGATGATGCGCGGCAGCGTGTCCTGCGGAATGGTGAAGAGCACCGAGATGGGATCGAGCTGCGTGATCACCACGATGCCGTTGGAATCGGAGCCGTGGACCATGTTGCCCGGATCGACTTGCCGCAGTCCCACGAGCCCGCCGATGGGCGCGGTGATGCTGGTCCACGAGAGTTGCAGCTTCGCGTTGTCCACCTGCGCCTGGTCGAGCTTCACGGTGCCCTCGGTCTGCTTCACGAGGGCGACCTGCTGGTCGACCTGCTGCGACGCGATCGAATCCTGCGCGAGCAGCTTGCGGTAGCGGTCGAGGTCCACCTTCGCATTCTCGAGCGTCGCCTCGTCGCGCGCGAGCTGGCCCTGCGCCTGCTCGAGGGCCACTTCGTAGGGCGCGGGATCGATCTTCGCGAGGAGCGCGCCCTCGACGACCATGTCGCCTTCCTTGAAATTCATGTGGAGCAGCAGCCCGTCGGCGCGCGTCTTCACGGTCGAGGTGCGAAGGGCGGTCACTGTGCCGAGCGCGGTCTGCACGATGTTGAGGTCGCCGGATTTCGCCGTGGCGACGGAGACCGGTTGCGGACGATTGGGGTCGCCGCCGCCGAACTTGGTCGCCCCCGCCTTGCCGCTGCCGCCCTTGCTCTTGCCGCCCTTGTCGCCACCGAAGCTGCCGGGCTCGGTCGATGTCGTTGAAGACGACGAGGGCCAGAAATGCCATGCGAGCAGGCCGATCACGACGGCCGCCGCGATGGCGAGGGGAATCGCATACCGGCGCCACCAGGGGCGTGCGCTGTCGAACTTCGTGGCAGTGGGATCGGCCATGGTTCTCTTGTCGTTCTTGGTCTTGCGTTGGAGCCGCGATTTTCACCCCACTTGCGGGGTGACGTGCTTCGAAATGTAACCTAGGAGCGGCCCGGAACGAGGGGTGGTTCCTGCATCGCGGCGACCTGCTCCCTCAGCTCCAGGACGCGATCCTGCCAGTAGCGTTGCGTATTGAACCATGGGAACGCCAGCGGGAAGGCCGGGTCGTCCCAACGCCGTGCGAGCCACGCGCAGTAGTGCAGCAAACGTAGAGTCCGCAACGGCTCGAAAAGGTTCATCTCCCGGTCGTCAAATTCCACGAAATCTTCATAGCCTTGTAGGAGCTTTCCAAGCTGGCCGGCCATGGAATGCCGGTCGCCGGAGACGAGCATCCAGAAATCCTGCACCGCCGGCGCCATGCGGCTGTCGTCGAGGTCCACGAAGTGCGGGCCGCCCACGTTGTTTCCCGAAGACGGAGTCCAGAGCACGTTCGACGCGTGGCAATCGCCGTGCGTGCGGATGTACGCGACATCGCCGGCGCGATCGTACGCATGGCGCACGCCTTCCAGCGCGAGCTTCGAAGCCTGTTCCCACGCGGGAAGGAGATCGCCGGGAATGAGTCCGCTCGAGAGCAGGAATTCGCGTGGCTCTTCGCCGAACGATGCGACGTCGAGCCGGGGCCGATGCATGAAGGGCCGCGCCGCGCCTGTCGCGTGGATGCGTCCGATGAATCGGCCGAGCCACTCGAGCACCTGCGGATCGTCGAGCTCGGGCGCGCGTCCTCCGCGCCGCGGATAGACCGCGAAGCGAAAATCCTCGAAGCGATGCAGCGTGCGATTCTCGAACGCCGTGGGCGCCACGACCGGAATCTCCGCGGCGGAGAGCTCGGCCGCGAACGCGTGCTCCTCGTCGATCTGCGCGTCGCTCCATCGCGCGGGACGATAGAACTTCGCGACGACGGGCTGCGCATCCTCGATGCCCGCCTGGTAGACGCGATTCTCGTAGCTGTTCAGCGCGAGGAGCCGGCCGTCGCAACGCAGCCCCAGGGACTCGAGCGCATTGAGGATGAGATCCGGCGTGAGTCGCGCATACGGATGGAGATCAGTCACGTGGCATTCTAACCCCTTCAATCATTAGGGGTTTTCGGTGCTAGAATCGCCCTCGCATGGTCCCATTTCAATCCGGAGCACAACGATGAAAAATCCTTTGGATACGCTGTGGGGCACCGTCATCACCGGGGTCGTCCTGACGGTGGTCCTGTACTACCTCGCGCGCGCAATGATGGGAGGCTGACATGAGCGACTTCATCCAGCATGGCCTCGGACGTTGGCTCCACATCCTGAGCGGCGTGATGTGGATCGGAATGCTCTACTACTTCAACTTCGTGCAAGTCGACGCGCTGAAGAAGGCGGCGGCGGATACCCCGCCCACGGGCGCCGGCATCACGAAGCACGTGGCGCCACGCGCGCTGCTCTTCTTCCGCTATGGCGCGCTGGCCACCGTGCTCTTCGGCCTGATGATCCTCGGCGACAAGGTGGGGCAAGTGCTGCTCTTCCAGGAGAAGGCGTACGTGCCGATCGGCATCGGCGCGTGGCTCGGCCTCATCATGTTCTTCAACGTGTGGGCCATCATCTGGCCCAACCAGAAGAAGATCCTCGGGATGGTTCCGGCGAGCGATGAGGAGAAGAACAAGGCGCGCCGGGTGGCGTTCCTCGCATCGCGGACCAACACGGCGTTGTCGATCCCGATGCTGTTCTTCATGTCGTCCTCGGCGCTGTTCCACGCGCCGATGTTCTGATAGGGAAATTGGGTCCCCGCCTGCGCGGGGACGCCCGACTTCCGCGATCAGGAAGATCGCGTCACTCGGGCGGCTTCGGGAGCCCGGTGACCTTGTCGCCGGGCTTCACCTTCTTCTCGACGAACCAGCCCTTGTTGGTCTCGATCGCGTAGCGCGCGGGCCCCGCGGCCGAGTGCGTATCGAGCGTCTGCGGCTCCATGTCGAGGATGTTGATGATCCTTCCCTCGCCGTCGATGAAGGCGACCGACAGCGGGATCAGCGTGTCCTTCATCCACATGCTGTGGTAGCCGAGCTCGTCGAACACGAAGAGCATGCCGTCGTCCTTGCCCATGGATTTGCGGAACATGAGGCCGTGGCTGCGCTCCTCGTCGCTCACCGCGAGCTCCACCTTGAGCGGATGGTTGCCGACCTTCACCTGCCCCGACTTGAAGGCGATCTCTTTCGCCGGCGCGAGCGCGGCGGCGGATAATGCGAGCATGGCGAAGAACAGCTTCGTGCAAGCTCGGAGCGTTTGGGCGTTGGGCATCGAACAGGTGGCGGCAGTGTTCATCGGGCATCGAATGGTATCGCATGAAACGTAACGAATTACGTCCGGCATTTGCAATGGCGTTTGCGATTCTGCTCGCGGGCTGCGCCACCGCGCCCAGGGCGCCCGTGGATAGGCCCGAGACGCCGGTTCAGGCCACGGAACGCCGTGCGAAAGCGGCGCCCCCGACGTACAACCTTGCGGGCTATCCGCCGGCCATGCGCGACGGCTACATCGACGGCTGCGAAAGCGCGAAGGGCACGGAGCTGGGGCGCAAGGATGCGAAACGATTCGCCGCCGACGCGCAATACGCCATGGGCTGGAACGACGGCAACGCGATCTGCAGGAAGTAGCTAGCCGGCCTTCGCGAGGATCCAGCTCGCGATCGCCGTGAGCACTTCGGGCACTTCGCCGATCGCCGATTCGAGCGCGATCGGAACGTGGGGGCGCGTGGCGCGGATGTCTGCGAGGATCTTCGGCAAGTCTTCCTTGAGGTGCCCGCCCTGCGCCATGAAAAGCGGGAACACCAGGATCGCCGACGCGCCTTCCGCGCAGAGCGCGTCGATCGCCTCTTCGAGCGTCGGCGACATCAGCTCGAGATAGGCGAGCGCGATCGGGTACTCGGGCCGGCTCGCGCGCACCCGGTCGCGAATCTCCTCGAACGGCCGCGCCCACTGCGGATCGCGCGCCCCGTGGGCGAAGAGCACGATCCCGCGCATTCAGTGCTTTCCGGTCGAGCCGAAGCCGCCTTCGCCGCGCTCGCTCTCGACGAAGTCGTCGACGATGTTGAGGTCCACCTGCACCACGGGCACGATCACGAGCTGCGCGATGCGCTCGAGCGGATTCACGACGAAAGTGTCGCGGCCGCGGTTCCAGCACGACACCATGAGCTGGCCCTGGTAGTCCGAATCGATGAGCCCGACGAGATTGCCGAGGACGATGCCGTGCTTCGAGCCGAGCCCCGAGCGCGGGATGATGATCGCGGCGAGCGTGGGATCGCCGATATGGATCGCGAGGCCCGTGGGGATCAGCGCCGTGTCGCCGGGACGAAGCGTGACGGGCTCGGGAATCGCGGCGCGCAGGTCCAGCCCCGCGGAGCCCTCGGTGGCATACGCGGGCATCTGGGAAAGAATGCGCTCGTCCAGGACTTTCACGTCCAGGCTTTTTCTCGTCATGGGAATCCCTACGAAAGCTGCTTGATCGGCGTGACGTTGCCCGCGTGCCGCGATTCGCGCAAGCCCAGCGCGTGCTCGACGATACCGTACGCGATGCGCGACTTCGGCGCCCGCGCGAGCGGATGCGCGCCCGCGTCGTCGTAGATCGTCACTTCGTTCTCTTCCTTGCCGATCGTGTGCTGCACGAGGTTGGCGACGATCATCGGGATCTTCTTGCGCGCGCGCTTCGCCTGCGCGTAGTCGGCGAGGTTCTCGCTCTCGGCGGCGAAGCCCACGCAGAACGGTCCACCGGGAATCGAGGCCACGTACGCGAGGATGTCCTCCGTGGGTTTCAGCTTGATTTCCATCGGCTCCGTGGATTTCTTGATCTTGCGCCCCGAGGGTGCCACCGGCGTGTAGTCCGCGACCGCCGCGACGCCGAAGAAGAAATCGGTGCCCGCCACGTGCGCCTTCACGGCGTTCAGCATCTCGGCCGCCGTCGTCACGTAGACGAAGTGCGCGGCCGAGGGCGGAGCGAGCGCCGTGGGGCCGCTGATCAACGTCACGTCCCCGCCGAGCGCGCTCGCCGCTTCCGCGATCGCGTAGCCCATCTTGCCGGAGCTCAGGTTCGTGATGCCGCGAACCGTATCGATGGCTTCGAACGTCGGGCCCGCGGTCACGACGACCTTGCGCCCGGCAAGCCGCTTGGGAGCGAAGAACGCGACCACCGATTGCAGGATCTCCTCGGGCTCGAGCATGCGGCCCATGCCGACCTCGCCGCAGGCCTGGTCGCCCGGCGCGGGACCGAGCACCTGGATGCCGTCGGCGCGAAGCGTCGCGACGTTGCGTTGCGTGGCGGGGTTGTCCCACATCTCCACGTTCATCGCGGGCGCGACGAGCAGCGGACAATTGCGCGCGAGACACGCGGTCGAAAGGAGGTCGTCGGCGATGCCGTGCGCGAGCTTCGCGATGAAGTCCGCGCTGGCCGGCGCGATGACGATCGCATCGACGCCGCGCGAGAGCTCGATGTGCGCCATGTTGTTGGCGAAGCTCGCGTCCCAGAGGTCCGTGATCACGGGCTTGCCCGTGAGCGCCTGGAATGTCGCGGGCGTGACGAAGCGCGTCGCGGCTTCGGTCATCGCGACCTGCACATCGACGTTATTCCTCATCAGGAGCCGCGAAAGCTCGGCGACTTTGTAGGCGGCGATGCCGCCGGTCACACCGAGCAGCAGCCGGCGATTCAAGACCTTGTCCATAAAGACATTTTACCCACTCCCGAGGCTCGCATGTCGATGGCCGAGTGGCCGCCTGCCGAGCGGCCCCGTGAACGATTGCTGGCTCAAGGACCGGCGGCGCTTTCTGACGCGGAGCTCCTCGCGCTCTTCCTGGGTACCGGGATTCGCGGGAAGAGCGCGCTGGACCTGGCCCGCGAGCTCCTTGCCCGCTTCGGCCGCCTTTCGCGCCTGCTTTCCGCCGCGCAACGCGAGATCGGCGCGGTGCCCGGCGTGGGCGCGGCGAAGTACGCGCAGATCGCGGCGGTGATGGAGCTCGCGAGGCGCGCGCTCTCCGAGGAAATGAAGGCGCGCGACAGCCTCATGTCGCCCGCCGCCGTGCGCGGTTACCTGAGACTCCGCATGCAGGACCTCGCCCACGAGTGCTTCTACTGCGTATGCCTCGATGCGCAGAACCGCGTGATCGCCGCCGACGAGATGTTCCGCGGCACGCTCACGCAGACCAGCGTCTACCCGCGCGAGATCGTGAAGCACGCGCTCGCGCACAACGCGGCGTCCGTGATCCTCGCGCACAACCATCCTTCGGGCGTGGCCGAGCCCAGCGTCCAGGACCAGGCCCTCACGCGCACGCTCGCCGAGGCGCTCGCCCTCATCGACGTGAAGGTCCTGGACCACTTCATCGTGGCCCCGGGGGCCTGCCTGTCTTTCGCGGAGCGGGGGTTGATCTGAGGCGGGCCCGGGAATTGCCCTTTCGGCTTGTTTCGCGCTATAATTCAATGCTTTGGTTTTCAATCGTTTTCCTAAACCGGATTTAGTGCCATGTCGCGCGTTTGCCAAGTAACGGGGAAGGCGCCCCGCAGCGGACACCACGTGTCCCACGCCAACAACAAGACGAAGCGCCGCTTCCTGCCCAACCTGCAGTACCGCAAGTTCTGGGTCGAGGGCGAGAATCGCTGGGTCAAGATGCGCCTCACCAGCGCCGGCCTGCGCCTCATCGACAAGAAGGGCCTCGATGTCGTGCTCGCCGAAATGCGCGCGCGCGGCGAGAAGGTTTAAGCCATGCGCGAAAAGATCAAGCTCGAGTCGTCCGCCGGAACCGGCCACTTCTACACGACCACCAAGAACAAGCGCACGATGCCCGACAAGATGGAGATCAAGAAATACGATCCCGTCGCGCGCAAGCACGTCGCCTATAAAGAGACGAAGATCAAGTAAAGCGGCAAACGCCAACGCAAAAGAAAAGCCCCGCATCGCGGGGCTTTTTCATTTGAACCTTGGATCCCCGCCTTCGCGGGGAGGACGCCAGAACGAATCGCTTCGCTCTGGGCCGGGCGTCACTTCTGCTTCGCGATGATCTGGTCCTTGATGTCGTCGTAGACGGCCTGCGGAACGATCTTCTTGTCGACCAACTCGTTCTTGCCCTTGTAGGGACGGCCCTTGATGATCGCTTTCGCGCGGGCGTCGCCGATGCCCTTGAGCGTCATGAGGTCCTTCTCGGAGGCCGAGTTGATGTCCATGAGCTCGGTTTTTTTCGCTTCGGCCTTCGGCGGGTCCGCCGCGTAGGCGGCCGGGGCCAGGGCGAACGCGAGACCGGCCGAGGCGAGTGTCGCGGCGATCAGTGCATGCAGTTTCTTCACTCTTTTCTCCTCCTCCGTGATGGGTGTCAGGCGTAGTTGCGCAGGCGCCGCGAGAACGTCGCGAGCTGAGGCACTTCGCTGCGCTCGGCGCGCTCGCACCAGTCCTTGAGCTGCGTCACGAGCTGCTCGGTGTTGAGCGTGGAACGCTCCCACAGGCGGGCCAGCTCCTGGCGCATCGAGGCGGTGGTGTTGAGCAGCGGGCTCGAGGCGAGCACGTGGCCCACCTTCTCGCACTTGGGCAGGTCGCGCGCATCGCTATGCAGCCATTTGCGCAGGGTCTTCAGGGCGCCGAGGTCGTGGCCCTTCGCGCCCAGCGCGGCGAGCTCCACGGCGCAGCTTTCCTTCATCGACTTCGCGTAATTCGCGAGCACGTCGTAGCGGTGCGCGATCACGGCCTGGAGCGTCGCGGCGTCCACCTCGAATTTCGACGGATCGAGCTTCACCTTGCCGGCGGTCTTGCGCACGGTGGCGAGGCCGAGGGCCGACATGATCCTGATGTACATCCAGCCGAGGTCGAACTCGTACCAGCGGATCGAGAACTTGGCCGACGTCGGGTATGCGTGGTGGTTGTTGTGCAGCTCTTCGCCGCCGATCCACGCCGCCACCGGCGTGATGTTGGTGCTCGCATCCTCGGTCACGAAGTTGCGATAGCCCCACCAGTGGCCGATGCCGTTGATGACGCCCGCGGCCCAGAACGGGATCCACGCCATCTGCACGCCGAACATGAGGGCGCCCGGCACGACGCCGAAGAGCAGGATGTCGATCGCGGCCATCAGCAGGATGCCCCACTTGTTGAGCGGGGTGTAGATGTTGCGCTCGAGCCAATCGTCGGGCGTGCCGTGGCCGTAACGCGTCATCGTCTCGGACTTGTACGATTCCCTCACGTAGAGGGCCACGCCGGTCCAGAGGACCGTGTTGATGCCGAGCACCTGCGGGCTGTGCGGATCGTCCACGGTCTCGCACTTCGCGTGGTGCTTGCGATGGATCGCGGCCCACTCCTTCGTGATCATTCCCGTCGTGAGCCACAGCCACAGGCGGAAGAAGTGGCTGACCGCCGGATGCAGGTCGAGCGCGCGGTGCGCCTGGCAGCGGTGCAGGTAGATCGTCACTCCGGCGATCGTGATCTGCACCAGGACGAGCCCGACGAGAACATCACCCCACCACGGAAGATTGAGCAGGCCAGTGAACATTTTTGGGTTGTGCCTTTATGGTTGAGCCGGGAGGGACGCCATGGCTCTTATATGGGGACGATGGCGGGGATTCTAGCCCACATCGGAGCCCCCGGTTCAGTTTCTCGCCAGCCATCGATCAACAGTTTGAATTATATCACGTTTTTGTCGTTTCAGGCGTAGCGATCACGCGCACTTCGCGCTGGGGCAGCGGGATACCGATTCCGGCTGCCGGGAAGGCCGTGAGGGCCCCCTTCAGGACGTCCCCGCGAATGTCGCCGTCGCCGTTCACCGGGTCGCTGATCCACACCGTCAGCTCGAGCTCGATTCCCCGTTCCGTGAGCTGCTTGATGCGGGCCACGGGGCCCGGATCGGCGAGCACGCGTGGTTGTTTCTTGGCGAGCTCCACGAGGATCGCGCAGGCCCGGTCGACGTCGCTGCCGTACGCGATCGTCGCGGCGATCGTCGCGGCCACGCGCGAGCTGCTGTAGGTCTGGTGGCCGATCGTGTCGGTGATGAGTTTCTCGTTCGGGATGATCGACTCCACGCCGTCGGAGCCCCGGATCACGGTGCAGCGTGACTGGATCGCGATCACCTGGCCGCGGCGGCCGTCGACGAGGATCACGTCGCCGATCCGCAGGCTGCGGTCGAGGAGCACGATGAAGCCGCTCACGTAGTTGCTCGCGACTTTCTGCAGGCCGAAGCCCAGGCCCACGCCGAGCGCGCCGCTGAAGACGGACAGCGTCGTCACGTCGATCCCGGCCAGCGGCAACGCGACGAAGATCGCGAGGAGGATCGCCATGACGCGAGTGATCTTGCTGATCACGAGGCGCGTCGTGGGCTCGAGGGATTCGGCCGCCATCACGCGACCCTCCGTGACGCGAGAGATCCACAGCGCCACGGTGATGCTGAGGAAGAGCGCCAGGGCGACCTTCAGCACGTCGAGCACGGTGATCTGCTGCGTGACGTTGTACGAGTCGAGTGCGTCGAGCACCTCGGGCATGAAGTCCGTCACGCGCAGCAACAGCCCGACCCATGCGAGGAGCACGACGAAGCGGATGATCGACGACTGGAATTCGCCCTCGGGAAGGATGTGCCCGAGCACGTAGCTCGCCGCGCGGATCACCACGAAGGCCCACAGCGTGTACACCGCGATCTCGATGGGCCCCGTCTCGACACGCAGCGAAGCCGAGAGGATCGCCTTGGCGGTCCACACGAACACGAGGGCGATCATCGGGAAGGCGACGCGTTCGAACTCGCCCTTGCCGAACTGCCAGCGCGTGACCTTCAGCCGGTGCCGCGTGAGGCGCGTCGCGATCCATGCGAGCAGCAGCGCCCCCGCGATCACGGCGACCTGGAGGCCGAGCTCTCCGGGCGAGGCGGTGTGGCGGATCGCTTCGAGGGCGCGCGCGAGGGGCGAATTGTCGAAGGTCGAGGCCATGGAACCTATTTTCCCGTTTGCCTGACGGCCGCGCTAGCCCTTGCGCCGCTCCATCACGGCGGCGAAGAAGCCGTCGGTATCGTGGACGTGGGGATAGAGGTGCAGGTAGGGCGACGCCGCGATCGAAATGCCCTGGCGCTTGAGGATCTCGCCGGCCGGGATGACCTCGAACTCCGGATGCGACGCGAGGAACTGCGCCACGATGTCCTCGTTCTCCTCGGCGAGCAGGCTGCAGGTGCCGTACACCAACCGGCCGCCGGGCTTCACCAGCGATGCCGCGGCGTCGAGGATCGCGATCTGCTTCGCGTTGAGCTCGGCGAGCGCCGTCTCGTCCTGCCTCGCCTTGAGGTCGGGATTGCGCCGCAGCGTGCCGAGCCCCGTGCACGGCGCATCGACGAGCACGCGGTCGATCTTGCCGCGCAGCCGCTTCACCTTCGCGTCGTTCTCGCTGGCGATGCGCTGCGGATGCACGTTCGAGAGGCCGGAGCGCTTGAGCCGCGGCGCGAGGTTCGCGAGGCGCTTGTCGGAAACGTCGAATGCGTAGAGGCGGCCGCTCGATCCCATGGCCGCGCCCATCTGCAGCGTCTTGCCGCCGGCGCCCGCGCAAAAATCGACCACCATCTCGCCGCGCCTGGGCTCCACGAGCAGCCCCAGCAGCTGGCTGCCTTCGTCCTGGACCTCCACCGCGCCATCGAGGAACATGGGATGGGTGTTG
>DATGGI010000116.1:0-3832 GCA_035308545.1 Usitatibacter sp.
GTGCAGGTGATCGACCGGCCCGGCGAGCCCTTCCTCGGCACGGGCGAAGCGGCGCAGGGCCCGACGGCCGCGGCGCTCGCCAATGCGGTCGCCGACGCGACCGGCGTGCGCATACGGGACATTCCGCTGAATCCCGCGAGAGTCGCGGCGACGCTGCGCCGCACGTAGAGTGCCACCGCGATCCTTCAGATGACGCCGTCCGCCTTCATCTTCGCGATGAGCAGCTTCGCAATCTCGTCGGTCGCGCCCGCGATGCTCTTGGGCTCGTTCAGCTCCGTCGTCCCCGACCACACGGGCTTGTCCGTGCCGATGTTCCAGAGCGTCGATTCGATCGTGATCACGTCGTAGACGTTCACGTCGGGCGCCGTGACATAAGCGGCGCCGTAGTAGCCGCGGAAGCCGCGCCCATAGAAGCCCGGTGCTGCGTATCCCGGCGTGACATCGACGTTTCGCTTCACGCGCAGCACCTGCGTGATGAGGACCGCGTCGACGCCGGCCTGCCTGACGGCACCCATGAGGCGTTCGTTGGCGATCGCGCCGCTTTCCGGAAGCAGGGGATACGCCGGAACCGCGTCGGCGCCGGCCGCCCGCATCGCGTTCGAGAAGCCGTCCTCGAAGATCCGTCGGTTCGAGTCGCTCTTGCTGACGCCGATCACCATCACTTTCTTGACCGGCGGCCCGGTGAAGGCCGGGTCCTTCCAGGTGTCCTTCACCTGCGTGCTGGAGCAAGCTGCGAGAAGGAATACGGCGACTGCGGCGACTATCTTCATGGGAGCTCCTGGCGATCGAAGCAATGTTGTACCGCCGCGCCGAGCATCCCGAAATTGGCCTTTGGGCCTATCCGCCTACTCCTTCACAGCTCCCGTCATCCCTGAGACGTAGTACTCGACGAAGAACGAGTACATGATCGCCACGGGCAGCGATCCGAGCAACGCGCCGGCCATCAACGCGCCCCAGTGGTACACGTCTCCTTCCACGAGCTCCGTCACGACACCCACGGGCACCGTCTTCACCTCCGACGATGAAATGAACGTGAGCGCGTAGATGAACTCGTTCCACGAGAGCGTGAAGGCGAAGATGCCCGCGGAGATGAGGCCCGGCACCGCGAGCGGCAGCACGATCTTCACGAGGATCTGCCAGCGTGTCGCCCCGTCGATGAGGGCGCATTCCTCGAGCTCGAATGGAATCGAGCGGAAGTAGCCCATCAGCAGCCACGTGCAGAACGGAATCAGGAACGTGGGATAGGTGAGGATCAGCGCCCAGCGCGTGTCGTAGATCCCGAGCTTGAACACGATCGCGGCGAGCGGGATGAAGAGGATCGACGGCGGCACGAGGTACGCGAGGAAGATCGCGAGTCCCACCTGCTTCGAGCCGTGGAAGCGCAGCCGCTCGATCGCGTAGGCGGCGAAGACGCTCGCGGCGAGCGAGGTGAGCGTCGCGACGACCGAGACGACGACGGTGTTCCACATCCACTCGGGATACTGCGTCTCGAAGATGAGATGCCGGAAGTGCTCGAACGTGACGCTCGAGACCCAGAACGGGTTGCCCTCGTGGGAGAGGAGCTCCTCGTTCGACTTGATCGACGTGGTCGCCATCCAGTAGAAGGGAAAGAGCAGCACGAACACGAAGACGCCCAGCGGCAGGTAGAGCGTCACCACGCGCCGCGGCAACGACTCCAGGTAACCCATCCCTTCGGTCTTGAGCTCCTTGTCCGCCACTAGTCCCTCCCGCCCTGCTGCCACTTGCGGCGCTGCAGGCCAAAGTAGCTGAAGAGGATCGCCGCGAGGAGGAACGGCACCATCAGCGTCGCGAGCGCCGCGCCCTCGCCCAGTGAGCCGCCGGAAATCGCGCGCTGGAACGAGAGTGTGGCCATCAGGTGCGTGGCGTTGAGCGGCCCGCCGCGCGTGATCACGTAGATCAGCTGGAAGTCGGTGAACGTGAAGAGCACGGAGAACGTCATCACCACCGCGATGATCGGCGTGAGGAGCGGCAGCGTCACGAAGCGGAAGCGCTGCCAAGGCGTGGCGCCGTCGAGCGCCGCGGCTTCGTAAAGCGAAGGCGAGATCGTCTGCAGGCCCGCGAGGAGGCAAATCGCCACGAAGGGCACGCCGCGCCAGATGTTCGCGGCGATCACCGAGAAGCGCGCGTTCCACGGGTCGCCCAGGAAATCGATGTACCGGTGGATGAGGCCCATCTTCGTGAGCACCCACGAGATCACCGAGAACTGAGCGTCGTAAAGCCACCAGAACGCGAGCGCGGAAAGGGCCGTCGGCACGATGAAGGGCAGCAGCACCACGGCGCGGAAGAAAGACTTGAACGGAATGTGGCGATTGAGGAGCAGCGCGAGCCACAACCCCAGCGCGAACTTGATGACGCTCGCCACCGCGGTGTAGAAGACCGTGTTGAAGAGCGACAGGCGCGCCACGGCATCGCCCACGAGGAACTGGAAATTCTCGAGGCCGATCCAGTGGCCCTCGCGGCCGATCTTCGCGTCGGTGAAACCGAGCCACGTTCCCAGGCCCAGCGGATACGTGAGGAACACCAACAACAGCACTCCCGCGGGCAGCATGAAAAGCAGCCCGAGGAAGTGCCTGTTGTTGAGGAGGCGTTTCATGATTGGGCCCCGGTCTTCACCGGGGTGACAATCACACCTTGTAGTACCGCTGCGCGCGTTGGGCTGCGCGCTCCGCCGCTTCCTTCGGCGTCTTCGAGCCGCTCGCGGCCTCCGCGACCATGTTCACGAGGATGAAGTCGGCGAGCGTCGCGGCCGAGGCGTATCCCATGGGACCGTCGTAGCCGCCGGGCAGCATGTTCTTCATCAGGTCCTTGTAGGGCACGCCCTTCGGGTCGCTCTTCCACACGGCGTTCTGCTCGTAGCCGATGAGGGGTTGCGTCACGTACCCGATCGAAGCGCTCTGCCACGGCTCGTACTGCTCCTTCTCCATCATGAATGCGAGATAGGCCTTCGCCGCGTTCGGGAACTTCGAGTACTTGAAGATCATCTGCGGGAAGAAAAGATGCAGCTCCGTCGGGCGTCCCACGGGACCGATCGGGAAGTTGGCGTGCGCGATGTCGTCCGCCATCTCCTTGATCTTGGGATCCGCGGAGTTCTTCGCCGCGTAGTAGATCGAGATGCCGTTGTTGGTGACGCTGATCTGCCCGTCGAGGAACGCCTTGTTGTTGTTCGGGTCGAGCCAGGAGAGCGTGCCGGGGACGAACGTCTCGTAGAGCTGCTTGCCGTACTCGAGCGCGGCGATCGTCTCGGGGCTGTTGATGACGACGTTGCCCTGCTTGTCGACCATCTTGCCGCCGTGGGACCAGACGAGCCAGTGGCACCACGTGTTGGCGTCGCCCGTCGCGTTGCCGAGCGCGAATCCCACGGGCGTGCCCTTCGCCTTGAGCGCCTGGCACATCTTGAGGAATCCCGCGTTGTCCTTCGGGAAGGTGTCGAAGCCCGCGGCCTTCATCTGGCTCACGCGATGCACGAGGCAGGCGCCCGCTACACCCATGGGCACCGCGACCCATTTGCCCTTGTCGGTGCAATATTCCTTGCCCACCGGATACCAGCCGCCGTACTTGCCGCCGAGGTAGTTGCAGACGTCGCTCACGTCCACCAGCTTTTCCGGATAGAGATGCGCGTCCTCGTTGGTGGAGATGATGATGTCGGGCCCGTTGCCGACGTTGGCGGCCACCGCGGCCTTCGGGCGCACGTCCTCCCAGCCCTCCGCGTCGACCCGCACTTCAACGCCCGTCTTCTCGGTGAATTTCTTGGTGTTGGCCGCCCAGACGTCCTCGTCGCCCTGCACGAAACGCTTCCAGCGCAGCACGCGCA
>DATGGI010000117.1:0-3792 GCA_035308545.1 Usitatibacter sp.
GTACTCGGTGAAGCCGCGAAGCTCCACGCGCGCCGGATCGATGCCCGCGGCCGCGAGTCGCCGCGCGAAGGCGGCGCGATCCTCGTCGTGGCCAAGCGATGAGTTCTTGATGATGAGCCTCGCTCCAGCCACGGCTTCGAGCGCAAGCCGGTAGCCCTCGAGCGTCACGGAAGAAAGCTTGGCTGCGCGATTGAACGATCCGAAGACTGTCGATTGCCCCGCGCGCGTCCTGATCGCAGGCGCGTTCGCGATGGGCTCGTAGCAAAAGCGCACGCGCGGGAGTCGAAGAGGTGTTTCCGTGAATCGTTGCCGGCCCGCCGGCGAGTGCCATTCGTCCGTGACGACGAAATCCATCGCGGGTATTCCGGTCGTGTCGAAGTAGTCCATCCAACTCATGCACACCGGCGCGGGCTTGCGCGCGAATGCGAGCGGACGGCCGCCCGGCGCGTGCCCCGCGAGATCGACCGCGATGTCGATCGCATCGGTGCGCATGCGGGCGGCAAGGACGGTGTCGTCGAGCGCGGATGCGTCGATCCATTGCGCGACCAGGGACCGCACGCGTTGCGTGATCGAGTTGTCGACCGGAGTCACCGCGTAGCACCACGCTTCCACGTTGCGGTGGTCGTGATGGCGCAACACCGGTTCCAGGAGGCGCATGACGGTCGCGTCGTGGAAGCGCGGCGAGACGTAGGCCACGCGAAGGGGCCGCTCGCCGTCCCTTGCGTTCAGGAAGGGTCGCGTATCGGGCGTAGGCGTGTATCGCGTGGCCCACGCGCGATGCGCCTCGAAGATCGAGCCGGGATCGAGCGAAGGCTCGTAGTGCATCGCGAGCAGGCGCGAGCTTCCGATCTGCGCTGCGTCGGCCGGCGCGAGCGACTCGGCTCGCTCCAGCGCCTCGAGCCCCAGGCGGATATTTCCGGAATGCAGCAGCGCCGATCCCAGCTTGACCCAGGCCGGCGCCCGAGCCGGATCGAGGCGCACGGCCTCCGACAATGCGGCCGTGGCCCGTTCGAGCCGTCCCTGTTGCAGCAACAGCGTGCCCAGGCGCGCGTGGGCCGGAACGAGATCCGGACGCAGATCCAGGGCCCGCGACAAGGCGGCGATCGCGCCGTCCGCGTCCCCGGCCACGTCGAGACGCTCGGCCTCGAGGAGTACATCGCGCAGCTCGCCAGCAGGATTCGCCATGCGGCGAAGCATAAAAGAAAAAAGCGGGCAGTCGCCTGCCCGCTTCGAATGGCCTCCTGCTTCCGATGAATTACTGCACCTGCTCTCCATGCAGCGCGAGGTCGAGGCCTTCGCGCTCCTCCTCCTCGGTGACACGCAGACCGATCGTCATGTCGATCACCTTGAGGATGATGTAGCTGCCGATGCCGCTCACGGCGAGCGTCGTGAGGACGGCGCCCAGCTGCACCATGAAGTCACCGTCGGAGGCGCTGATGTCCTTCACGTTGAAGACGCCCGTGAGGAGCGCGCCCACGATGCCGCCGATGCAGTGCACGCCGAAGGCGTCGAGCGAATCGTCATAGCCGAGCATGCGCTTCACCGACGAGGACGCGAAGTAGCAGATCACGCCCGCGGCGATGCCGATCACGAAAGCGCCGGTCACGCCGACGAAGCCCGATGCCGGCGTGATCGCGACAAGTCCCGCGACCGCGCCCGACGCGATGCCGAGCACCGAAGGCTTGCCCTTCATCAGCCACTCCGTGAACATCCACGAGAGCGCGGCGACCGCGGTGGCGAGCTGCGTGACGACCATCGCCATGCCCGCGCGGCCGTCGGCGGCCACGGCGGAGCCGGCGTTGAAGCCGAACCAGCCCACCCACAGGAGCGACGCCCCGATCACCGTGAGCACGAGGTTGTGCGGCGCCATCGCTTCCTTGCCGTAGCCGATGCGCTTGCCGAGCACCAGCGCGCAGACGAGGGCCGCGATACCGGCGTTGATGTGCACCACCGTGCCGCCCGCGAAATCGAGCACGCCCTTGGCCGCCCAGTAGCCCGAGGGCTCCCACATCATGTGCGCGATCGGCGAGTAGATCAGGATCGACCACAGGCCCATGAACCACATCATCGCGGAGAACTTCATGCGGTCGGCGAACGCGCCGCAGATGAGCGCCGGCGTGATGATCGCGAAGGTCATCTGGAACGCCATGTACACCGACTCGGGAACGGTGAGGCCGAGGTGGCTCACCATGATCTTGCCCGCCTCCTTCTGGAAGATCATCCCGTTCAGGAACATGCGGTCGAGGCTTCCGAAGAACTGCCCGCCGGGCATGAAGGCGATGCTGTAGCCGGCGATCACCCAGAGAACCGTGACGAGGCAGGTGATCGCGAAGCTCTGCATCACGGTGGCGAGCACGTTCTTCTTGCGCACCATGCCCCCGTAGAAGAGCGCGAGGCCCGGAATCGTCATCATCAGCACGAGCGCCATCGACGTGAGCATCCACGCGGTGTCGCCGCTGTTGATCTTGTCGACTCCGACGAGCACGGGCGCGGTGGGCGCGGGCGGCGCCGCGGCGGGCGCCGCGGCCGCGTCGGCGGGCTTGGCCGCATCCTTCGCGGCGTCGGCCGGCGCGGCGGCCGGCGGTGTCGCGGGCGCGGCCTTCGCATCGGCGGGTGCCGCGGCAGCGGGCGCTGGCGCGGCGTCTTTCTTGTCCTGGGCGAACGCGGCGCCGTTGAAGGCGAGCGCCGCGGTGAGCGCGATGAGTCCCAGCATGCGTTTCATTGTCGTTGTCCCCTTGATCAAAGTGCTTCGGCGCCGGTCTCGCCGGTGCGGATGCGCACGACCTGCTCGAGGTCGAATACGAAGATCTTCCCGTCGCCGATCTTTCCGGTGTTGGCGCTCTTCTCGATCGCCTCGATGACGCGATCGAGGAGGTCGTCCTTGATCGCGGCCTCGATCTTCACCTTCGGGAGGAAGTCGACGACATACTCCGCGCCGCGATAGAGCTCCGTGTGGCCTTTCTGCCGGCCGAAGCCCTTCACCTCCGTGACGGTGATCCCCTGCACGCCGATTCCCGAGAGGGCTTCGCGCACCTCGTCGAGCTTGAACGGCTTGATGACTGCCGTGACCAGTTTCATTTCGCCTTCTCCTTTTTTTGAGCGCCTGCCCTAGAACGTGTAAGTGACGAAGCCGACGAGGCGCGTCTTGCTCCAGTCCTTACCCTTTACCGTGTACAGATCGTGGTTCGCGTTGGTGCCCTTCACGTAACCGCCCGCATTCCATCCGCTGCCGAAGTCCCACGTCGCGCCGGCCTTCCACACCGTGTACGAAAGGTCGCCGTTGTGCGCGTAGGTCTGGTGGCCGAGCACGCCGTTGAACGTGAGCTTGTCGCTGATGGGCGTGATCGGCTGGTTCAGGTCGATCTCGAAGTAGTCGGAGCCCTTGCTGTCGGGCACGCCGAAGGTGTTGTTGATCGAGTACGAGTACTTCGCTGACCAGGGGCCCGTCGCGAGGCCGATGTAGACCTCGTCGGTGTTGGGCTTCGGGTTGAACTCGCTCGAGCTCGGATACTCGTAGCGCAGGTAGCCCACGTCGACGGTCCAGTCCTTCACGAACTCGTAGCGATAGCCGCCGTAGATGTCCCACTCGACGTTGGCGCTCGTGCTGAAGCCGTTCACCTCGGCCGTGTCCTTCAGCCAGCTGATGTTCGAAAGGAACGTGCCGATGTAGAAGCCGCTCTTGTGCGTGAAGTCGATGTTCAGCTGCCCGGCGGGCTTCTCCGAGGTCTGCGAGATGCCGCGGTATTCGTACTCGCTGTAGAGGGCGAGCTTGAATGCGAGCGTGTAGTCGGG